>JAQUPP010000001.1:0-320115 GCA_028716665.1 Patescibacteria group bacterium | reverse complement strand
TAGCCTTATAAATATTGCCAGTCATACTACCTTGCCAAAGACCAACACTGCCCGTTGCGATAGCATCAACATAACCTTTATTCGCGGCATAAGTATCAGGATCGCCAGCTCCCAATGGCGTTAAACCGGTAATATAATGAGAACCGCCGCCTTGAAAAGTAAGTCCGCCGCCATCAACAACTAATTTATTAGCACTTGGTCCAGTTGTCCCAATACCGACATTGCCCGTATTCGGTTGAAGAATTAAATTTCCGCCATAAGCCAAGCCACTATCGCTGGTTTGTAAAATTGCCGCTCGATTGGCTATGGTGGCCGCTCCTGTAATTGAAAAATTCAGTTTAAAGGGATTTGTATCATTGGTCACCATGTTAATTGCATCGCGCTCTGTGGTATCGGTTTTTGCGTATGGTATGGCTACGGATAATTGCGATATTGGCGCGGTTGTTCCAATGCCGACATAACCGCTCGTGCTGATTACCATATCATCAGTAGTGCCTGCTCGCCTGAATACTAAATTATCATTACTGGCAGTGGCATTCATACCCACAAACCATTTCTCTGAAGCTTCTCTGTCTAATCGCAAACCGGTATAGTAATGGGTTGTGTTATTATTATTAATTCTGGTTATAGCCGCATCTCCGGAATCCCAAACATCAAGTTTATATCCCGGTATTGTCGTCCCGATGCCGACTTTGCCGTTATTTGCTATTCTGACTCGTTCTAATAATCCATCTGAACCTCTTGTTGTAAATCTTAAAGAAGCATACGCACCTGCCGCATCGCGCACCCCTGCAATTTTAGTTCCCACAGTTGCCGTATCTGTTGAAGTAATAAAATCAATAGCTGAACCATCTTCATTGGTTCCGCTATGCGGATCTAATGTAAGAAAAGTAGTAATACCTCCACCGCCAACTGCTTTATAAATATGCAACGGTGAAACCGGTACTGTTGTCCCAATACCGACATTACCCGTTGACAATAAAGTCATTACATCTGGAGATGCTGCTCCAGTAGCTTGTAATGTTAAAGTTTTACTGCCAGCTGTAAGTTGTCCAATTTTCCACTCTTGTTGTCCATCTTGATATAAATCAAGATAAGGAGTGGTTGAACGACTTTGGACATAACTATCACTGCGAATATAGCTAGTGGCTAAAATTTGTCCATTTACATTTAATTTATACGCTCCCGGATCCGTTGTTCCAATTCCGACATTGCCGCCATTTGGTTGCAACACGATATCCCGATAACCAGTATTCTGCTCGACTGATTGGAGTGAGTAATAAGAATCTGCTCCTGCCGCAGACCTACCAATAATAAATTGAAAAGGATTTGTCGCATCAGAACTGCTAATCGCGACTAACGCATTATCAGCCCCGGATTTTGCTGTATTGTTGATCTGTAATTTATACCCCGGAACCGTTGTCCCGATACCGACTTTGTCAGTAAGAGTCGTAGAATAAAGATATCCATTTCCACTATCGCGGGTCCAATAATTTCCACCCACAAGATTAGTATAAACGCCACCATGTTCTGAAACCTTAAATACATTGGCCGTTGAATCAAAATATATTCTGCCTTGACCCGCAGGTGAAGTTGAAGGAGCAGCCATACCTCGAGCGGTTAAAGCACCATTAATATCTAAGACCGTAGTCGGGATTGTTGTCCCGATGCCGATGTTGCCACCGGATAATACTGTCATTCTATTTGAACCTGCTGTATAAATATTAAAGGAATCGGCAGTATCTCCGAAATTTCCCAATTTCCAAGTATCAGCCCCCGATGTCTTATATATAACACCACCATAGGTAGTGTGAGTACCTTCTAATCTAAGATAAACGGCTTTAGAAGCAGCCGTTGCGCGAACTCCAACATTAATATCATTTGTATTATCTACCACATCTAACTTGTATGCCGGAATTGTTGTCCCGATACCCAAATTCGCGCCTGTCATTCTCATCATTTCGCGATTTGAACCGTCATTGCCGTAAAATGAAATAAAACCACCGCCGCCGAGGCTTCCAATCCTTAATTCACTCCCTGAGGCATAAAGATATTTTGTCGTTCCGCCATTAAGATATAAATTAGTTCCAATTTGGACAATGCCATTGACTGTCAATGGATATCCTGGAACTGTTGTTCCGATGCCGACATTGCCAGTAGAATATTGAATTGTCATATGGTCGGTAGCGCCTGCCCGGAATCTTAAGTCAGATGCGCTATCATTGGTTATATAAGTTCTCCATAAATCATTAACTCCTTGAGAAAAAAGAAGGCCCATAGTAGCGCTATTATCCGGACGGCGAATATTAATATTTCCGGAATATATTTCAAGTTTTTCTATCGGACTTGTTGTTCCAACACCTAAATTACCCAGCTTGCCCTGGCTGGTTAAACCCTCATTAATCGGCGGCGAAGTATTTCCGTCCGGCGGACTTAAAGTCGGTTCTGTCCAGGCAAAAACAACCATTGCGCTGGCACTGATAATTAAAATAGCGATAAAAAAACTTTTTACTAAAAATTTATTAGTTATCGCTTTATTGGAAATTTTCATATTTTTATTAAAAATTCTTTCTGAGAATTTTAATTATTATACTATTAAGTATATTACTAATTATAAAATTTACAATTCTTTAAGGGTGGATAAAAACATTAAAAAAATTATATCCCGAATTTCTGCCACTTCGGATAATTGTCATTTATCTGACGTTCGTAACCGCCATAGAATCCTTCCGCCGTGATATTTACACCAATCGGCAGGGTAGCGGAATTTGGTTTTAAAGTATAAGTGCCGGTTCCGCCTGAATTATTTATTCTAATTCGATAATAATTTGTCGGAATAGACGGACTAAAAGTAATATCCTGTCCGGTAAAATTCGAGTAAAAAATTTGATTTTCCGTAGAAGAACATCCGTTACTGGAAGCGGTACATTGATAAAAAATCAAATCACCAAAACCATCGCCCGTCCGATCAATTCTCAAGGCCGTAGGATAAGCCGTGCTGTTTAGATCCAAATTCAATTGAAAGGATTCTCCTTCTCCCAAAGAAATTATCCAAGGATCACTATTTGTTATATCAATACCCGTATCGGGATTTTCAACGTCGATGCTAACACTGGCTGAATAAGTCGCGGAAGTCGCGCCATAAATTATACTGCCCTCGGTAACGGTGGTAACACTGGCGTAATTTTTAAACACTCCATAAATCGCTTTTTCAACCGCGGTTTCAGCGGCAAAAAAGGCTTTTTCGGAAACTTCAGCGCCTTTGACTATCTGCGTATGTCTAACAATAGTTTCTCCAACGATAACCGTGCCCGTTAAAATAGAAGAAATAATCAAAAGAATTAAAATTATGGAAAGACCATCTTTACTAGAATTTGGTCCGCCAGCTGGCGGATTGGAATTTGGAACCAGTTTTAGTATATTTTTATTTTCCATATTTTATGTTATTTTCTTATTTTTATTTTTTCTAAATTCTATATTCTAAATTCCAAATTCTATTTTTTGAGCTCGTATCTCTGGGGAACCGTCTGCTCAAGAATTATTTGTTTTTCACCGGGTTTCTCAATTAAAGATTTTAATTTTAAAATTATAGTAACCCGAGGATGAATATAAGTAATAGAACCGGCCGTAAAAGGATTAGTAAACGGATTGATATAAAAATCAAGGCGCTCAACACCCAAATTAGCCATAGTTATTGTTTGATAAGTATCGCCCGTGGAGGGACAATCATTGGTCGTGCAGTCAACACCTCTGCATATTTTTAGGACACCTCTGTTTGCATTATTCGGATCAAGACATCTTTTATATCTGATTTTATTCGGCGTCGCACTAAAATCAAGTAAACATAATTTTGCCACTCTTGATGAAGTATTGTCTCCTACTTTCAGGGTGCTCACGTTTATAATTCCGCAATCTTTCTCATCACTATCGCCATATTCATCATAATCTATTTTATTGGCGCGGATATCTTTCACAATCAAGCTCATGATATACTGCCCATCTTCCTGAAGATTCAATTGCCCCAAACTTTTACTGCGCGTGCCGATAATATTAATATAAATACCAACTGCTGATAAGATCACTACTACTAAAATACTTAAAGAAATCAAAAGCTCAATGAGGGTGAAACCCTTATTACTAGAATTTGGAATTTGGAATTTGGAATTTGGATTAGAACTTAGAATCAATTTAGATTTTTTAATAAAAGCATTCAATAATTTATGAACGCTTGTTATTTGCCCAATAGCTTCTCTAAACTCTATTTGATCTAAATATTTTAAATCTTTGGCTATTAAAAATTGATTTTGGACTTCAGTCAGTGAGCCAAGAGCCATATAATAAAACTGTAATTTTTCTTTAAAACTTTGTCTGGAAAATCCTTCAGCGATATTAGACGTAATTGAAACTCCGGCTCGACGCATTTGATTTGTTAAACCAAAAAGTTCTTCTTTTGGAAATTTTTTGGTAATTTTATAAATCAATAAAATAAGCTTATGGCTTTCCTGCCACACCATCAAATCAGTAAATGATTTTATTATTGTTCTTTCTTCCATATTTTAAATTTTTTGTTTTTTATTCTAAATTCTAAATTCCATATTCTAGATTCCATCTTTATCTCCAATCTGTTAAATGAGTTTTAAGTTCAATACTGTGCGGTCTTCCTCTCTCTGTCCAATAAACCGTGGAGGTAATTATTTTTTCGCAATCTCCCACGTTAAGACAATTTCCGCCTAAAATATCGCCATCAGAAATATTAATTAATCTGCGATAAATCGTTAATGTATTACTGCCGGAATCACGAGTATAAACATCATTACCGGTTATATAAAGACTGCAATTATCACATGCACCAATTGTAGCGGAATCGGCTGCGGTTAAACTGGAATCGTCGTAATCAACTATCCAATTGCCATTTGTCATACCATAAGGCCAGGTTTGATCCGGATCCAATCTTTGGCTACTCCTGATGGCATTAATAATTTCAACCCCTTCGCGAGCCAAATTTGTCGCTATCACTCTTTCCGAGGTTTGTCCGCTTAACATTAAATTGCTTAAACCTACAGATAAAATAGCCACTATGGCGACCGTGATCATGCCAATAGCAACAATGGTCTCAATTAAACTTTGCGCGCTGCGTTTCATAATTTATAATTTTGATTTCTAAAATAATTTTTAAGATTTTGATTACTATGGCGACTTGCGGACATCAACTTCGCCATAAGCCTTAATTCTCACATAAGCATTTAAATTTTCTTGAGTTTGAGTGAGGATTAATGTTTTCGGATCCCCAAGTTGGCTTCCATCAACATAAATTGTACTCTGAGGTGGAATAAAAATTATGGTCGTTCCGGTCGGACTCGCTTCCACATACTGAGTAAAATCAAAAGATTGAACAACCGTATCTTCGGCTTCATATAAATGACTGGAGCCTAAATTATCATTAACAAAAAGTTTATAAGAATTAGTTGTAATATAAACGCCGTATCCATCGTCCGGCCTGATCCCATTAATTTGCTGGCCGCTTAAAGACATCATTTGGGCCTGTTTAATAACTCCTGCTAATTTTTCCGCGTCGGAATTAATATTTACGGAACGACCGCCGCTTCTCATATTGGCAAAAACCATCCCGGCAATTAAAGCTGTAATACTGATAACAACAACAAGCTCAATAAGAGTGAAAGCTCTTTTACCGGAATTTGGTCCGCCAGCTGGCGGATTGGAATTTGGAATCGGTTTTAGTATATTTTTATTTGCCATATTCTAAATTCTAATACAAGTACCAATTAATTATTTGTTGACCGTAAAAAATTGCGGCAAATGTTCCGATAGCCAAAAACGGCCCCAGGGGAATCATGCTTTTTATTCCTTTCTTTTTGCCAATCAATAAAATTAAACTGATTAAAGTGCCGACAATGTAAGAAATAAAAATCGCCACTGCCAACTGTGACCAATTACCCAAAGCCATGCCCATAAAAATACCGATTCTATAATCGCCCAGTCCAACTCCTTTGCCTTTGGTTATCCAATATTGGAGAAGAAAAAAAAGAACAGCGATTAAAACAGTTAAAAATATTTTAATCGCCGAATAACCGAGCAATAAATCCAAGACAAAAACTATTCCGGCCGAAGGCAGAAGAACAACATCTTCAATTTCAAGATATTTAAAATCATAAACAAAAGTAAAGATTAAAACGGCTGAGATAATCCAATAGCGAAAAAGTGAAATATAAAATATAGAGTCTAAAATATGAAGCCTGGAATCTAAAATTAAAAAAGAAAATACAAAAAGAAGACCAGTCGCCAATTCAACTATCGGATACTGCCAAGAAATTTTTTGATGGCAATGACGGCAACGCCCTTTTAAAAAAATAAAACTTAAAACAGGAATATTATCATACCCGGCAATTTGATGGCCGCAATCAGGACAAACAGAACGTCCTTGAATTGATTTTTTAATATGCAAACGCCAAATCAAACAGTTCAAAAAACTGCCGATTGACAAGCCAAAAATAAAACTGAAGAACCAATAAAAAACATTCATAATGACTTAATTATAACAAATTTTCCTCTTTCTTACCACCCTTATAAAGCAGGCCTGCCAAAAAAACGGTTAACGGCATAATAACCAATAAATTGCGGCTGCTGGCCGTGCTATCTATCACAAATTGATAAGCCGAAGTAAAAAGATAAATAAATAAAAAACCGGTCAAAGCGCCAAAAATAATTAAAAACAAATAAATATTAGGTTTAATAAAAACTTGTCGCCAATTTAAAATTAAAATTATCAAAAAAATGCCAGGCCAAATATGGAAAGAATGAAAAATAAATAATTGCTCCAAAATTTTTGAAAAAATTTCGGGATGAAAACCGTTTAAAAATACGGCCTCCGGAGAAAGATTGCTGTAACCGAAACCGAAAATTATTTTAAAAAGAAACCATGGCAAAAAGAAAATCAAAAAACAAAAAATAAACAACAAAAAACTTTTAAATTTAAATTTTATTATTTTTTCAAGAATCAAATAAATTACGAAAACAATAATTAAAATACCGGCCAAAATCAATCCTTCGTTTTTAATCCAGGTTGTTAATCCGGCAAAAATACCGGCCAAAATCAGGTCGGTTTTGTTTTTATTTTTAAAATATTTAAACAAGGAAATGGCGGCCACGGTAAAATAAAAAGCCAAGGGCAAATCGCAATAAGCGTTAAAACCGTGATAATTTAAAAGCGGCAGAGTAGCCAAAAACATGGTAAAAATCAAAGAATTTTGACGGCCGATTTTTTCTTTTAAACTTAAATAAACAAAACCGATTAAAGCCAAAAAATAAAAAGCAAAAATTATGTTTACTAAAACATCATTTACCTGGCCCATGCCGAAATAAGTCCAAGCCATCAACAAAGGAATATGAAGAGGATAATTAATATGCGAATCGCCGCCTAAAAATATATTGGAATCCAAGTTGAAAAAGTTTTTAATTTCATAAAAAATCATTTTTGCCTTAAGACCGTAATTGGCTACAGCGTCAAAATTTATAATCGGCCGCATCATACTGGTGGAAAAAACATAAAAAACCTGGAAAAGAATAATTAAAATTAAAATCATTTCCAACCAATTAAAATCAAACCGGCGCATTTTAATTTTCGGCATTTTCCAACGCCCGCCCAAGAATATGTAAAATATTAAAATCAAACCGGCCAAAATTGAAATAAAAATTATAAAATATTTAATAGGCAAATTTAAAAATCCCCAAAAAAACATTAAAAAAGTAAGTATTCCGGTGCCCAAGCCAAAAGACAAAATCATTAATTTAAAAAAATTAAATTTTTCTTTTTGACCTATTAATGGTCTTAAAATACCCCAGCCTAATAAACCGGGAATGAATAAAAATAAAATTAATTTCAATATATTCATATCTAAATCTTTTTTAAAATGAATTGATTTGGCGCAAATTCGCGATATTTTTCAAAATTTTTAGGTATTTCTTTTATTTCTAAATTAAAAACAAGAATATAATCTGCCCTGAACAAATAGGTAGTTTCAACCCATAAATTCGGATAAAGCCAATATTTTGTCCAAAATTTTAAAGTATTATCATCGGGTAAAAAATAAGCGGTCTTTCCAACAGGAATTTCTTTTTGGACAAATTGCAAAAAATCATACAAATCATACCAATTTGGCGGTAATTCCGTTGACCGCATTGCTCTTATTGTTAAATTGGTGCGTTGAACAGCTAAATTTTGTCCGAATAATTCTTTAAAATCTTTTTTTAACAATTCTGCTTCAATACCAAACCAGCGTAAAGAAGTAATCAGCCAAAAAATCAACAGAAAATATAAAAAAGTTTTATTAAAATTTATCTTGTGGCGATATTTAATTAAAAAAATTCTACTAAAAATAATAATTATAACAATAGCCAAAATAATAATAAAATAAAAATATAAAGAATCAAAAATTCCGGCAATATTATACTCCGGAATAACGTTAATATAAAAATATTGTTTAATCGGTAAAGAAAAATAATTTTTAAAAAATTCAATCATGAAATTTATACTTAATAATAGTAAAAATAGCCTTTATTCCATCAATCCATTTGATTTTTTTTCCTTCAGTATAAGTTCGGCTTCGATATGAAATAGGCAGTTCTAAAATTTTATAACCTCTACGCAAAAATTTAGCCGTCATCTCAAGCTCCATCTCAAAACCATTTGATTCTAATTTTAAATTTTGGGTAATTGATTTTTTAAAAACTTTATAGCAAGTCCAGGGATCGGTAATTTTCTGACCGTAAAAAAGAAAAAACAAAAAGGCGATCAAACGATTACCCCAATAAAATATTTTATATTTTGCTTTTTGTTTAATTAAAAACCGCGAACCGTAAACTATATCCGTTTTTCCTTCCAGAATCAGTTGAATAAGTTTTGGTAAATCTTGTGGATTATATTCCAAATCCGCGTCCTGAACAACAATTATTTCACCGCTCGCCTCTTGGAATCCGCGTCTCAATGCCGCTCCCTTGCCAGAATTTTTATTTTGAAAAAAAATTCTGATTTTAGAATTTAGAATTTGGAATTTGGAATTTGTTTCGGATTTTGGATTTAGAATTTCGGATTTTAATAAAGCAGCAGTGCCGTCAGTAGAACAATCGTCAATAATAATAATTTCGTAATCACAGCCAAAATTTACCACTTCAAGGCGTTTTAAAATTTCCAAAATCGTTTTCTTTTCATTGTAAACCGGGATAACAATGGACAATGTCATAAGAGATATTTTATAACAATCACACGATTAATCAATGGCCGAAATATGAATTATTTCTCAATTTTTAAGATTAATTTCCCGTTTTTGTCAATAAAAACAATGTCGCCGTTTTGATCTGTTCTTAATATTTCTGCGCCAACTTCTTCCAAGCTTGTTAAAGCCCTCAAGCTGGGATGTCCGAATTTATTATTTTGGCCAACCGAAATAACGCCGTAAATCGGGCTGATTTTTTCCAAAAAATTCAAATCCGAAGAATATTTGGAACCGTGATGCCCGACTTTTAAAACCTGTGATTGCAAATCATAATTATTGTCCAATAATATTTTTTCTATTTCACTGGTGGCGTCGCCGGTAAAAAGAATTTTATTTTGATTATCAACCAACTTAAAAACCAAAGAATTGGGATTATTATCGTCTTTATTGGATTGACCGGCCAACTCTTGAATCGGCCACAAAAAATCCAAATAAATTTTATCATTCAACCAAATTTTTCGCTGTTCTGAAATAATAACAGGCGTAATATTTTTTTCTTGAATTAATTTCTTCCATTCGAAATAAAGAGAGTCAGTTTCTTCAGTATTGTTGGTTACGATTTGATCAACCGGCCAGCGTCGCAGAACTTCAACCAGGCCGATCAGATGATCGGGGTCCGGATGAGTCAAAATCATTAAATCAATTTTTCGGCGAGTAATGGGAATATATTTATCCAATTTATAAATAACATTTTTGTCCGGCCCGCCGTCTATTAGAATATTCTTCCCTTCCGGCGTCTGTATCAAGGCTGAGTCGCCTTGCCCGACATCAAAAAAAACAACTCTTAAAGAATTATAATTATTCTGGGTCAAAATCAACCAATAACCCAAAATAACCAGATTAATCAATAAAAGTCCGGTGACTGAGAAAATGATTATTTTAAGAATTTTTGGACTGAGTTTTTTGAGCATAAATTAACCACCAAACAATAAAAAAATATAAAATTAAAGCGGCAATCAAAGGAAAATTGATAATGATGGGCGAAAAATAAAAAATCTTGGCGATTATTTTCACCGTTAAAATCAAAAAGGTTAGACCGAGCCAAATCGGCCAAAATAAAATTTTCGCCAAAAAAACAGAAATTGTTCCGAATAAAATAAAAAATATTCCCAAAAACATTAAAACCGGAATAATGGGCAAAATTAAAATATTCGCCAAAGGCGCGGCTAGCGATAAGGTGCCGAAATAATATAAAATCAAAGGAAAGACAAAAACCTGAGCGCTGAAAGTGGCTGACAAGCAATCCTTAATCGGTAAATACCTAAGATTGGGTATTTTTTTAAAATATTGATTAAAAATCGGAGTAAAAAATATTAAACCCAAAATTGAAGCGAACGATAATTGGAAGCCGATGTCTAGAACTAAAAGTTTCGGATTAATTAAAAGCATAATCGCCGCAGCCCAAATAACAATTCTTAATCCTGACTGGGGACGGCCGATTTTCTGGGCATAGAGAATACCCAAGCCCATAATCGCCGCTCGAACTGCCGCGGCGGGCGCACCAACCAAAATAACAAAAAATATAATTAATATTGCCGCCAGCCAAAAAGCTATTTGACGGCGAATCAATAAAACACTGACAATAAAAATCATTATCAATTGAGATAAAATCGCCACATGCAATCCGGAAACTGATAAAATATGGGTTGTACCGGTTGTAGAAAACCAATTTCTGACTTCTTGAGGAATTTGGCGCTGAAGCCCCAATAATAAAGCGGAAAAAACAGATCCTTGGGGTTCGGAAAAACTTTGGTCAATTAGATTCTTTACCTGATTTTTAAATAAAAATATTTTTTGATATAAAAAATTTCCCTGATTATGATTTAAGTTTGTTATTTTTGGAAAATAACAAACCGAATAAATATCATTAACAATTGCCGCATTATTTTTAAATCCATTATCAAGCACGCCCTTAAGTTGACAATCAACTTCCAATAAATCGCCATATTGATAATCAGAATAAAGCGGTGCAGAAATTAGAACCTTACCTTTAAATTGATTATTATTTATTTTACCGACAGTCAGTTGGGTTTTGTCCGTTTTCACATCCGGCTCACTGATAACTTGTCCCTCAAAAATAAGATTTGTGTTATTGTAAAAAGCCACGTTATTTTCATCAATTTTTGGAAAACTTAAATTATAACGAATAACACCCAAAGTAAAAAAGATGACAAAAAAGACAAAAGGCCAAATATTTCTAAATGGCCTTTTTAAAACGCAAAAAAATAAAATTAATAAAAATACCGGCAAATAAACGAAAAATGGCAGATAGAAAAAAGAGGCTAATCCAATGCCCCCGATAAAAAATAGCAAACAATAAAAAACTATTCTCGAAACAGCCATATAACTCTCTTGAAAAAGAAAAACAAAACACCCAAAGCAATGCCGCCGCTGTCCAGCCAAAGATCTAAAAACGAAGGATCACAGCAAACTCCTTCCGCCACATATTCATGAAAAATATTAAATATGACAACAATCAATAACGTATACCAGATATTAATACGGAATAAATATAAAAGGACAAGAGTCAAAATAAAGAATCCGACAAAATGAAAAATATTTTCCGCCGCCGTATTTCCATCACAAGTAATAAATTCTTTTAAATTACTGAATGTTTGAGCAATAGGCGGAGATATCCAAAAAATAAAAAAGTTTTTAAAATTATATTGAATTCTTTCTAACCCGAATTGAGCGACAGGTTTAAATGTTACCCCATCAGAAAAATAATTGTAATTATAACCTTTATGCTGGCGGCAAATCGAATCATAATTTCCCACTACAAAAAAATCAACTAAAAATAGAAGGATTAATAAAACAAAAAATAATATTTTAAATCTCATTTTAGGCATATTTTATTCTACAGTCACACTCTTGGCTAAATTTCTGGGTTTATCCACATCACAGCCTCTTAAAACAGCCATATGATAAGCCAATAATTGAAGCGGGATAACGCTTAAAAGCGGGGTTAAAAATCCATTGGTTTTGGGAACATAAATGACATTTTCCGCCATTTTATTAATTTCTCCATTCCCTTCAGTGGCAATGGCGATAATATTTCCCCCTCGAGCTTTCACTTCTTCAATATTACTGACGACTTTTTGATAAATAACATCCTCTGTGTCAGTGGCGATGACCACTACCGGCATATTTTTATCAATCAGGGCAATCGGCCCATGTTTCATTTCCGCCGCCGGATAACCTTCGGCATGAATATAAGAAATTTCTTTTAATTTTAAAGCTCCTTCCAAGGCGGTTGGAAAATTATAACCGCGACCCAAGTAAAGAAAATTATTAAACTTATAATATTTTTTGGCGATTTTTTTAATTTCTTCATTTTTATCAAGAATTATTTTTATTTTTTCCGGAATCTCACTGATTGCTTTAATTCTTGATTCTATTTCTTCTTTCTTTATTTTATTCCTATTTATTCCCAAGAGCAAGGCCAATTCCGCCAAAACCGTAACTTGCGAAGTAAAGGCTTTGGTTGAGGCAACTCCGATTTCCGGTCCGGCATGCAAATAAATTCCGGCATCGGTTTCCCGAGCAATTGTTGAACCAACCGTGTTTACAATTCCAAAAACGTGTCCACCGGCTTTTTTTATTTTTCGAAGCGACTCCAACGTGTCCGCCGTTTCTCCGGATTGAGAAATAACAAAATAAGCCGTTTCATTATTAATGGGTACATTTTTATATCTGAATTCAGAAGCATATTCAATTTCGGCCGGTAAAGAGGCTAAATGCTCAAATAAATATTCGCCGATCATTCCGGCATGCCAAGAAGTTCCGCAGGCCAAAAACACCACTCTTTTTACATTGGTTAAAAAATCCAACCAATCCGTGATACCGCCCAATTGAATTTTATTTTCATTTATTAAAACTCTGCCGCGAATAGCATTTTTAATCGTTTCCGGCTGCTCAAAAATTTCTTTCAACATAAAATGATCAAAACCGCCTTTTTCTATTTGCGACAGATCACAAGAAACTTCATCCGCTTTTTTCTGAATCGGTTGATTGTCAACCGTAGTAACCTGATAACCGTCTCGAGTTAAAACAGCGATTTCTCCGTCAGCCAAATAAATTACCTTACGAGTATATTCAACAACTGCGGCCGGATCCGAAGCCACCAGATATTCTCCCTCCCCTATTAAACCGATAATCAAAGGACTGCCCATTTTTGCGACAACCAATTTATCCGGTTCGCGGGAAGAAATAATAGCCAAACCATAAGCGCCGTCAATCAAACTTAGAGCTTTTTGCGTTGCGGTTAATAAATCTTTTTGATAATATTCTTCAATTAAATGCGCAATCACCTCTGTGTCGGTTTCTGAATAAAAATTATGACCGCGTTGTTCCAGCCATTTTTTTAAAGTTCGATAATTTTCAATAATTCCATTATGAACCAAGAATATTTCTTTTTTACAATCAAAATGCGGATGAGCGTTAATTTCATTCGGTTCTCCGTGAGTGGCCCAGCGAGTGTGGGCAATTACCAAATTACTGGATAATTGTTCTTGCCCGATTTTTTCTTCCAAATCTTTGACTCTGCCCTTAACTTTGATTGAATTAATTCCATTTTTTGTTAGCACGGCTAAACCGGCCGAGTCATATCCTCGGTATTCCAATCTTTTGAGTCCTTGCATCGCAATTGGCACTCCATTTTTCAAGCCAATATAACCTACAATTCCACACATAATAAATTATTTTAAAAAATTATACATTACGAATATCTAGCAAAAAACTTGTCTTTTATATTCTTCTAAAAATTGATTTAATATATTTTTCAAGTGTTTCTTTTCTGTTTCATTTAATTTCAAAACTCTTTTTGTTTTTCTTAAAACAAGCGCTTCTCTGATATACTTTATGCCCCTAAAATACGGATAATATTTGGCCAGCATTTTCGGTATATCGTCTTTCTTGGATATTACTCCCTTGCTTAACAAGAGCCTATCACTGAGATTGATAATATAATTAACCCACTTTCTCGGTTCTCTTCTGTAAATATTCCAACTGGGATTCAGATTTGTGGCATGATAATATTCCGCTCTTAATTCGCAACCTAAATCCCTCTTAATTATTTTTTTAATATCGGGCACCGAATTAGCGATATTCATTCCGACCAATAATCTTGTTTTTTTCTTTTTTATATTGATTAAGTCCAAATTACCGATAAATCTTGTGGCTTTATGATTATTTTTTACTCTATTTTGAAAATCTTCATATGACCTAACAACGCATTGAATATCTATATGATATCTCTCAGATATATCTGTAAAATTAATTTCTTTAATTTTATTAAAATTTTTAACAAAAATTGAAAGATCATAATCGCTATACCCTTCCACAAAATCATAACTGCCATAACTTCCTTCCGCCAATAAAGCAACTAAATTTTTACCCAAAAAACTTTTAGCGCGTCGAATAATTTCTTTCTCCATTTGATTGACAGTCTTTCGGCTTGTTGGATACATATAAAATCAATTATTGAGTCAATTGTATTATTTTTTAAATTTAAGATAACTTTCAATTATTTCATCCAGTTCGCCGTCTAAAATTTTTTGAGCATCTGATGTTTCATAACCGGTCCGCAAATCTTTAACCATTTTATACGGATGAATAACATAAGAACGAATTTGATTCCCCCAAGACGCGGATTTGAATTCACCCCTCAGCCGTTCTTTTTCTTCTTCCTGCTCAGCCTGATAATATCTGAAAAGTTTTGATTTTAAAATTTTAAGAGCTTTTTCTTTGTTTTGAGATTGACTTCTTTCTGATTGGCAACTGACGGAAATTTTTGTCGGCAAATGAGTGATTCTGATGGCCGATTCTGTTTTTTGAACGTTTTGTCCGCCGTGTCCGGAAGCCAAAAAAGTATCCATTCTTAAATCATCAGGATTAATTTCAATTTCCACCTCTTCTATTTCCGGTAAAATTTCAATCAAAGCGAAAGAAGTGTGGCGCATTTTTTCCGCATCAAAAGGAGAAATGCGCACCAAACGATGAACTCCTGCTTCGCCTTTTAAAAAACCGTAAACATAATTTCCCTGAATTTCCAAAGTAACGCTTTTTATTCCCGCTTCAGTGCCGCGCGATTGATCAATAATCGCCGCCCGCCAATTTTTTTTCTCAATATATCTCAAATACATTCTCAAAAGCATTTCTGCCCAATCTTGCGCATCCACTCCGCCCGCGCCGGCAAAAATTGATAAAATCACATTTTCTTTGTCGTATTTTCCGCTGAAAAAAGTGGTTTTTTCCAAATTTTCCAATTCTTTTCTGATTAAATTCAATTGCTCTTTAATGTCTTCTCTTAAATTTACTGATTGATCTTTCTCGTCTTCTTGGGCTATTTCCAAGAAATCTCTAACCGACTTTTCTATTTTCTCCCATTTTTCCACTTCTTCTTTTAATTGGCTGAATTCACGCGATTTTTTTTCCGCCACTGTTCTGTTTTGCCAAAAATCCGGTTCAGCCATTTCAAATTCAATTTCCTTTATTTTTTGCTTTTTTTTATCAATGTCAAAGACAGTCTCGGACCTTTCCGAGCCTCTGCTTAAAATCTTTTAATTCAGCGATTAATTCCTGCATATTAATTATTATAAATCATTGTAAGAGAAAAGCAATCCCCTGTTAATTTGACTTTTTTTTAGCTTCATTTATAATTGAAAACAGTTATTTTCAAAAAGGAGGAAAAGATGAAAAAGTTAAAGAAGGTGACGAAATTAGGAAAATTAAAAGAAATACTTAAAAACATTTCTGTCAGTGAAAAACGAAAAAACTTTTTAAAAGGATTCCGCCCAATTTCTAAGGAAGAAAGAAACTATAGATGCGCGATATCTGCTCAAGCTGAACTAGAAAAAGATTCTTCAAAATTACCTTGGGAAACAAAAAGATTCATTGGTTGAGTTAAATGTATGGGAGGAAGAATGAAAAAACTGATTTCAATTCTGGTCCACTGTATTCCAACTGCCGTAATTATGGCAATCTTGTTCACCCCAATCAGCACTCTGTTGTTTATCGCCTTTGTTGTCCCTTTTATCGCGCCCCCTAAAATCTGGATCGTCTTTGTTATTCTTGCCATTCTTATTATTGCCACCATTATTGTCAGGGTTATTGCCATTGCCACTGAACTCAGGGTTAAAAAATGGGTAGTGTTTGTTTTATTATTTTTTGAAACAGCGGTATTCTGGTGGATATTCTATTTATATGCTGTATATTTTTCATCCTAAATAAACAAAAAGAGTCCTTATAATCAGGACTCTTTTTTAATTTAGAGATTCGAAAAATACAAAATTAATTGTTTATCAGCGTTTTAGGCGAGAGGGTTGACAAAAACCGAAAAATTTGCTTAAATAATAGTAACCAAACAAAAATGGTTTGGGGAAATATAGTACTTTTACAAAAGGAGGAAAGATGAGAATCAATAAGATAAAGATTTTTTGCGTACTTATCGCTTTATTTGTATTGACTTTACCGCTAAGGGCGATTGATTTTGAAATAGGCGCGATGTATAACCAGGGAAAAACAAATCGCTTGGTTACATTAAGCCAGCCATATAAAGAAGGAAAATTGAATTTAAGGCTGAAAGCAGAAAAAATAGAAAATTCACTTTTGGATTTTCAAGCAATCTGCGCTTATCCTTTAAGTAAGGGATATTCTTTAAGTGCTGTTGAAAAAATAAATGTGGACCCTTCGTTTGAACCCATACAATACACAACAAGTATTGGAATTGGAAAAACTATCGGTAAAGGAGATATCTCGATCAATGAGGCAATTAGCTTTAAAGCGTACTCAAATAAAAAGAGTTACTCGACTCTGATTGGTTCTTCATACAAGCTTGGAGGAAAAGCGAAGCTTTGCTTAACAATAATAATTCCTTCAGCAACTCCAAACAAACAGGCATTTAAAGGAACTATTATTTATAGTTTAAAATAAAAGGAGGAAAAAATGAGAAAAATTCTCACAATACTGGTAATTTCAGTAATAAGTTTATGCGCGATTGGAACGGTTTCATTTGTATCTGCAACCGAATGTCGCAAGGATACAAATAATCCCTTTATTACTCAATCTGTTAATAATCAGTCTAAACCAAGTACATCAGCTACTGCGTGGCCCACTCGCCAGAAAAGGATTATTCCTATAATAAAGCCCAGGTCAACTTCTTTACCGATCATCTCCTCTAAGACAGATCATAATCAGTTGGAGAAAATGGACGCGTTACAAATAGCAGAACATCAGAGGAAGATGATAACTAAGATAGATGGGGATAATCGTCCATGTAATATGTATGATCTTGCCACTATAGATTATCTTAGAGCTATTTATTATCAAAATGAACAGATAGTACAACAGCATGATCAAATGATAAAACAAAACGAAGAAGTTATTGGTCTTCTCAAAAAATTCTTTTTTCAATAACGTAAATCAAAAGAGTCCCAAAAAATCGGGACTCTTTTTTAATTTGTCAGAATGATTTTATCCTTTGCCCCATCAGAAATTCATCAATCGATTCCTGATGCAGAAAGTCCAAGAGCGAAGACGCCTCTGGCTCTGGTTGTTTTAAAAAGAAAATTTTTTGTTAAATTTCTAACGGGGTAAATATTCTTCTAATT
This sequence comes from Patescibacteria group bacterium, assembly GCA_028716665.1. NCBI lineage: Bacteria > Patescibacteria group bacterium. Next base: position 302,216 of record JAQUPP010000001.1, on the reverse strand, counting down.
CCACCTTAACTGTTTTTTCCGCGCCTTTGTGTAAAATTTTTAATTCCACTTCATCTCCGGGTTTAAGATTTTGAATCGTTTTGCTTAAAGAATTCTCTTCAGTAATTTTTGCGCCATTAACTTCTAAAATAATATCGCCTTCTTCAATACCCGCTTTATCGGCCGGTCCGCCCGGGATAATGGCCAATTCAGTCTGATCACTGCCGCGCAAAACTAAAGCCCCGTAATTAACGGATAAATTATTTTTTTTAACTATTTCTTCATTAATTAAAACATACCTTACGCCCAAATACGGCCTGACAATCTTACCGTATTTTTTGACGCTTTCAATCACTTGCTTGGCCTGATTGATCGGAATGGCAAAACCTATCATTTGCCCCTGACTGTTAATGGCGGTATTGATACCAATCACTTCGCCATGAGTATTAATTAATGGTCCGCCGGAATTACCCAAATTAATCGCCGCATCTGTTTGGATTACATTTTCCAAGACTTCTGACAGACCGGCATTATCACCAGCCACCACCCGTCTGCCGACACCGCTGATCACGCCCTTGGTAACCGTGTTTCTGTATTCGCCCAAAGCATTACCGATAGCAATAACTGTTTGACCAATTTGAATTTTTTCAGAATCACCCAATTTAACTTCAGGTAAATCCTTAATTTCAATCTTTAAAATGGCAATGTCATTAAATGGATCTTGGGCTAAAATTTTCGCGTCATATTTTTTCCCGTCATTTGTCACAACCGTGTATTCTGCGGTTTCATCGCTGGCCACATGCTTGTTGGTCAAAATCAAACCATCCTTGGAAGAAACAACAAATCCTGTTCCGCCGCCGACTTCTTGTTTTTGTTTTTGACTGCTATTTGGAGTTGGAGTAGGCGTGCTCTGTCCAAACCAGTCATTGAATAATTCATCAAAAGGACTGGTAGTATCGCTATAATAAGTGGTTACATATTTTGAAACAATAACATTAACCACGGCTGGGCTGGTTTTTTTAACTGCGGAAACAATGTCGCTCTCCTCTTGATTGCCTAAAATAATCGGTGCGATTGTATTGGTTGGATCTATTTGGCTTTGAGTCGCAACCTGAGACGAAGAGTGAAGAATAGTCGGAGTAGAGTAAGAAACAAATTTAGTCAATGCGTAACTGCCGGCATAAAATCCTGTTACCGCGCCAGCGGCAGCACCGATTAAAATACTGATCATAATTATCACTACCACCGGTCGAAGCGCCAAAGTAAAAGTTAAAAAGGGTGGTGATTTTTTTTGTTCTCTCGGTTTTTCCGTCCAGATAACTTGGGCTTCATCTGCCCCCAAAGAATTATCTATTGGTTCATTGTTCCTAAATATTTTTTTGAACATAAATTTTAAGATAATTTTATTAACTTTAACTAATAATTATATTATAAACCCTTATTTCAAAGGATACAATCCCAGTTTTTGAACAATCATATTCTCGCTTCTATTTGAAGACAATACGGTTTTATTTTTTTAGCAGTTTCATTAAACCATTTTTTGGAATACGGTTTTATCAATCCTGTCTTTTTATCTATTACGTCTTTAGGATTAAATTGGTTCAAGGCATATTTCTTGGCGCCTTTTATTTGTTTGGCAATTTTTAAAATATCATCTTGATTCAACAAGCCCGGGACAACCGTAGTTCTAAATTCATAATCAAGTTTTGAGGCGATAATCATTTTAATGCTTTTTTTGATATTTCCCAAATTAACCGATTTTTGAGAAAGCTGTTGATATTTTTTTGATTCCAGCGGCGCTTTAATATCCATGGCTATGTAATCAATCAGTTTATTTTTTATCAAATATTCAATCGCGGCCGGATTTGTCCCGTTGGTTTCAATCCCAACTACCAATTCTAATTCTTTAACTTTTTTAATAAATTCAATCAAAGGAGACTTCAAATTAAATGAAGTAAGCGGTTCTCCTCCGGTGATTACCACACCTTCAATCATTTTTTTATTTTCTTCCAAATATTGCAGAACCTCTTTCTCGTCAATGTCAGGTAATTCTTGAGGATGCAAGACTAAAGTTCTATTATAACAAAAAGGGCAGCAAAAATTACATCCTCCGACAAAAACGACCGTCGTAATTTTGCCCGGCCATTCAATAAAAGACTCTTTTCGCCAACCCTTGAATATCATAATAATGCTGTTTAAATCCAATCCGCCACTATTTTAAAGTTGGCGGATTGAAAATTTAAAATTAAAAATTCTATTATAGAGTAATATCAAATTCTTGTCTGTCTTGATATTCTTCTTGCTTCCCTTTGTTCCATTGTTGAACCGGACGATAATAACCGACCACGCGAGAATAAACTTCGTTTTCAGCGCCGCATTGCGGACATTTGAATTGTTCACCGCTTAAATAACCGTGATTCGGACAAATACTGAATGTCGGCGACAAGGTAAAATACGGTAAACGGAAATTCTCAAAAACTTTTTTAATTATTGTTTTTACCACCGAGATATCATTGATTCTTTCTCCCAAAAAAGCATGAAAAACCGTGCCACCGTTATATTTTGTCTGAAAACCATCTTGAGCTTTTAAAATCTCAAATAATCCGTTTTGATCATTAACCGGGAATTGAGTGGAGTTAGTATAATACGGCACTTCTTTTCCGGCAGTGATAATATCCGGATATATTTTTTTGTCTTGTCTAGCCAAGCGATAACTTGTCCCTTCAGCCGGAGTAGCTTCCAAATTATAAATATTACCGGTCTCATTTTGGTATGTCACCAATTTCTCGCGCATAAAATCTAAAACTTTTAGAGCGAATTCTCTGCCTGGCTTTGAAACAATATTTTCGCCCATAAAATTAATCAATGCTTCATTCATGCCGATTAATCCGATGGTTGAGAAATGATTGGCCCAATAATTGCCGCGCAATTGTTTGATATTTCGCAAATAAAATTTGGAATAAGGATAAAGTCCTTTTTCAATCAATTCTTCCAAAGTTTTTCTTTTAATTTCCAAACTTTCTCTGGCTAAATCCATCACTCGACCAAGTTTCTCAAAAAATTCTTGATCAGTTTTGGCCAAATAACCGATTCTTGGAAGATTAATTGTTACCACACCGATAGAACCGGTCAATGGAGCTGAACCAAAAAGTCCGCCGCCGCGATGATGAAGTGTTTTTGTTTCCAATCTGAGACGGCAGCACATTGAACGGACATCTTCCGGGTTTAAATCAGAATTAATAAAATTAGAAAAATAAGGTATGCCGAATTTTGCCGTCATTTCCCAAAGAGGTTTTAAGGCCGGATTTTCCCAATCAAAATTTTTAGTGATATTGTAAGTCGGAATCGGAAAAGTAAAAATTCTGGAATGAGCATCTCCCTCGCACATTACTTCGGCAAAAGCCCGATTAAACATATCCATTTCTTTTTGGAATTCACCATAAGTTTCTTTTTGAAGTTTGCCCCCGATAATTACCGGTGATTTTGCCAGGGCCTCGGGCGGAGTCAAATCAATAGTTACATTTTCAAAAGGCGTCTGGAAACCAACTCTAGTTGGAACATTGCAATTAAATAAAAATTCCTGCATTGCTTGTTTGACTTGCGGATAAGTTAATTTGTCATATCTGATAAAAGGAGCAAGGAAAGTATCGAAAGAAGAAAAAGCGACCGCGCCGGCGCATTCCCCTTGAACAGTATAAATAAAATTAACTATCTGACCCAAGGCAGCTCTGAAATGTTTCGGCGGTTTTGAAGAAATTTTTCCAAAAACACCAGTGAAACCCTGAGATAAAAAATCATAGAGATCCCAACCCATGCAATAAGGAGCCAAAATGCCTAAATTATGAAGATGAAAATCGCCGCTTTTAACCGCATCGCGAATTTCCCCCGGATAAATTTTATGCAACCAATAATTTTTTGTAATGGTGTTTGAAATATAGTTATTCAAGCCTTGAAGAGAATAACTCATATTGGCATTTTCTTTCACTTCCCAATCTTTTTCGCCCAAATATTGATCCACGACTGCCACGTTTTCCATGGACAAAGCCATGTCTCTTATATTACTGTGTTGTTCTCGATATAAAATATAAGCTTTAGCTTCTTTAACCAAATCCGATAAAATTAAAACTTCTTCAACGATATTTTGAATGTCTTCCACGCTTGGAATAATATCTCTAAAACGTCGTCCAATAATTTTAACCACTTTAGCGGATAATTTTTTTGATATGTTCCCGTCTTTTCCGGAAACAGCCGTAATGGCCTTAAAAATTGCGTTTTCAATTCGACTTTGATCAAACGGCGCCAATTGGCCATCTCTTTTTTTTACTTTGGTTAAAGGAGCGATTTTTTTCATAGGCTTAATTTTAAATTATTATCAAATTATATTAAAGATTTAATTTGTTTGAAAACTTCGGGCAAAAGCGGAGATAAAATATGACTGAATTTTACCAGAATCGGAGCAATATTTGAAGAGGCTAAAAGTTTAGCCAACCAATTCCCCCAAGGAAATTTGCTTAAAAAATCTAAAACTAGACCAATCGACAGTCCTCCTTCTATTAAACCAAAAATTCCTCCGCCTAAATGATTAATGGGTTGTAGAAACGGAATCAGAGACAGTAAATCAAAAATTTTATTTATAATTTTGAATATTAAAATTACAATAAAACGAGCAATAATAAAAATCAGAATAAAAGCAATAAGCCTTGAAATATTCTGATTATGAATTATTGAAACTAAAAAATTTGAAGCAATTATATCATACCAACGGGTGGCAAAAGTTACGCCCAAAATTAAACTGATAATTCCGCCCAGACTGGTAACCAAGCCTTGCCAAAAATTAAACCAAATAAAACCAAAAAGGACTAATAATAAAACTAAATCAAAAAATGTCATAAATTTTAAAATTAGTTAATTATTTAACACTCTCAATTTTCGGAAATAAAACTTTTCCTTGGCTGACTTTTTCAAAATTTACTTCACCGAATTTTTTTATTTCTGAAAGACTTTTCTTGTGTTCCTGATTTAAAATTCCCAAAGATTCCAATATTAAATTACTCTTATCCGGCATAAACGGCCAAGCCAAACATGATAAATGTCGTAAAGATTCAAGTAGATTATATAATACATCTTTCAGTTTTTCCGGATTTGTTTTTGACAATTTCCAAGGTTCTTCCTGATTGATATATTTATCGCAGAAAAAAATCAAATCATTGATTTGCGCAATAGCTATTTCAAAATGCAGTCCGTCCAAAGCTTTTTCGTATTTTTGCCAAACAGAATCAATTTTTTCTTTGAATTCAACATTAATAATTTTGGAAGAGACAAATTCCGAGCCGTCTTGAGCTAAAGTCAAAACTCGTCTGACTAAATTTCCTAAACCATTGGATAAATCGGAATTATATTTATCATAAAGTCTTGACTCTGAGAGATCTCCGTCCTGGCCAAAAGGAAATAAAGAAAGCAATAACCATCTTAGAGAATCAGCGCCAAAAGTTACAGCTAATTCTTCCGGATTAACTCCCGTGCCTAAAGATTTGGACATTTTTTGGCCATTAACGGTAAAAAATCCGTGAGCAAAAAGTTTTTTCGGCAAAGGCAATTCCAGAGCCAAAAGAAGTGCCGGCCACATTACGGCATGAAAACGTAAAATATCCTTGCCGATTAATTGCACCTCCGGCGGCCAAAATTTCGGCAATTTTTTAACGTCGCCATCCCAATCAATACCTGATAAATAATTAAACAATGCGTCAACCCAAACATAAATAGTTTGTTCTTTGTTCAGTGGGAATTCAATACCCCATTTTACCTTTTTTCTGGAAACAGCCAAGTCTTCTAATTTTTCAGATTTTAAAAAACCTAAAATTTCATTTTTTCTTTCTTCCGGTTCAATTAAAAATTCATTACTGGAAATCAATTTTAACAAAATATCCTGAAAGGCTGATAATTTAAAAAAGTAACAATCTTCTGAGAGTGTTACTAATTCATGATGATGAAACGGACATTTACCGTCAACCAATTCTTTGGGCGTATAATATCTTTCGCAATCTATACAATAAAGCCCCTGGTAGGTTCCTGTATAAATTAATTTTTTTTCAAATAATTTTTCCAAAACTTTCACTACTGCTTTTTCATGCTTTGGATCCGTGGTTCTGATAAAATTATCATGAGAAATTTTTAAAACATCCCAAGCTTCTTCATATTTGGCGGAATTTTCATCGCACCATTCTTTTGGAGTTTTATGATTGGCTTCAGCGGAAATAGCTATTTTTTCACCATGCTCGTCAGTGCCGGTCAAGAAAAAAACTTGATCGCCTTTCATTCGATGAAATCGCGCTAAAACATCAGCCGCGATTGTCGTGTATGCTCCTCCGACATGAGGCTTATCATTAACGTAATAAATGGGAGTAGTGATATAAAATTTATTATTCATATTTGATTATTTTATATAGTTTGTTATAGTTTAAATAGATCTTTAAAAGGAGGAAAAAATGAATAAAATTCTATTTTGGGGATTAATCATTATCAGTTTAATTATTCCTGTTAAGACTGCCTGTTTTATTTTCACACCGACTGAAGAAGATTCTTGGGCCTCAGATAAAGCTTGGCACTGTTTCGCTCATCTTGGTTTTACTTCATATATTTGCCTTGCCGATAAATCAGAATGGCCGACAGAACAATATTCTCAACTGCTTTCTTACGCGTTTATGAGTTCTGTTGTTTTCGGAATAACCTATGAAACAACAAGCGGTTTTTATCCTTTGATAAATGATGGATTTTCTGTAAGAGATTTTATCTCCGATGTAGGGGGGTCTTTTATCGGGGTAGGTATTATGCTCGTATATCGTAAACCCGAATCTCACTTTTTGCAACAAATCACCACAGAATACAGAAAAAATAATTGGCTGAGATTTGGGGTGAATGGCATAATCAGCGGAGCTCATTATGCTATGGAAAAAACTATTGAACCACCGGGCGTTATTTCTGATAAAGATTTATTTTGTTACACTTTTTTTGCCACTACTATTCCTGATATTTCTTGGACTGCAAATCAACTGCTGTTTTTCCCAAAAAAAGAAAATATTCATTGGCAAAATACTGTTTTTGATATTGTCGGCTCACTTGTCGGAGTGGCAATCGCCAGTCAATTCAGCGCTTATAATCCGAAAATAGCTGAAAAAATTACTCCGACCTGGAATTCTCATTTGTAATTCTTATCAAACCCGTGCTATATAATAGCGCGGGTTTTAAATTACAATAATTTTTAAAAAACAAAAAATTATTTTTTAGCCCTGACCACGACCACAAATTCTCCTTTGATTTCGTTCTTGGGCAGGTTGTTTATTATATTCTCAGCCGTTCCCCGATAAATACTTTCAAATTTTTTCGTCAATTCTCTGGCAACCATTAATTCCCTGTCTTTAAAATTTTCCAAATTCGCCATTTCATTTAAAGCTTTTAAAATCCGATAAGGCGATTCATAAAAAGCAAGAGTATATTTGAATTCAGCTGCTTGTTCAAAAAATGTTTTCCTCCCCTTTTTATGAGGAGGAAAACCTAAAAAAATAAATTTGTCGGTTTCAAATCCGGAGATGCTTAAAGCTGAAATAACAGCAGCCGGTCCGGGAATGGAAATAATTTTCAAATCAGGTAATTGCGCAACCAAATGACTGATTAGTTTATTTCCCGGGTCGGAAATACCGGGTGTGCCGGCATCACAAATCAAGGCCAAATTTTTACCCTGTTGAATCAATTCCAAAATATAGTCCATTTTAGATAATTTGGAATGCTGGTGATAACTGATGGTTGGAATTTTTATTTGATAATGATCTAAAAAAATTCGGCTATGACGAGTGTCTTCGCAAAGTATAAAATCTGCCTCTTTCAATATTTCTAATGCTCTTAGGGTAACGTCCTGTAAATTTCCAATAGGAGTGGCAACAATATATAACATAAAATTATTTTGTTGGTAAACTAAATGGCGGTTCTCCTCGTTTACTGCCTGTTTTCTTAACCAAAGGAACTCTTGAAGCAATAACCGGAAAATGATAAAGCGTTGCCAATTCTTCAATATTTAAAATATCTTTTTTACTTGGTGATGAAATAGTCAAAAAATCTAAAAACTTTTTCCAATCTTTTTGGGATTGCGATTCAATTTTCCAGTTACCCCCTCTTTTCTTATAAGCGGCCATAATCGCCGTCTGTTTGGGACTGGAAGACTTGCTGGTTTCATACATATTAATAAGCGTTTTTGCCGTTTTATCCGGCATCAATCCATTCATATCCAAAGTATTAACCGTATTTAAAGCACCCAAAACACCAATTACTCCTCTGGATTTATTGAATACTTCTTTTTCCGCGATATAAATTATTCTCATTTTTGTTTCAAAAGAAATTTTAGAAGCTTTATTTTGAATCGCTTCAATAATTTTTCTTTCTCCCGGAGAAACCGTTTTTTGTTTTTCCGGCGAACTTGAACCCGCAGTCGGAGGAGTTATAATAGTCGCGGCTTGTAAAAATTCAATCGGTATATTAATTAACTGTTCGGAAATTGTTTTTTGCGATTTAACTTTTTCTCCCATTATTTTTTTAATCACAGTTTCTGATTCTTTTTTGGTTCCCTTGGCAGAAACTTTAATAATAATCTGTATCCAAACTTGTTCGCCTTCTTGCAGTTTTCCTAAAATTTCCAACATATCAATCATTGGATCTTTTAACTCTCCGCTCATGGTATGTTCGAAATTTGTATATGTCCTGATCGGATAAGCATTTTTATTGTAAAGAGTGAAATCCGCTCCCCATAAATCATATTTATCATTCGGAAATTTATCGGGCATTTCTTTTGTGTAATCTTCCACTTCTACTATCTCAGCGTCCGGATAAGACGCATAAATCGCCGCTTCGGCCAAATCTCGAAATTGAGACGCAATTCTGATAAGAAATTGAATATGGGATGCCACACTAATAATTTCTACGGAAATAGGAAGTTCTGCCGGTCCGGTACCTTTGGCGCCGGACAGATAAGCGAACATTCTTTCCACTGCTTCCGGTCCTTGCTCGTTATTCCTTGGCACATCAAGAGCCAATAGAACATATTCTTGTTTGGACACGTATTGATCCTGAAGACGCTTACTATAATTATGCATAGTAATCCTGAAAATCAATGATAAAAATAATAGCCCTAAAATAGCTAAAATCATCATCGAAATCAGCGGAAAAAGCGGATGAGTGATGATTGTTACTAACCATTCTGCATTGATGGTAATATCCATACCCAGTATATCATCTTCCAGAGCCAAACGCTTTCTGATTGCGTTTATACTCTTGAAGTCTTAAACCAAGGAATCGACGTCCTTGGGTGCCTTTTAGATATTGTTCACGGCGTTTGGCATCTTGTAAATTTGAGCATGCCTCATAATAAATAAGCTTTAAGGGTAAACGTAGTTTAGTGGCGGAAGATAGGCCTTTTTTATGTTCTTCTATCCTTTTCTTGAGATTTGAGGTAAACCCAATATACTTTTCCCTATCTTTGGAGCTTTCCAAAACATAAACGTAATAGAAGAATATACTGGAAGTTGTATTACTGGGCATATTATATTATTTTAACATTAACAAAAAAAATTACAATCCTTCTTTGGACAAGGTTTCTAAAATATCTTTTTGCTTTCTGGTTAATGACTTGGGTATTTGAATTTTAACCGTAACAATATGATCGCCTCGGCCGTGAGAATTCAAATGAATAACTCCTCTTCCTTTTAAACGGATTTCTTGACCCGATGTAGTACCGGGCGCAATTTTTAATTTTACCATTCCGTCAATGGTTTCCACTTCAACCACTCCGCCCAAAATTGCTTGAGAAACGGAAATTTCTTTTTCGGATAAAATATCATCTCCTTGGCGATTGAAACGAATATCTGAAGTTACTTTAACTCTAACATATAAATCTCCGGCTCGGCCGCTTTTTTTACCCGCTTCGCCCTGACCCGATAATCTGATTGTCTGCCCGCTGCTGATTCCGGCTGGAATTTTTATTTTAATTTTTGAAAATTGTTTTACTCTGCCTTCGCCCCGGCAATGACTGCATTTTTTTTCCGCAATTTGTCCTTCGCCGTGACATGACGAGCAAACTTCAGCGCTTTGAAAAGTTCCTAAAAATGTTGATTGAGTTTTAATTACTTGTCCTTGTCCGTTGCAAGTTTTACAAGTGGAAAATTTGCTGCCCGGTTCCAAACCGTTGCCACTGCATTTTTCGCATTTAACATATTTTTCAAATTCAATATCTTTTTCAACACCAAAAACCGATTCAAAAAAATTAACCGTTATTTCTATTTCAATATTCCTGCCATGTTGTGTCCTTGATTGATGGGTTTGACCGAAGCCCCAGCCCGAGGCTGGTCGTCCTTGGGACGAAAAAAAACTGTTGAAAATATCTCCCAAATCTCCAAAACCAAAATCTTCTCCGCCATAAGCATTTCCTCTTTCGCCTTGATTTTTCATTGCCTCGGCATAACTGGCAAAATCACGGAAATTATCAAAACCGCTAAAACCGCCTTGAGTTTTGGCATTTTTAAAAGCCGAGCCGTATTCTTCATACAACTTTCTTTTTTCAGGATCAGAAAGAGTTTGATAAGCTTCGCTTATTTCTTTGAATTTTTCCGCATTACCACCCGGTTTATCCGGATGATATTTTTGCGCCGCCTGGCGATAAGCCCTCTTTATTTCTTCTTCCGAAGCGCCCTTATCAACCCCCAATATTTTGTAGTAGTCAGTCATAAATTAGAATTCTAAATTAATATTTATTTTAATTATACTATTTTTTTTCTTAAAGTCAACACCTACATTACTTTTTAAAAAAGTAATAAGAACTCGTAATAAATAGATTTTTATTTTTATTAAAATTAGTAATTTATTTTCTATACTTCTTTATGAAAATATCTATATCTACATTTATCTTGAAACTTTTTTCCAAATGCAAAAGGAGCCTTCCATTATGTATAGAAAGGCTCCTGATTATTTACTTATTATTTTGAGCGAGTTTTAAGCGGGTCTTCTGAAAAACCTCGAGCGAAATTCTTAAGCTGGAAAAGAAACTGCTTCCTCCCATGACTATTCATGTTCTCAGGTTCATTGGGCATAGAGGAAAGAAGAACCATCTTTTCTGTGTCACTTAGCTCCGTTACACTGCAACCCATAAGCATTGAAATAGCCACAGTAAATCCCTTTTTGAAGTACAACTCGGGGAAAACCCGTTGACGGTATTCCCAATCTGACTCACCCTCTTGTCTCGGAAGATCAAGTCCCTTAAGGTTATACGTCAGAGTGTCTCCCTCATATAAACTTGGAATTATACCTGTTTTAGTAGATCCAATAAGATTAGCTTCTTTAATCTTTTTAAGTTTTAATATACTCATCTTAAAAAAGAACAAAAAAAGAACTGTCCAAGCTATTAAAAAGCAAAACCCCACCTTATCGCCATGTTTAAACTCAAAAATACTCATCATAACAGTAGTAGCAACCGACGTACCTATGGCAATTATGCAGACCTTCCAACTTATACTTTTGTTGTTCCTTGCCACAACACATACAATCCAACAGCTCACAACAACCACTAGTGCTGCTATTTTCACTATTAGTAATATCTGATTAAACATTTTCCCCTCCCTTTTTTAAGAACGGTTATTATGTTTAAATAATAGCATATTTTTTGGGTTTTGTCAATAGAAAAAGAGGCGGTTTTGATGACCGCCTCTTTTGTTTTAATTTTTATTTTTCAATTACTGTGCCGTTGAAAGGTCTTCCTTCCAAAAAATTGGCTAAATTCTGGAGATCAGTCCCCTTTAAACAAGCGACTGTAAGGCCTAATTTCTCTGCCAATTTACTGGCAATTGGGTCAAAAGGCTTATTTAAACCCGGCACCCATTTTGTGCCAACAATTTCCTTGCGAAAACGGCTCCAATTAATTTTTTTAATTGGCTGAGCGTCAGAAAATTTCCGCGGATCTTTGTCATAAACATAATCAGTATTGCTCAGATTTATTACCGTATTTGCCTCATAAACCTCGGCTAATTTTGTCGCCACAAAATCAGTGGATCGGCCCGGTTTCCAACCGCCGGACAAAAGAATTTTTTTGTTAAAAACAATTTTCTTTGTCGGGTCAGTAACTACTTCCGGCATCACCAAATCGCCAAAAACAATTTTTATTAATTGAGCGTTAACTCTGGTGACGCTAATACCCAACCAATCCAAATTTTCCGGAGAAACGGAGAAATCTTTTGCCATTTCTTCATTAAGAATACGGCAAAGTGATCCACCGCCGGTAACAATAATAAACTGTTTCCCTTTTTTAATTTCAGTTTCAATTAATTCCTTGAAACTTTTTAAAAAGGGAATGTCCGGCCGACCTTCTTTAGTGAGGATAATTGATCCTCCTAAACTTAAAACTACAATTTCCTTTCTTTTCATAAAAATACCTCCTATTTTGCCCAATTTTTCGAAATTTTTTCTTTTAAAAATTTCGCTACAAATTGGAGCACCCCGTACAAATCAATTAATAAACTATTTTTTAAAATAGATGAAGCCGAAGGCGTGTACCGCGCAAATGGCTTTCTATTTTTAAAAATTTTATTCGGATTTGCTGCGTGGGTTGTTTTAGTTATTGAAACTATAACATTTTATCAGAATTTGTCAAGAAAAAATAAAAACGGAAATAAAAGAAATTATATTTCCGATAATAATTACCCGCCAATGCCACGGGGGTGGAAGGAATCGAACCCTCATCAACGGTTTTGGAGACCGCTATTCTACCATTGAACGACACCCCCAAAGCTCTGGCGGGGTTTATTTTACCATTAAATAAAACTACTATTTCGTTTCTTTGTGCAAAACGTGTTTTCGGCAAGAACGGCAATATTTTTTCAATTGAAGACGTTCCTTAATTGTCTTTTTATTCTTTTTAGAATAATAGTTTATCTTGTGGCACTCTGTACATTCTAATTTAATCAAATTTTCTTGAGACATATATTTGAATTAACAATTAAATAAAATTAAAAAATTATTTATAAGCCGTCCCTCGGGATCGGACCGAGAACCTACAGTTTACAAAACTGTTGCTCTACCATTGAGCTAGGACGGCAAAAAATTTAAATCATAATAAATTTCCTGTCCATCCCGACGCTCCATTGGAGGTCGGGACTCCGACTCTAAAACGTCGGAGTTGAGCTAGGACGGCAAAGTGGGTGGGGTAGGATTTGCACCTACGAAGACCGAAGCCAGCAGATTTACAGTCTGCCGCATTTGACTACTTTGCTACCCACCCAAAAAAGCCCAAGGTCGGGATTGAACCGACGACCTACTCCTTACCATGGAGTTGCTCTACCACTGAGCTACTTGGGCAAATCGGATAACTATTTTAAATATTCTACTTCTTTTTTCTAAAAAAAGCAAGGGCCTTGAAGGCAATTTTTGATGATAAATTTTTCAGTTTCCAAAAAACATTTTTCGTGTTTATTTTCAAATTATCTCTTTTTATTCTAAGCCTATACACCACTTCAATAATTTGCCTGTCTATTTTTTTATCTAAAAGATCTTTTTTAACTTGAGCAATTTTTTCCTGGGGGACTTGAGATAAATCAAGATTGGATATCAAGGGCAATTTCGGTTTAATTATAAAAATAATGCCTCCGAGAGAAAATATAAAAATAATGAAGAGAATAATATTGATTAACATTTGAAATTTAAATTATTATTTAGTTTTAAGACCGATAGCCTCAATCATTTTAACGAATTCTTCCGCTTTTAAACTCGTATTGCCGACTAAAATTCCGTCAATAATGTCTTTCTCAATAAATTGACCGACATTTGTTGAGTCAATTCCGCCGCCGTAAAGTAAACGAATGTTATTTTTTATTAACGGTAAAGGATAAAAATCAATCATTCTTTGTTGAATAACTTGATTTGTGTATTGGGCTTCTTCTTGGGTCACGACTTGGCCGCTGCCAATAACCCAAATCGGTTCGTAAGCGACAATTATTTCCTGATCCGCTTTTAAAACATTTCCCTCTAGAGCTCTGGTAACTTGATTGATAATCACGTAATCTTTGGCTCCATTTTGACGTTCTTCAAAAGTCTCGCCAACACAAAGAATCGGAGTTAATTCGCTTTCCAAAACTGTTTTTATTTTGTGATGAACCATTTCATCGGTTTCTCCCAAATTCTGTCTGCGCTCCGAATGGCCGATAATAACATATTGACAACCTAATTCTTTTAATTGATCAGGAGAAATTTCTCCGGTAAAAGCTCCTTTATGCTCCCAAAAACAATCCTGTGCTCCCAAAAATAAATTAGTCATTTGATTTTTTCTGTTAAGCAAAGAGAAGCTGCCTTTTAATTTTTTTGAAATAGATTCCAAGGCAAAAAATGGCGGACAAAAAATAATATCAACTTTTTCCGCAATTGTTTTTATTTTTCCAAGACGATTCAAAATGTCATCCATTAAGGACTCTCCTTCCTTTAATCCCAGTTGCATTTTCCAATTAGCGATGACAATCGGACGTTTCATATATATTTAAAATTATTTGTTTATTTGTTCAATTGTTGATTAGCCCAAAAAATTAAACTTTTTGCTTCTTGAAATCTATTTTCACTTGTTTTTGCCCCCAAAATTATTACTGCCAAATTATGATTGTCTATTTGGCTTAAAGCGGCTAAACAATAATCACTTTCATTAATATAACCGGTTTTAGCTCCTTTAATATTGATAAAACTTCCCAGCAATTTGTCAGTGTTTTGAATATGAAGATGAGTCAAAGATTTATCCGATTTTATTATTTGAACATCATAATCTTTTTTTTCAAGCGCTTCTCTGATTTCCGACCTCTCCATTGCTTCAACAATTAATTTTGCCAAATCTCGAGCCGTAGAATAATTTTTCGGATCAAGTCCGGTCGGTTCTTCAAAGTGCGTGTTAAGCATTGATAAATCTTGCGCTTTATTATTCATTAAGTCAATAAAATTTTTTCCGCTGTCATTTGATACTACGCGAGCTAAAATTTTCATGGCATTATTGGCTGATTTTATCAGTCCTCCGTAAAAAATATCTTTAACTGTTAAAATATCTCCTTCTTTGACCGCCAAACTTGCCGGTTCGAGTTGATTTGACAATCCTCCACTTCCCACCGAATCTTCTTTTTTTACTTCTATCGTATCATTCCAAGTTTTTGTTTTATTTTCCAAAAAAACCAAGGCAGTCATCAATTTGGTAATACTGGCAATGGGCAATTTTTCTTCAGAATTTTTTTCAAATAGAACTTTACCCGAATCAACATCTATAACAATGGCACTCTTGGCCGTTAATTTTGGACCGAATGAATAAGGAAACTCGGAAATATTAACCGGTGTTTTAACTGCGTCTTTTAAAAAATTAAAATTACTCAAATTATTTGATGGAAAAAAACCGATAATTATTGACAGAAGCAAGGAGACCATAATAGTTTGTAGTTTTTAGTTGACGGTTATGGTTATTTGGTTATTCATTTTGAAACTGGAAACTAATAAACTAAAACTAAGAACTAATAACCAAAAACTGTTTAATTTATATCTTTTTTACTACCCTTCCGACCCTATATATAGTGTACCAAAAATTAGAAAATGGTAAATCAAAAGTTCCCGGATAAATAACTTCTTCACCGTTAAATCCTTTTTTAAAACGAGTTACACCCGGCCATTTTTTTTCGTCTATTCCCCAAAAATCATAATAAAAATAACCGTTTTTAACAGCTTCCTGAATAATAAACCAATGCAAAAGATAAGGTGCCATCACATTGCGATGAAGATTTGAAGAAGCGCCGTGAAGATAAGTCACCGTTTTTGAAGAGAAAATCATCAAATTGGCTGCCAAAATTTTATTTTCATATTCGGCCACGTACAATCTGACAAATTGCGGATTAAAATTCAAAAGATGAGAATAATAATTATCCGGGTGCGCCCTGAATTGATCGCGCAGAGAAGTTTCTTTAAGAAGTTTTAAAAAAACTTCCGCTCCTTCTCCTGTTTTTTCATATATTTTTACGCCTTGTTTTTCGGCTAAACGAATATTATATCTGGTTTTAGAATGCATTTTGGTAAAAATTTCATCACTTGTCTTTTTTAAATCCAGAATCACTGTTTTTGACGGTTGGACATCAGAAATCCGCTTAGAATTTGGAATATAGAATTTGGAATTTGGAGACTCAATTCGCCAAAAAATCGCATTTTCTTGCTTAGCCAATTCTTTTATTTTTTCCAATAATATTCCATATTCTAAATTCCATATTCCAGATTCTTTCAGTATTGGCCCGCGCGGAGAATAAAAATAATTTTTATTAAATGGCAATTGATATTTTATGATTAAAGCGGCGGCGATAATTTCATTGCCTTCGTAAACAGCCATACGCCAAATTTTTCGGCCGAGATTTTTTTGGAATTCTCCCCATTGCCAAGATTGTAAAAATTGTTCTCCGTTTAAGAGAACAAAATCGTCCCATTCTTTTTGATTATTGATAGAAGCAATTGTCATCTTGATTTCATAATACAAGAAAAAAAGCATTATGTCAACTAATAAAATTAATCACAAAAAAGAATCCCAACGCAAAACGTTGGGATTCTTTAAGACGCCAGCTAGCGGATCGGAACAAAATTGAAGCATAAATGCTAAGTAGTCATCCAGTCTACTTAAATAATTTTTAATTTATCTTGTATTTCTATAGAAGCTTCAATAATAGCGTCTGGATTTTCTCTCACCGCCGCTAAAATAATTTCTTTATTATTCTAATATCCATAGAGGCCATCATCTAAATTGTGCTTTGTCCTTTCGTCATCCGTCGGGTAGCCACATTTCTCTGCCGCCAAAATAACTTCTTTATCATTCCTAAGTTCCTCTGAGGCATATAGAAAGGTATTGACTGTTTTTGTCATTGCTGCCAAAACAAATTTTTTATCACTCCTAAGTTCCTTTGAGGCATGTTCAAAGGCATAGTAGTCTTGTTTTATTGCTGCCAAAACAATATCTTTGTCATTTTTAAGTTCCTCTGAGGCATATTGAAGAGCATGGCCATCTTGTTTCACTGCTGCCAAAACAATATCTTTGTCATTTTTAAGTTCCTCTGAGGCATATCCAAGACCCAAATCGTCAGAAGAGTTAGAAAAATTAGCTGCTCTTGCTTTTATTACCGCTAAAATAATTTCTTTATCATTTCTAAATTCATCTGAAGAATATTCAAGAGCCCTACTATCTTGTTTCACTGCTGCCAAAACAATATCTTTGTCATTTTTAAGTTCCTCTGAGGCATATTGAAGAATATAACGCTTAGAAGGGCCATCTGCTTTTATTGCCGCTAAAATAAATTCTTTATCATTCCTAAGTTCCTTTGAGGCATGTTGAAGAGCCTGACTATCTTGTTTTATTGCTGCCAAAATAACTTCTTTATCATTTCTAAGTTCAGCCGAGACATCCATAAGGGCGAACTCATCTTTTTCTATTGCTGCCAACAACTTGTCTCTTTCTAAATCATATCCTTTTGCTTCTTCTTTAACATTTTTTTTAACATTCCCACCACCTTCAATGTTATTAGTAAATTCTTTATGGATTAAATGATTTTTTTCCATATATTTTTTATTTACTTTTAAAAATTTAATGATATCTTTAACCTTTAATTTGTGCTTCTATTTTACTCTAAAATTGTAGCAAATTTTAAACTTTTTGTCAATCCTATAGTTATACGCCTATCATATTTTTTAAACTCCCCTTCTTCCTTTTAGCGCTTCGGTTAAAGTAATTTCGTCCGCATATTCTAGTTCTCCTCCCAAAGGCAAGCCGCGCGCTATTCTGGTTAGTTTTATTTTACTGCTTAAAATTTTATCTTCCTTGATTAAATTAGTAATATAAAGTATTGTGCTTTCGCCTTCTATGGTGGCGTTTAAAGCAAAAATTAATTCTTTAATCGGAGAATTTTTCAATCTTGTCAATAATTCTTTTATTTTAATTTGTTCCGGACTTTTGTTTTCAATCATGTCAATCAAGCCGCCAAGAACGTGATAAGTTCCTTGATATTCTCCTGTTTTTTCTATGGCCATTAAATCTTGCGGCTCGGCAATGACCGCCACCACCGAATGATCGCGATTTTTATCTTGGCAAATGGAACAAATATTTTGATCGGAAAAATTTCCGCAAACGCTGCAAATGTGAATATTTTTAATTCCTTCAAGACTCAAAATCAATTTTTTTATATCTTCCGGACTTTTTCTTAATAAATAAAAAACGAACCGCTGAGCTGACTTCGGTCCTATGCCGGGGAATTTACTGAATTCCTCAATTAAATTTTTTATGTCTTTTGGGTAGAACATACTAAATTTGTCGAAATTTACGCCCCCTCCTTTACTCCATCGAAAGCCTTTTATTTTACAATATTCCGTAAGCGAAGCGGCTTCGCCTTTTATCCTAACGATTATCGAAAATTTATCATTGGGATAAAGGAGGGGGAAGGTTTTGTTGCTCCGACTTAACGTCCGAAGACAAAACTCTTTAGAATGGCCCTGATTCTTCAATATCACTGCTATCTCCTTCCAAATTATCTAACATTTTTTTGTCTAAATTTTTATAACTGGCTGTTTCCGCTTCAAAATATAATTTAACAATTCCTCCGGCCGGGCCGTGACGATGTTTGCCAATATGAATTTCCGCAACATTTTTTTCTTCAGGCGGACAAAATTTAATGCTTTTATCCATTGCTTTCCGATAAATAAAGAGAACCACGTCAGCGTCTTGTTCCAAACTGCCGCTTTCTCTTAAGTCAGCCAATTTGGGAATAGCCGGAGTTCTCGCTTCCGTGGCGCGGGAAAGCTGAGAAAGAGCCAAGACCGGAATATTAAGTTCACGGGCAATAGCTTTAAGCGCTCGAGAAATTTCTGAAACTTCTTGAACACGATTTTCAGTACCGCTGGCGCCTTCCATTAATTGTAAATAATCTATAATCAATAAACCGAGTCCGTGTTCTGATTGCAATCTTCTGGCTTTTGTTCTGATTTCATTCACGCTCGCGGTTGGCGAATCATCAATAAAAATAGGCGTTTCAGCCAAAACACTGAAAGCTTCTCCCAATTTTTTAAAATCTCCGTCGCCGTCTTTGGCAATATTTCCTGTTCTGATTTTCCAAAGATTAACCCCTGCTTGAGCGCAAATTATTCTGTCGCAAATTTGATCTTTTGACATTTCAAAACTGAAAATTCCCACCGGAATTTTATGATAAACGGCCGCGCGTCTGGCAATATCAAGAGCCAAGGCGCTTTTTCCGATAGAAGGTCTGGCGGCCAAAATAATCAGCTCAGATGCTTGAAGTCCGGCTAGAACACTATCAAGATCCGTAAATCCGGTCGGAACTCCTCTTAATTTTTGATCGCCGCGATGCAAAGCGTCCATTCTTTCGAAAGCTTCATCAAGGGTATCTTTTAAAGAAACAAAGTTTTGTTTTAAAAATTTTTGAGAAATATTAAAAAATTTATGTTCAGCCCGATCCAAGACATTTGATGTGTCAAGATCTTCTTGGTAAGCCATTTGATTGACTTCTGTCGTAGCTCTGATAATCTTTCTTAGGGTTGATTTCTTCTGAACAATCTGAGCGTAAGAAACTATATGACTTGAAGTCGGAACGCTGGAAGCCAAAGTAGCTAGATAGCTTCGTCCTCCCACCATATCCAATTGTCCTCTTTCTTCCAAACGATTAACAATGCTTAAAATATCAACCGGCGTATGCTGAGCCCAAACTTCGAGCATTGACTCAAAAATTATTTTATTGATATCTTTATAAAAATCTTCGGCATTGATAATATCGGCAATTTTAATAATCGCTTCTTTATCAATCAAGAGAGAACCGAGAAGAGCCATTTCGGCCTCAATATTTTGCGGCGGCAGTTTTTCAAACACCGGAGTGATATCTGGCATAAAAATGAGTTTTAGGACTTTACAAATTATTTTTCTATTGTATAATAATTGAATAATTAATTCAAGTTTTTTTTACACATCTTGTTAACATTTAAAAACATCAATATGTTGCAAAAAATTGTAAAAGGATACGAAATTAATTTTGAAGAGGATGCCGTCAAAGGTGTTGATCATCTGGCCTATATTCTTTCATATGAAGAATCGGGTTCTCTTTTCCAAGCCGCTCGTTTAGCCGGACACACGGACTTTGAAGATCGAGGCGGCCGAAATTTCATTTTGGTTCATAACCCGAATGGAAGTTTTGAATTAAAAGTCAGGAACGAGTAAAAATAATCCCGCCACTTTTGCCCCCATAGCTCAACTCCGACGTCTTAAGAGTCGGAGTCCCGACCTCTAGAATAGAGTGTCGGGGTGGATATAAAATTTATTATAATTAAAATTTGCCCCCATAGCTCAATGGTAGAGCAGCTGCCTTTTAAGCAGTTGATATAGGTTCGATTCCTATTGGGGGTATAAAACAAAAAATCACAGAATTTTATCTGTGATTTTTTGTTTTTTTAAAATTACATTTTGACAATTCATTCTTTAATTGCTAATATTATTAGATTATGATTTGGCTATATATTTTAATCATTATTGGCTGCTGCGTAGTTTTATTCAGAAGCAGCATGTGGATGGTAAAATCTTTAAATTTTTTGGCGAATTATTACCAAGTGCCGGAGTTCGCCATGGCTTTTGTTTTGGCCGGTTTGGCCACTTCCTTGCCTGAATTAACCGTGGGTATTTTATCCGGCTTGAATAAAGTTTCCATTCTTTCTTTCGGAAATGTTTTAGGCGCCAATTTTGCCGATATTACTTTGGTTTTGGGCCTGCCTATTCTTTTGATCAAAGGAGTTAAAATAGAAACAAAATTTATTAAATCCGATATCATATACACTTTTCTTGTCCTTATTTGCCCCTTAATACTTTTGTTGGACGGGCGAATTTCCAGACTGGACGGCGCGGCTTTAATTATCATTTACATTTTATATGTCATTTTCTTGTTCCAGCGAAAATCAGAATCGTCTGAAACATTTGTAAAAAAATCAAAAAAAGATCTTTGGAAAAATATTTCTTTGTTTATTTTGGGAATAATTTTTCTTTTAATCAGCGCTAAAATAATCGTCTGGGCTTCTCAATTAATCGCCCAACAACTGAATGTCCGCCTTTTCATTATCGGAGCATTTTTACTGGCCTTGGGCACGACTATGCCCGAATTGTCTTTTAATCTAAAAGCGGCTAAAAATCACCCTGATATGATTCTGGGTAATATTTTGGGATCAGTGGCGGTTAATTCTTCTTTGACTTTGGGAATCGTGGCAGTTATTTCGCCAATTGTTATTTTAAATATTCAAATGGTTTTAACCACTGTCATTTTTCTGCTTGGCGCTTTCATTTTTCTTCTTCTTTTCAGCCGAACTCAAAAACAACTTTCTTGGCGCGAAGGATTGGTACTGATTTTCATTTATGTCGGATTTTTAATCACTACATTAATAAGACAATAATTTAAAATACACAGAAAAATAAAACCGCATCTTGCTTTTTTGCAAGATGCGGGATTTTTTAATTTCTTAAACTCTAAGGATTTTTAGGCTGAATGGCCGTTGTAATCCCGGTATGATCATATCGATTATCCTCTCCTTTGTCCCCATAACAGACAACCATCAGCTTACCGTTACCCTCCGTACCAATATGAACGCGGCTTTTATATCTATCCGTAGAAGACGTACGAATCAAAATTCTTTCAAACAAATGTTGATTATTGGCCATAAAATATCCAATAATAGTATAGACCATTGCTTGAGCGGTAGGAATTTCTTCATCGCCTCTAAGAAGTATCTGTTGTTCTTGCCAATTCTTGGAAAACGAGCTTTCAATGGGTGTTTTGCGGATTAAATGCCATCCTGTTCTGCAAAAATTTTTGATAAGAAATGGTTGATTTTTAGCATTTGCCAATATATCTGTGTCAAACAATTCTGGATGCCTAGTTTCAATCTCCATGATTGAAAGCGGAAAAATAGCTACTAGAATATGAGTTTTCCTACACTCTTTAAGTATTGCCTCGGAAAATGGAACTCCTGAAAATATCGCACATTGCTGACGACTCGGATCAACTCCGAAATGTTTAATTGCTTCATCAACCCCAAAAAAGTTTTCATCGCCCATAATTTCGAGAGCTCGTTTTTGGGAAGTTGTCGGTTCAAATCCGCCATTAATCATAAGTCTTGCTATCTGTCTAGTAAAAGATTTGTCCGTGCGAAGACGGTCAAAAATTTTACACGGATCGCCCCCCTGTAAAAAAATATCTGCTTCCAACATCCTAATACTCTCTTCAAAGGCTCCCTTGGTCATATTCCAAACGCCCTTGGCTTTTTGGCTTGTGTTCATCACACATCACCTCTTTTTGTTTTTTCCCATGTCTCGCCTTGACGAGACTTCAGGAAGATTTTACCTGATTCCGTCAGGATAACGGTTTATCTCATCCCTGAGATAAATTTTTTTAAAAGAACTTTTACAAAAATTATAATTACATTATAACAAAAAATTCAAAAATGTCAACCCCTCGACAGAAAAATTAAAAATGTTAGAATATTATCATATTAAAATGCTAATATTGATTTAATATGGATTATATTTTTTTAAGAGATGCTAAAGATTATCTGAATAAAACAGTCGTTTTAAAGGGCTGGGCTTTTAATTTTCGTTCTTCGGGCAATATTTATTTTCTCCAATTTCGAGACGGCACAGGCGAAGTTCAAGGCATAATTTCCAAAAAAGAGGTCTCGCCTGAAAGCTGGGAAGAATGCCAAAAAATAACTTTGGAAACGAGCGTGGAAATAACCGGGAAAATTTACGAAGAAAAACGCTCGCCTTACGGAATTGAAATGTCTGTGGAAAATTTAAAAATCATTCAACTGGCCCAAGAATATCCGATTGGCAAAAAAGAGCACGGCACTGATTTTTTAATGGACAACCGCCATCTTTGGATTCGTTCCTCGCGCCAAGCTTCCATTTTAAAAGTCAGAAATGAAATTGTCTGGGCCATCCGTTCTTTTTTCAGACAAGAAGGTTTTATTTTAACCGACTCGCCCATTCTCACTCCCACTTCCTGTGAAGGCACAACCAATCTTTTTGAAACAGAATATTTTGGCGAAAAAGCTTATCTTTCGCAATCCGGCCAATTATATATTGAAGCCCTGATTTATTCATTGGGAAAAGTTTACGATTTCGGCCCGACTTTCAGAGCTGAAAAATCAAAAACTCGCCGCCATTTAACCGAATTTTGGATGATGGACGCCGAGGCCGCTTTTGTGGAACACGAAGAAAATATGAAAACTCAGGAAAAATTGGTTTCTTATATTGTCGCTCAAGTTCTGAAAAATTGCGAAAAAGAATTGAAAATTTTAGAAAGAGATTTGGAACCGCTTAAAAAAATAGTGCCGCCATTTCCAAAAATATCTTACAGCGAAGCCATAAAAATACTGCAAAAAAACGGCGTTGAGGCAAAAGAAGGAGACGATTTCGGCGGAGATGAAGAAACGATTATTTCTAAACAATTTGACAAGCCTGTTTTCATAGAAAAATATCCGGCAAAAATCAAGGCTTTTTACATGCAGCCTGATCCGAAAAATCCTGATTTGGTTTTAAATGACGACTTGATCGCTCCGGAAGGTTTTGGAGAAATCATCGGCGGTTCACAGAGAATTGACGATTTGGAAACCTTAGAAAAAAAACTAAAAGAATTCAAATTAAAACCCGAGCCGTTCCAATGGTATTTGGATTTACGTCGCTATGGTTCAGTGCCGCATTCCGGATTTGGCATCGGTTTGGAAAGAACCGTGGCTTGGCTTTGCGGACTCTCGCATATTCGCGAAACAATCCCATTCCCAAGATTAATCAATCGCTTAAAACCATAAATTGTCACAAAAATTGATTTATTTCGTCTTATATTATAGAAAGGATATGACAATATTAATTTCAAAATTATCTAACAATAATAACAACCGTCTTTGGCGGAGTTAGTTAGTATTGTTTCAATACTAAAAAATCCGCCTTTATAAGGCGGATTTTTTGTTTATATTCTGGGGTAGTTTCCGCCCGAGGCGGATCGGCTTTGGGCCGACAATTGGCCCCTCGCCATTATTCTCCTGTAGTTCAACTGGCAGAACGCTGCACTGTTAATGCAGAGGTTGGAGGTTCGACTCCTCCCGGGAGAGTAATGGTACGGGGTAAATGCCATGCCGCACTATTAATGCGGAGGTTGCTGGTCCGAGTCCAGCCCCCAGAGCCAATTTTAAAAGTCCTTAGTAAATTTACGAAGGACTTTTAAAATTTTAATGGCTACTTAGCTTGAAAACTAATAAGTCTTGGATATTCCATTGGAATAAAAGGTTTATCTTTTGAACTCACCAAAATCTTATCAATCGCTGAATGCAATGATTCGATGTCATTCGGTGAATTTTTCTCTTTTTCTCCAATAACCACCGGAAAAGGTATAATATCCTGATGCGCATATTTAATTTTTTTACTCACACTTTCATGTCGATCATCAATCTCGACTCTAACTGGCAAATCCTTGTATTTCTCAATTAACTTTTCACAAAAAGAGACAAAATTATCATTAACCGGAATCAATCTTATTTGTGCTGGATATAGCCATAGTGGAAATCGTTTTTTAAAATCATCAAATAGCATATAAATATAACGTTCTATTCCACCTGGTATAGCAGCATGAATAATTATTGGATTAATCTTATTTCTCTCTGCATCGATAAATGAAATATCAAGTCTTTTTGCATTCTCGACATCAATTTGAATACAGCAAATTTCGCGCGACTGACCGAATTTATCAATGATTTTATAATCAACATTGACTATAAAATATCTGTCTTTATCATCTCGCAAAATCGCAACCAAAACATTACGGTCGAGACGATTGGCAATTTCTAAAATCCTATCCTTATATTTCTCCCAATTCTTATCAGAAGAAACTTCAATAACGACTTGATAATTTACGTTTACTTCCTGAGAAGACTCTAGTAATTTCTTTTCAATTTTTGGGTACCATTCGAAAGCCTCTTCAACATCTTTAAAATAAGGATGTATATCCGGCATATAGAAACGTCTCTGACGATAAAGTAACATACACTCGCCGCTTTGCTCGTGCCGGTAGCAATCTGAAATAGAGAAATGTCCAAAAGGAATATGACGATGATTTATTTTATATTTTCCGGCAAGATTGAATTGAGGATAACTCGCATCATAACTCATTACCACTTTTTTCTTACCGGATTCAAATTGAAATAATCTATCACCATACAATTTCGCGTATGCTTCGACAACAGGGTGGGAAAGATCAAAAACATTGGAACCTTGAATTTCGTAAATTGGAAAACCGATTTGGTGTATTAATTTTCGTGCGTATTCTTTTACCAGACGCATAATGAGATTAGCGCGATAATCGTATTGAACAAAACCAATGTCCGCATTCGATTCCCAATTAAAACCAAATTTTTGGGCATATAAAAGATAGTCAGATTTTTGCTCGTCAATTTTTATATTGTGACCCAGGGCTTCTCTTTTTACGAATATATCAAAATCACCGGAGTCCCTAGACTCTTTTAAATACTCTTCGGCGTTTACAATTTCGCCGCCTTTCTTAATAACTAGATATTTGTTGTCCATATAATTTTTGTTAATTTTATAAATTGATAAATAATTTTAATCTAAAAAAACAACCTCCGCTATCGGGAGGTTGTTTTTTATAAATTCTTTGAACAAATACAACTACCCGACAGCGAAAACTGTGGTAGTAGTTATGGTAATAAATTTTATAATCTTCTTAACCATATTAATAGTATACTCTCTTTAATCATATTTGTCAAGTTCGGTGGGATTGACCCCCGCACCTGAACGGCGATAAAATGCTCAGTAATGTATTTTTAAACTTTTTTTAAAATAGAATAAATTTTAGAATTTAGAACAGATTAATCAAATATAATGAATAATTCATCACATTTTAAAAATATATCGCCGTTTGGTATGGGGGTTGACTTTTTTATAAAATTAAGTAAAATAATTAATAAGAAAATTGACAAAGGAGGAATAGTGAAAATTACAAAAGAAAGTATAAAAGAATATGCCGAAAAGTATGACCAACGCCATAAAGGCACCAGCGACGAAATTATTGAAAAAGAAATAAAAAAATGGCTGGCGAAAAATCGTTATTTAAACAGAGAGCAATTCATTAAAATAGGTTTGTGGAAATCGAAAAGACCGAAAAAGAAATATGAAAATAATGACGATTTGACGGTCAGAAAAATCACTCGATTCAGTTTTGCAACAAATGACGAACAAGCCAGAATAAAATTTCTTTTACTTCTTAATGGCGTCGCTTTTCCGGTTGCTTCCGCAATTTTACATTTTGCTTTTCCGGATAAATACCCCATTCTGGATTTTCGGGCGATTTGGTCTCTCGGCTGGAAACAACCAAAATCTTACACTTTTGATTTTTGGCAAAAGTATTGCAATGAAATGGAAAAAATTTCCAAAAAAACCGGAGAAAGCATCAGAACGATTGATAAAGCATTTTGGGAATATTCCAAGGAAAATCAAGTTTTATAAAATAAAGAGCCCTCGACAATCAGTCGAGGGCTTATTTTTTTCTTTACCTAAAAATCTTGTTTTCGGGCTGCGGCAACTCCTATTTCGATATAACGATGATCCCACATTGTTTTCAAAATACGAAGTCCGGGGGTCGTAAAATTGCCAATATAAACACCGGAGATCTTAGAAATAAAGTCAGTGCAACGCACGTAATCATACTCAAATAACCTTTCACAGCTATTCAGAAAATGTCCGATAATGGCATAAGTCATTTCCTGGGCTGTTGGCACATATTCATCTTTAGAAAGCAAGCGTTGCTGTTCTTTCCAGTCTTTATTGCGAGATTCCGGCACCTCTGTTTTCCTAATTAGAATCCATCCAACCTGACCAATTTCCCCGGTAAATTTCTGTTTGAGATACCAATTATCCATTGGATGAGCGCCTGGAATTTCTGAAAATAATTTATCTCCCACTTTATTTCTGATATCAAAAATAGATAAACCGAAATTTGCCACCAAGATATAATCTTTTTTACAGGCATTAATTGTGTCATCAGAAAATGGAATCACCTCTAAGGCGGCAAGTTGTTGAATAGTCGGAGTGATACCTAAATATTTAACTGCCTGCGGTATACCGAACATATTCTTTTCGCCCATCTTTATGCGAATGGATTTATGCAATGGCGGCTCTTGAATACCGGAATTACATATAAATTCTGCCACTTGCTTGGCAAATTTGCCGTCCGAACGAAGCAAAGTCAAATGTTTTCGCTCCACCCCAAGATGATCTAAAAGTTCTATGGTCGCCGTAATTTCAGAGAGCGGCGTCTCTTTTGAAAGGTTTCCCATTTGGGCCTCCTTTGTTACTTTTTTGGTTCGCCTGAATCAGGCTCACCGATTTTCCATTTTCCCGAAATGGCACGGTCTTGTCTTTTTTCAGACAAATATTTTCCCAAAATAAAACTTTATTTGTAAATAACTATATTGTAAATTATAGTAAAATTTTTAAAAATGTCAACCCTTTCACATTGGAAATTATAAAAATTATTTGTCTTTTGTTTTTTTATACACACTGATTTTATCTTAACTAGACGTTTATTTTAATTTTATATTTAATTAAATCGCAATTTTTAAAAAAGACTATAATTTCCTTGTGAGAGGGTTAAGATTAAAAAAATAAATAGGGACGGATTTTTATTCCGTCCCTTATAAAACATTCATTTAAATTTTATTAATCAAGTCTTGGGAAACACATATTTGCCTCAACTCTCCATTAGAATAATCTTGGCTCTTCCATTCTATGGGTTTCACTGTCACCATCCAATCATGACGATTTTCCGGCACTCTAAAACCAACTAATCCCTGACCTTGCCCGTCTCTTCTAAATTTAAAACGGGTGCCTTTTTTCTCTTTATAATGCTGCTCTACTGGCGATTTTATATCTATCACTTTACCTAAAGCGAACTCTTGACCTATTTGTTCTATGCCTGCGCCTACCGGAAATACGGCCTTAACCGTTTCACCAATAGTGAAACGTTTTTTTGGAATTTTTTTGGTACAGGAATGCTCTCTCGCTTCTTTTTTGGAAGCATGGATACTTCCGCAAAAATCACACTTTAAAAGCGTAGCTTTTACTGAAATTTTCTTTAACATTACGTCCTCCTATTTTTTAAATTACTTTGTTTAATTATAATTATTTAAGCATATTTTTTGCTTTTTGTCAAATGATTTTGATTTGACAGAATGTATACAAGGACTAAAGTTAAAAGTAGAAAGGAGGCAAAAATGATCGGCATAGAATCAAGAGATTTATTAGTTTTAGAAGAAGGACAGCTTATAGAAATTATACATGTTACGGAAAAAAATCAGGTAATGGAATGCGGATATTTTATCAGCGTCTTTGAAAAAGACGGAGAAGAAATAATTCAGATATCTGATCAGCAAAAAATCATACCGGGCGTTGAAACCCTCCCTGACAAAGATATGGTGAAAAATATCTTTTTGAAAAAAGTCATTCTGGTAAAACAATGTGTAGTTTCCAGTATTCTTACCGATGCTTCGTAAATAAAATTGGGTCCGATATAATCTCGAACCCAATTTTTTGTTTTTATTAAACTTCTAATCTTTCGTGACAAGTTGGTACTCCTAAAAAACCGGAATAACAAAGATCAATATTTACTGCTTCGACAATTACCTGGTCATTTTCCAATTTTATTATTGGAGTTCTCATACCCAGAGTAGTGCCCATAACCAAAACATTATAATGCTGCAATATTTCTTCCTTATTCATTACTAAAGCGCCAGTTTCTAAAAGAGTCAGAACATGTCTGTGGGGTTTCTCGGAAATTTTCTTAAGCAGTTTATGATATTGAATATTATCAACCTCAATATTGTAAGATCTCCACTTTTTAGATTTTAATACCGCTACATCGAAAATATAATAAACAGTACCGTCATATCCATTTAATGGAGTTTTTTCCCACGTAACTTTATGGAGAGAAGAATCATAATTAAGATCACTAAGACCCGGCGCTACCAATAAAAAAGGAATATGGCCTTTCTGATAAACTCTTTTAAGCGCCTTTTCAATAATCCTTCTTCTCTGATTTAAAAGAAAAACCCTAAAATCTGGGTGACAATTTGGCCGAGAGCAAATAATGTCTATTTGTCTTTCAAAAAGCATATTAAGATAAAGTTCATAGATTTTTTTGTAAAAAAATCTACTGCTTTTTGTGGTCGGTTTTCTTTGTTTATCCAAAAATTCTTTTTCCAATATTACCATTGTTTTGGGAGTATTGGGAAAAGTTACATGATAATCAAACATGTCCTTTTGCATTTTTCCTCCTTTTTAAGAACTGTTTATCAGTATAAATTAAATATTTTTTTTGTCAAGAGTGTTAAGACTTTCCCTGTGACTTGATATCCTTTACTTTTATGTTATAATAGAATAGTTCTTGGTTATTGGTTTAAAGTTTTGATTTTAACTGATAACCAAATAACTATGACTAATAACTATCAACTAAAAAACTACTTCTGTATGAAAAGAACATGGATAAAAGATACAATTAATAATGTTGGACAAGAAATCAAGCTTTGCGGCTGGGTTAATACCCGCCGGAATATGGGTCAAATGGTTTTTATCGACTTGCGCGACCGTTCCGGATTGGCCCAAATTGTTTTTATTCCAAAAGAGCTGGATGAAACTTCCCAAGAAGCGGCAAAAAAAATCCGCCCTGAATTTGTGGTGGAAATTGAAGGAATAGTAAATGCCCGGCCGAAAAATCAAGTTAATCCTAATTTAGCAACCGGCACTGTGGAAATTTTGGCCAAAAAATTAACCATTCTTTCCGAAGCAAAAACACCGCCTTTTGAAATTGACAATGAAACCTTAAAAGCCAACGAAGAATTGCGGCTTAAATACCGCTATCTTGATTTGCGCCATGAAAGAATGAGAAACAATCTGATTCTCCGCAGCCAAGTCACAAATTTTTTCCGCGAATATTTGAATAAAAATGATTTTTTGGAAATAGACACGCCGATTCTGACAAAAGGAACTCCGGAAGGAGCCCGCGAATATATTATTCCTTCCAGATTATATCCGGGAAGTTTTTACGTTTTACCGCAATCTCCTCAACAATTCAAGCAACTTTTGATGGTTGCCGGCGTAGACCGTTATTTCCAGCTTGCCCGCTGTTTTCGCGATGAAGACACTCGCGGCGATCGTCAACCTGAATTCACTCAGCTTGACATTGAAATGAGTTTTATTGACGAAGAAGATATTTTATCTCTGATTGAAAAAATGATGATTGATTTGATTGAAAAAATATTACCCGCGAAAAAAATAACCACCAAACCTTTTCCCCGCCTGACTTATGCCGAAGCAATGGAAAAATATAAAACTGATAAGCCTGATTTAAGACTTGCCCACCGAAGCCTTGGCGAAGGCGGGAATGATAAAAATGATCCTGATGAACTGGCTTTTTGCTGGGTTGTTGATATGCCTCTTTTTGAATATTCAGAAATAGAGAAAAAATTTGTTTCCTGCCATCACCCTTTCACTCATCCTAAAGATGAAGATTTAAATACTTTTGAAAAAGAACCATTGAAAGCCAGAGCCAAGGCTTATGACCTTGCCTTAAACGGCACGGAAATTTTTGGCGGCAGCATCAGAATTCATCAACCTGATTTACAAAATAAAATTTTCAAAATTCTCGGCATTGAATCAAGCGAAATTGAACGCCGATTCGGCCATATCTTGGAAGCTTTTCAATATGGCGCCCCTCCTCACGGCGGAATTGCCTTAGGTCTTGATAGATTGATAATGATTTTAACGAATGAACCGAATATTCGCGAAGTTATTCCTTTTCCAAAAACAGCCGACGCCAAAGATTTAATGATGGGCGCGCCTACGCCATTGAATAAAAAAAGTCTTCAAGAAAATCATCTTGAAATTACCAAATAGTCGATTAAAATGCGTATTATAAAATTAGCTTTCCAAAATTTTTTCCGCAATCTTCCTTTATCTTTAACCAGCATTTTGATAATGCTTTTAATGCTTTTTTCTTTAAGTTTTCTTTCCATTATCAATATTTTAGCTCAAGAAACACTGAATTCTTTCAAAGACAAATTTGATTTAAGCGTCTATTTCAAGCAAAATGTTGATGAAAATCAAATTAATTTATTCCGCTCGGAACTGGAAAATATGGTTGAAGTCAAAGAAGTTCATTACATCACTCCGCAACAAGCCTTGGAGCAATTCAAAAGCAAACATCAAGATGTTCTAACCCAAAAATCTTTAGAAGAACTGAATGACAATCCTCTCAGTTCGGCGATAACAATCAAACTTCGCGATCCGAACGATTATAATACCGTATTCAATGTTACTCAAAAACCCGAATTCAACGCCTTGATTCAAGACCAAGATTTTTACGATTATCAACAAATCATGGATGCTTTTAATAAATTCAATAAAAAAATCCATTATGTCGGCTGGGCCTTTAGCGGACTTTTTGTTTTTATCGCCATTTTGGTGATATTCAATACGATCAAGCTCGGCATTTGGGCGCAAGAAAAAGAAATTAAAATAATGCGGCTGGTGGGCGCCACTTCTTGGTTTGTTCAAGGACCATTTTTGTTTGAAGGTTTTCTTTATGGTTTTATCGCTTGGATTTTAAATGCCTTGATTATTATTCCCCTTATTACTTATGCCCAACCTTATATCAAGCAATTTTTTGAATTGGATTTCAGTTTGCTTGATTATTTAAAGAATAATATTTTAAGTTTTGGCGGCGGATTTTTATTATTTGCTTTGATTGTCGGTATTCTCGCTTCCGGCGCAGCAACTAAAAAATATCTGAAGGCGTAAATTAATGGTTGTTAGTTATTAGTTTTTAGTTTTAGTTTATCAGTTTCTGGTTTTAAATACCCAATAACTGAATAACTATAACCAATAACCACAAACTATAAACTATGATAAACCTACAAGAATTTAACTACGACTTACCAAAAGAATTAATCGCTCAAAAACCATGTCAGCCCCGAGATCATTCGAGGCTGATGATTTTAAATAGGAAAAATAAAAGCATTACTCACGATTATTTTTATAATTTAGGAAAATATTTAAAACCAACTGATATTTTGGTCGCCAATGATTCAAAAGTTATTCCTGCCAGAATTCAGGGTAAAAAACCGACCGGCGGGAAAATAGAAATTTTATTAATCAGACTCATTAACGCGCATCAATGGGAAATTATGGTTAAAGGCAAAGTCAGTTCGGGCTTAAAAATTATTTTTTCCAAAAATCTTAACGGAATTTTGGAAAAAAAACTTTCCGAGCAAACATGGCAAATCAATTTTAATCTTTCCAAATCTTTGTTTGACCAAACTATCAATAAATTAGGACAAACCCCCACTCCTCCCTATATCAAACGTTTATCAAATCTCAAAGAATATCAAACGATTTATGCCGCTTCTCCCGGTTCATCCGCCGCGCCGACCGCCGGTTTCCATTTTACTGAAAAATTAATCAATAATTTAAAAAAACAAAAAATATCTTTTGAATTTGTAACTCTCCATGTCGGTCCGGGAACCTTTTTGCCGGTCAGAGAAGAAAATATTAAAAAACATAAAATGCATGCCGAATGGGCTGAGGTTTCAAAAAAAACAGCTGATATCTTAAATAAGGCTAAAAATAATCAGCAAAGAATCATTGCTGTCGGAACCACCAGCGCGCGGACTTTGGAGGCTTTTATTAAAAATGGTCAATTAAAATCGGGGACAAAATGGGTTGATCTATTTATTTATCCAGGTTATCAATTTTCGGCCCAAGGCCGATCCGCCTCGGGCGAAAAATTCATTGACGGTTTGATTACCAACTTCCACATACCTGAATCAACTTTATTAATGTTAATTTCCGCCTTCGCTGACCGCGATTTTATCCTAACTGCCTATCAAGAAGCTATCAGAAAAAAATACAGATTTTATTCCTTCGGCGACGCCATGCTGATTATCTAAGGGCTTGATTTTTTTAGAAAAAAGATTAAAATAAAAAGTAATGGCCAGGTAGCCCCTCACATGGAAATTATATGTTCTACGTATATATTTTAAAAAGTATAAAAGATAAAAAATCATATATTGGCTATACAGACGATTTACAAAGAAGATTTCAAGAGCATAATCAAGGGTTGGTAGAATCCACAAAACCTAGAATTCCCTTCAAATTAGTTTATTATGAAGCATATTCGTCTAAAAAAGACGCCAAACACAGAGAAAATATGCTTAAAAAATATTCAGGATCTTGCACGCATTTAAAAAAAAGAATCAAAAATTCTTTGATAATTTCCATGTGAGGGGCCAGGTAGCCAAGCGGTAAGGCGGCAGTCTGCAAAACTGCTATGCAGGGGTTCGATTCCCCTCCTGGCCTTAAAGATTTTGTCTGTGAGGACAAGCCCATAGGGCGTAGGCTGAGCAGTAACAAAACTTTAACCCCCTCTTTTACTCCATCGAAAGTTTACTTTTTTAAGATACGCCGTAAGCGAAGCGGCTTCGCCTTTTATTCTAACGATTATCGAAAGTTTATCGTTGAGATAAAGGAGGGGGTGCTCATAATTGTAGCGAAATTTATTTCGCTACACTCAATAAATTCCGACAATTATGGCAATATTTATCATTGTTGATGCGAATGCGGTTTTACACCGCGCTTGGCACGCTTTACCAAAATTGACCGATCCCAAGGGTCGTATTGTTAATGCCGTTTATGGCTTTACTGCTCTTCTATTAAAATTAATCCACGAACAAAATCCAAGTTATCTTGCCATTACTTTTGACACCAAGGCGCCAACCTTCAGACATTTGCAATATAAAGAATATAAGGCTGGAAGAACTCCTCAGCCGCAAGAATTCTACGACCAAATTCCCATTACCAAAGAAGTAATTAACGCTCTGGGGGTCCAATTTTACGCCAAAGACGGATTTGAATCTGACGATTTAATCGGCGCGCTTGATAATCTAAAATCAAGACAACCAAATCTTAAAGTTTTAATTGTTACTGGCGATCGCGACATGTTTCAATTAATTGATGACACAACCAGTGTCTATTATTTTTTAAAAGGAGGATTAAGCCAATTTCAAATTTACGATAAAGAATCCGTTTATCAACATTTCGGCATTATGCCCGATAAATTGATTGATTTAAAAGCATTGGCTGGCGATCCCTCGGATAACATTCCGGGAGTGAAAAATGTCGGTCCTAAAACCGCCCTAAAACTAATCAAAGCTTTTGATTCCACGGAAAATCTGTATCGCCATCTTAAAAATTGCCAACAAAATAAAGAAGAATGTAAAATCAAAAAAAATCTGGCCGAACTTTTGATTAAAAGCGAAGAAGAAGTTATTTTAAATAAAAAATTACTGGCTATTTTAAAAAATATTGACGGAGTGGACGACCTTGAAATATGCCGTTTTGAAAATATCAATTTTGAAGAGACCGAAGATATACTTAAAAAATTAGGTTTTGCAAGTCTGATTAAAAGATTAAATAGCAAACCTGAGAAAAAAAATAACGACCAACAAAATAAATTGTTTTAAATTTATGATCATATTTATTTACGGGCCGGATACTTTCAGATCGCGAGAAAAATTATCCTCCCTAAAACAAGAATTTACCCGAAAAAAAGACAAAGAAAACATTAATATTTCTGTTTTTCAGATTAATGATTTGACAATGGATGAATTAAGAAAAGCCACTTTAAGCAAGGGGCTTTTTAAAAATCAAAGGCTTATTATTTTCCAACGCTTTCTTTCCGCCAAGGCTATTGCAAAACAAGAGCCGATTATCGCGGAGATGATCAATTTGCTTAAAAAAATACAGCAAGATGAGGACAATATTGTTATTTTCGCGGATGAAGACGTTAAAGAAAAAAATCTTTCTTTGGCTCAAAAAAAACTATATCATCTGCTTAAAAAAGAAAAATATATTTTTGAATTTCCTTATCTCAAACCGGCTGAATTGAAAAAATGGCTTAAAAAAGAAACAGAAAAAAATAAAACCGAAATAGAAAGCTCTGCCATAGATCTCTTGATTGAATTGGTAGGCGCTGATATTTGGACGCTAAAGAATGAATTGGATAAGCTTATCGCCTTAAACGGAGACAATATTATCAAATCAACTGATGTTCAAAATAATGTTTTAAATTTTGACCAGCAGAATATCTGGAAGCTGGTGGACGCCATTGGCGCCAAAGACAAAAAAACCGCCCTTAATCTTTTGACCGGGCAGATAAAAAACGGGGTTAATATTGACTGGCTTATTTCCATGCTTGCCTATCAATATCGCCTGCTTTTAAAAATAAAGTTCTGTTTATTGGATAATCCCGGCAATCATCCCGACCAATTAGCCAAGCAATTATCGCTTCATCCTTTTGTTTTTTCCAAGGGCTTGCAGCAAGAAAAAAAATACGGCCTGGAGGAAATAAAAAAGACCTATCAACAACTTTTGAAGATAGATCTTCTACGAAAAACTCGTCCTGTTGATTCGGAGACCCTTTTAGATCTCTTGATCGCTAGGAACTAGCTATTTCATTGCGTTCACCTTTTGACTTAACCGTGATTTATATCTAGACACGGTATTTTTTTTGAGAATATTTTTTTGAACGGCCTTATCCAAGGCTTTTTGTAATTTTAAATAAAATTCTTTGGATTTTTCTTTGTCTTTCAAGGCCATGAATTTAGTCAATTGGTGTTTAATCCAATGAACATTTGCTTGAATTTTTTTATTATGGAGTGTGCGTTTTTTTGTTTGTCGAACGGCTTTGAAAGCTGATCTTTTAATAGGCATAATAATTTTTAGTTTTTAATTTAAAATTCGTCTTCATTATTTTTATCTTCTTCATCAAATTCTTCATTTAACATCGCTTCTTCTTGAGAAATTAACTTTTCCCATTTATCGCGGCCGTTAATCAAGATATTCAATTTAGCTTTAAAATTATCATTAAAATCATTAACTAATTTTTTATGTTTTTGCCAAAGCTGGCAAAGCTCTTTTAATGTTTCCTCGGGTAAAATAGGTAAAAAAATAAGCAGATCATTCTGATCGGCTAACGGAATGGTCGAAGATGTGATAATTTCGTTTAATTGTTCTAATGTTTTAGACATGAGTTTCAGTCAAATCAAAAATTCTTGAAATTATAAAATCATTTCGGCTTTTATGATGCTTTAATAATTTTCTCGGGGTTTTGTCCTACTGCCTTAACTAATTTGGTAGATATTTGAAAGTTCTTTTTCTCTACAACATTCTTGGCATTATCAAACACTTCTGGTTCTGCACCAAAAAATTTCCCGTAAGTTTCTTGTTCTCCAATAATAATTCCCTTATTCTTTCTTGCTTTCACTTCTTCAATAACTTTCTTGCTTTCTCCGCTTAACTCCATTTTTTCTGTTTTTTGTTCTATTGTTGGATAATGATAATGTTCTGGGTTTGTCATATTATATTATTTATAAACCCCCTTTGATTTAATAATTATAGTATACACTATTTTTATATTTTGTCAAGTGTGGATAAACTGTGCTATGACTGTAAGATTATAAGTGATAACATTACTAATATGATTTACTCCTTGGAAGGAAAAATTATTGAAAAAGGAACTGACTATATTGCCATTGAAATAAACGGCATATCTTATCAGGTATTCGTGACTGATTTTTTCTTGGAAAAAATTGAAACCGATCAAACCTTGAAGCTGTTCACTTATTTGCATTTGAGAGAAAATTTAGTCATGCTTTTCGGTTTTGAAAACTGCCAAGAACGTGAATATTTCAAAAAACTCAACGATATCTCCGGAATCGGACCGAAATCAGCCATTAATGTTCTGTCAATGATAAAAATTAAAGATCTGGAACAGGCTATTTTGGAAGAAAATTTGGCCATTTTAACCAAGGTTTCCGGAATCGGCAGAAAAACCGCGGAAAGAATTATTCTTGAGTTAAAAGGTAAAATCGGAAAAATGACTCAGACAACTTCCAATGATGACGGTGTCATTATTGACGCCTTGATTTCCATGGGTTATACCATTTCACAAGCGCGTTTGGCTGTCAGAAAAATTTCTCCGGAAATAACAAAAACGGAAAAAAGAATCAAAGAAGCTTTAAAAGCGTTAAGCCGCACTCCGGTTTAATCTTTTTTAATACCAAGAATTTTAACTCTCGTATACAACTGGCGATGGCCAGTTTTTTTATGATAACGAACTTTTGGTTTATATTTGACTACGTAAATCTTTTCTCCTTTTTCCTGATCTAAAACTTTGGCTTCAATTTTGAAACCCTTGAGATAAGGTTTACCGACGACAAGACCGTCTTTTTCTGAATCAAAAACCGCAAGAACTTCTTCAAATAAAAATTTTTCTCCTGGTTCCTTGATAATTTTTTCTATTAAAAGAATATCTCCTTCTTTTACTAGATATTGTTTTCCTCCTGTTTTTATAATTGCTAATTCCATATTGATAAATAATAACACTTATTAAAAATTTTGTCAAATACTGACCGCCTTTTCAACTCTGATTTCCCCTCCCTTATCAAGAACCACCACATCTCTTCGTCCAAGTTTACCGGTCAATAAAAATTGCGCCAAAGCATCATTAACTTTTGTTTGAATAACTCTCTGAAGCGGACGAGCGCCAAAAATCGGATCAAAACCGGCTTGAGCCAATTCATTAACCGCATCCTCGGTAACTTTTAGAGCAATACCTTTTTGCTCCAATTGACTAGCCAATTTATTCAGTGTTAATTTGGCAATCTGTCTGACTTCTTCTATGCCTAATGGTTTAAAAACAATAACTCCGTCAAAACGATTTAAAAATTCAGGCCTGAAAAACGGTTTTAATTTTTCTCTGATTAAAACTTCCTGAATGGTTTGAACCGAGGTGCCCTTGCGTATTTCTTCCTGAATAAAATCAGTTCCGGCATTGGATGTTCCGATTAAAATTACATTTGTAAAATCGATGGTTTTACCCAAAGCGTCGGTCAAACGGCCATCATCCATAACCTGCAAGAAAACATTTAAAATATCCGGATGGGCTTTTTCAATTTCATCAAGCAAAAGAATCGCTGACGGGTTTGCTCTGATACTTTCGGTAAGCTGGCCTCCTTTTTCTCCTCCCGGTATACCGATTAAACGATTAATACTGTCTTTTTCTTGGTATTCACTCATATCAAGCCTGATCATTTTATTTTCATCGCCGAAATAAACAGCCGCTACCGTCTTGGCCAATTCCGTTTTACCAACACCGGTCGGACCCAAAAATAATAAATTAACAATCGGCTTTTTCATACTGCGAAGTTCTGTTCTTGCCCGACGCAAAGCCGTTGCCACCATACCCACTGCTTCATTTTGATCAATAAGCCGTTTATGAATCAACTCTTCCATGTGAAGTAATTTCTCCGTTTCTTTTTCCGTAATTTTTGCAATCGGTATTTTGGTTTTTTGAGAAATGAGTTCGGCCACATCTTCTCCTTGAACAATAGCTCTTTCTCCTTTTACATTTTTTACGAAAATCGCCACTTCCTGCAAAAGATTGATGGCTTTTTCCGGCAAATAACGTTCGTTCAAATAACGTACTGATAAATCAATTGCCTGATTTAATGCGCCGTATGAAAAATAAACTCTTTCTCTGCCTTCTGTCACGGCCATATTGGCTTCCAAAATTTGAATGGTTGTATTTTTATCAGGCTCGGAAATTTCTATTTTTTCAAGAACTTGACCCAAAGATTTGGTTTCAATAAGCCGCTTATATTCATTGGGCGTGGAGGTGGCAATAACCAAAAATAATTTATTTTTTAAAGCATTGGCTAAAATTTCCGCGATATCAAGTTCGCCTTTTGTCGTTTGAACACCACTCATATTGTGGATATCTTTGATGAAGAGAATAATATTTCTTGATCTGGCAATTTCACTCATAATAATTTGAATTCTCTCTTCAATTTCCCCTGGTTGAGAAGCTCCTGAAATTAAAGCCGGGATACTGATACTTACTAGTCTTTTATCTTGTAAAAATGGCGGTACGTCTTCGGTAACCATTCTTCGGGCAATTCCGTGAATAATTGTTGTTTTTCCGACACCTGGTGGACTGACTAAAACTATGCTCTGTCGGCCGCTTTCAAAAATCCTGAATATCCCTTCAGTTTCCTGCTCTCGATCTATGCAAACGCTTAAATAACCGTTTCTGGCTAGAAGAGTCAAATCTTCGCCATAAGCGTCAAGATAAGGCGTCGCCGTGGCTGTATAGGCCCTATTAATGGATCCCTTTGGTTTTAAACGAGCCTGAGAGAAAAAATAACCATGTTCGTGTCTTAAATCTTCGTAAATTTTAATCCAAAGACAAACATTTTTTATTTCAGTAATTCCTATTTCCAAATCATAAAGAATTTCTTTAATCGGTCCTTCAAAACTCGCCAATGATTCCAAAATATCAAGAGAACTTAATGATTTGGACTTTTTTTGACCGGCCAAATCATAAGCATTAATCAAAACTTTTTTCGCTTCCAAAGAATAATAAATTTCTCTTTTCTTTTTATTAATAGAAATTTTTGATAAAACACTGCTCACTCTTTCTTTCAAAGCATCCCAATTTAATCCCAAACGATTAATCACCAGGGCAACGTTTGGAACTTGCAAAGAAGCGAGAAAAAGATGAATCGGTTCTATTTTTTCATGACCGAGTCGGCAAGCTAATACCCACGCTTTTTCCATTAAAATTCTTGCTTCACCGGAAAGAGACTCAACAACTTCTATTTTTAAACTATGCGACAAAACGCTGATTTCCGGCCAAGCAAATGGCAGCCATTCTGATTTTCTTTTTGTTTTCGGAGAAATTTTTTGTTTTTCTTCGTTAGTGCGTTCTATGGAATAAACAAGATAAGCATCAGTGATAATTGATATCCAAAAAAGTAAAAATAAAACTTCTTTAGATAAAATAAAATATGACCATCCTCCTTTCTGTATGTCCCAAAGTGCTTTTAATAAAGACAATATTCCTATAATACCGAAAGTGATCAATAAAAATCTGCCTACGCAATGCAAAATTTTCCTGATTCTGTCTATTAATATTTCTTCTCTGTCTAAAACTTTTTTGGAATAAATCAAATATCCGCCCGACCAGGCATATATGCCGCGGCCATTGCAAGTTCGGCACAATTTACCGCCGAACGATCCTTCTCCATTGCAAGTTGGACAAATAATAAATTCCATATTGTTCAAAATTTTATTACGCGACAGATAAAAGACTTATTATTTCCATAACCGCCACTATTGGCAGAACAATCCATAAAATCAATAGAATAAATAATCCAATTGTTCCCAATATAAATAAAAACAAAAGCCAAGCAAGTAAAATTATTCTCATGAAAAAACTGATTATTCTCCCCGACTTGGTTGTCTCCCCGAACATCGGACTGAAGAGATGGGTCACCATAATTTTCAAACTGAGATCATGAGCCAAACGAAAAACACCCGAGGAAAAATCAAAAATTCTTTTGACTAAACCTTTCGTGTACCACCAAATAGGAAAATAAATAATTTTCCAAATACCTTGTAAAAATATAGATTGAAAAACTGGCATATTTTATTTTTTAGCGGAAAAAATCATTTTTTGTTCCAAGAGAGTCAATAAAAGATTTACAAACCAATAAAGCATCAGACCGCTTGGCAAGGAAATACCGATAAAAATAGTCATAATCGGCATCATAAATTGCATTTGTTTATTCATCATGGTCATCATATTCTCGTCTTTTGCTCCCGGAGTTTTAGCAACACTGGAATCAGGTTTTGCAGCCGTAAGCATTTTGGTCTGAAAATATTGTGAAACAGCGGTAACTAAAGCTAAAAGTATGTTTGGTTTAGCTAAATTTAAAAAACCAAAAGCGAAAGAATTTAAATGGCCCGGATTATAGATAAAAGAATAAACCGGCAGATTAGTGCTGGTTAAACCGGTGTTAAAAACTTGATAAACGGCGATCAAAATAGGAAGTTGGATTAAAAGCGGCAAACAAGAAGAAAAGGGATTAATTTTGTTCTCCTTATAAAGCTCCATGGTCATTTTGGCTTGCTTTTCTTTTTGATCCGGATATTTCTTTTTAATTTCCTCCATTTTGGGCTGAAGACTTTGAAGCGCTTTTTGAGATTTAAGCGATTGACGGGAAAGAGGAAAAAGTATTAATTTTAAAATCACAGTCAAAGTAATAATTGCCACGCCTAAATCATGGCCTGGAATTACATTGTAGAAAAATACTAAAAGATTAAGCAATGGCTGATAAAGAATGGTGTTAAAAAATTGAATCATACCAAATTTTTTTAAATTTTTAAGTTATTTATAACGCAAAAAATTTTACTAAAAATTTGCGTACCCTGTTAAATAAGATTTGAGGCGATTTTTTAGAAACATTTTGCCGTGATAGGTTTTAAAATATTTTTCTCTATGCATAGCATCTTTTTTATTCAAACAACCTTCGAAATAAATCAACTTTAACGGTCTTCTGTCTTTTGTTGAACTAACATGTCCTTTTCTATGTTCCTCAAATCTTAATTTTAAATTTTCTGTATAACCTGCGTAAAGTTTATTATCTTTCAATGATTGCAGGATATATACATAATAAAGCATATCTATATGGAAAATTTAAAATTATTTAACAGGGTAAAGGTTTTGTTGCTGAATTTTCTGCTCCCTCGCAAACTCGGGATTGAAAATTCAGACAAAGCCCTTTAAGGCTTATCCCATCCGCCTTTTGACCAAGGATTACAGCGGCAAATGCGATTAATTGCCTTAATAGATCCTTTCAATAATCCGTATTTTTCAATAGCTTGATAAGCATATTCGGAACAAGTCGGTCTGAATTTGCAAGTGCCGGACCAAGGATGAATTAAAGAAAAAGGACCGTGATCAGGCGAAAAAGTTTTTTGATAAAAACTGATTAATTTCAAAACCG
The DNA here is from genome assembly GCA_028716665.1 of Patescibacteria group bacterium. NCBI lineage: Bacteria > Patescibacteria group bacterium. The sequence continues at coordinate 260,156 of JAQUPP010000001.1, read as the reverse complement.
ACAGTTTAAGCAAGATGGAAATATTATTTTTCATTGGTGAATAAATTTTCTTTATGAAGAATGTTTTTTAAAATATCGTCTATCTGCCAATAGTCCAAATTTTTGATTTCCGTTCTGGTTAAAATCATAAAATCAAAACCGCTTTTAATATCTTTCTTTCTTATGTCTAAAATCGCTCTGATTCTTCTTTTAATCCTGTTGCGGACCACCGCTTTCTTGTCAACTTTCAAAGAAACAACAATGCCGAAACGCGAATTTTTTAAATCATTTTTTAACCATTTTAAACCAAAATATTGAGTCCAAGCCTGCTTGCCGAATTTCGCCACTTTTCCGAAATCCTTATTTTTGGTTAAACGATACTCTCTTGAAAGCATGTATATATCTTACCAAAAATAAAATTATTTGCCAACCCCCGTAAAACCGCTCTTGACAAATTTTAAATTTGTGCTATACTATAAATAGTGAATCACTCGTCAAAAATGAGTGATTTTTACAAAGGGGGAAACGTGAAAAAAATTTTAGCTATTTTATGTAAGATTTTTGTTCCGATTTTTATTGGTTGCTTTATTGGTGATCTTATTGGTGCTATTACTTACACGGTCAGCTTTCATGGTGACATTCACAATATCATACAAGAAGCGGAAAAAACTAAACTGGAATGGACTGCCTTTAATCCAATTTTCATCTATGGCGAGATTAATAAAGAAACGGCCCTGCAGACTATTAAAGAAATCAAAATACTCGAACGAGACTCAGCGGTTAATGAAATTAAAATTTCTCTCTGGTCTTTGGGGGGAGATGTTCGATCAGCTTGTGCTATCTGCCGAGTAATGGAAAATTGCCAGAAACCAATTACAATTGAAAGTTCTCAAGCATCTTCAGCTGCGGCTTTGATTCTTTGCTCTGGAACGAAAGGAAGAAGATATGTTGAAGGTCCAGAACAAGAAGCAGTTATGATTCATCCTACTGCAACTTATTACGAAGACGGATCAGTTTCGGTTAAGGAAAATTACAGAAGACTTCTATCTCATTACACTGCTGACAAAATTTGTGATATATTCTCTACATGGATAATAGCTAAAAATACGGGTCAAAATTTTCTACAGACGTGGAAAGATAAACATAAGAATGGTCAAGTAGGGACTTATTTTTCTGCTCAAGAAGCCATTGAATACGGCTTTGCTGATAGCCTTACAGCCTTATGACCCTAGCTTTATGACTTCTAAAGTTTGAGCCACTCAATATTGAGTGGCTCAATTATATTTTCTCTAATAAAAAACAACTCTTTAAAAAGTTGTTTTTTATTTATTAAAAACTAAAATCCCGCCTAGACGGTTAATCTTTTTCTGCCCTTGGCTCTTCTTCTCTTTAAAACGTCTCGACCGGCTTTAGTGCGCATTCTCTTTAAAAAACCATGGGTGCGAACTCTTTTCTTTTTTTTAGGTTGATATGTTCTTTTGACCATAAAGTTAGCTTTTTAGCTTTTTAGCTTTTTAGGCCAAAAAGTATTTTATAATATTTTTATTTAATTTACAAGCCTACAAACTATAAGCTAGTTTATCATATTTCCACTTCTTTGGCAACCCTTTGAATACTGTTTGCGCGGCCGGTTTTATCATTAATCTCAATTAAAACGGCATTAACAACCACTGTTCCCGTTTCCGGTATTTCCATAACTCGCTTGCATCCGGTTAAATAATGTTCAATAATCGGCTCTATTTTATTACCAATGCTTGAATCTTTGACTCCAACCATTCCCACATCAGTGATAAATGCCGTACCATTTTTTAAAATCTGTTCGTCAGCTGTCGGAATATGAGTATGCGTTCCCAAAAATACAGAAACGCGACCGTCCAAATAACGCCCCAATACCGCTTTTTCCGCCGTGGCTTCAGCATGAAAATCAACTAAAATAATTTTTGTTTTCTTGTTTGCCTTAAGAATCTTGTCAATTTTCTTAAAAGGGCTGGTAGTCTCGCCATATTTATCTTTAATAAAAACTTGACCGAGCAAATTAATTATTAAAGCTTTTTTCTTTCCTTTTTTCAAAATCATCTGACTGTTGCCAAAAAGTTTTTTCAGATAATTAGCCGGTCTGATGACTGGCAGTTTTTCCGAAACAACTTTTTTAAAGTCAGCTCTCTTTGACCAAATATGATTGCCGCTGGTTAATCCATCAACGCCGGCGTTTAAAATCTCTTTGACTATTTTCAGAGTCACGCCTTTGCCATGAGCTAAATTTTCACCATTGGCCAATATCAAATCCGGCTCAAATTCTTTTTTAAGTTCTGGCAGAATTTTTATGATTGCCTTGCGGCCGATTTTTCCGACAATGTCGCCGATGAATAATATTTTCATACCAAAATTATTTTAAAATTTAAGTTCGGAGAACGCAAAATTTTTAACTATAATTTTGAGTACCCCCTCCTTTTAGATGCTTTTAGTATTCCTTTTAAATCTCTCAGAGAATCCGATATATCGTTTATTGAGTTATTTCACAAGACAATTTATAAATATATAAATTCAAAAGCACTCAAAAGGAGGGGGTAAAGGTTTTGTTGCTCCAACTTAACGTCCGGAGACAAAGCCCTTTACCTCGCGTACTCAGTAATTCTATTTTCTCTGATAACCAATACTTTTATTTCTCCCGGATATTTCAAGTCATTTTCAATTCTATCGGCAATTTTTCGAGCCAATTTATTGGCTGCCAAATCATCAATTTCTTGCGGTCTGACAAAAACCCTTAATTCTCTGCCTGCTTGAATGGCGTAAACTTTTTCCACTCCGGGGAAGGTTTTTGCAATATCCTCCAACTCTCCCAATCTTTTTAAATATTCTTCATAAGTATCTCTTCTCGCACCCGGTCTGGCTCCGGAAATTGCATCAGCCACTTTAACGATTACCGCTTCCAATGTCGGCGGATGATCTTCATGATGAGTGGCGATCGGGATGGTTATTTCTTTCGGTAAACCGTATTTTTCAGCCAAATCTCTGCCTAATTCAGGATGCGTGCCTTGAACTTCAAAATCAACCGCTTTGCCGATATCGTGAAGCAAGCCGGCTTTTTTGGCCACGGAAACATTGGCTCCCAATTCAACGGCCAGCATTGACGCTAAATTCGCCACTTCCAAAGAATGTTGAAGGACATTTTGTCCATAACTTGTTCTGTATTTTAATCTGCCCAAAAAGAAAATTAATTTCGGATCAAGTCCGGTGACACCCATTTGATAAACCGCTTCCTCGCCGATTTTTTTAATTTCATGAGCCAAATCTTTTTTTATTTCTTCCACCACTTTTTCAATTCTGGCCGGTTGTATTCTTCCGTCACTGATTAATTTTTCCAAAACTCTTTTTGCCAATTGTCGTCTGATTGGATTAAAAGCTGAGACTAAAACTGTTTCCGGCGTATCGTCAATAATAATTTCCGTTCCGGTCAATTGTTCGATAACTTTAATATTTCTGCCTTCTCGTCCGATAATTCTTCCTTTCACTTCATCTGAAGGCAGGGCCACGGAAGAAGTGGAAACTTCAACCGTATGAGAAGCCGCATAACGTTCAATAACGGCGGTAATTAAATTTTTTGTTTTTTTATCAATTTCGTCCGATCCATATTGATCAAGTTTTTTAATTCTGACAAAAATGTCATCTTTCATTTCTTTCTCGAGATTTTCCAAAAGCTCTTTTTTCGCCTCATCAATGCTTAATCCTGCAACTCTTTCCAATTCTTGTTTTGCCTGATCATAAAGAGTACGAATTTTAATTTTTGCTTCTTCAAGTTTTTGAGTGGTTTTGGCAATTTCTTTATGTTGGTCTTCTATTTCTAAAATTTTCTTTTCAAAAACAGATTGTCTTTTTTCCAATCTTTCTTCCGCTATTTTCAATTCTTGACGCCAAACCAATTCTTCTTTTTTGGCTCTTTCAAGAATTTCCAAACTTTCTTCTTTGGCCTTGAAAAACATTTCCTGCTCTCTTGTTTTAGCCTTGGCTAAAATATTTTTCGCCTTGGCTTCGGCGGAGTCAACTTGATATTGACCGATTTGCCGACGCAATAAATAACCGACAAAAACTCCAAAAGCAAGAACAAAAATAATCATCAAATAAATCATAATTTTAAATTAAATAAATAAAAAACCCAGTGTTATACTCGGTTTTCAAAGAAAAAAATTAGATAATACTCGCCTTTTGTGACTTTCTGCCCTTTTTATTTTAAGAAAATTTAATTTTAAAATATTTTCCAAACCCTCTTAATAAGAGAAGTTGAGAGGCAAAAATTGTTATTTCAGGCTAAAATATATTATAATAATTTAATTATAGATTTAATTTCAGAAATCAACTGATTGAATTGAATTCACCTATTTTTTTCTTTGAAAACCGATAAAACGTTCTTCAACTGACATTTTAAAGTCAAAAGCAATAAATGCTTAAGATTTCACTAACTGTAAACAACATAACACATCCAATCCAAATTGTCAATTTAAATTAAATGTGGATAACTATTTATAGTTTAGGATTCTTTTTTGATTTTATTCAAAACATGTTCAATTTGGCTGGCTTTTTCTTCTGTTTCATCTATGACAAATCTTATTCTCGGCAAAGGGCGCATTGCCAAACGACGATTTAAAAAACCCTGTATCTCGCCAATCCTTTTCAATAATATAAAAAGTACTTTCTTGCTATGATTAAAAGGAAAGATGCTGATTAATATTTTCGCGTCACTTAAATCCTCGGATGTTTCCACTCTGGTGATGGTAATTAAAGATCCGTCCGGCGCTTCAATTTCCCGAACTATGATTTGACTCATTTCTCGTTTTATCAATTCATTGATTTTTTCAATTCTTTGTTTCATATTATATTTATTTTAAAGCCGATTCAATTTTAGAATAATTATTGGAGGCATTCCATAAAAGCCAGCCATAACCTTCACCGTCAGTCACGGCTTGTTTTTGTTTTAAAATCATATCCGGCGTATATTTGGCGCCGATATCAAAAGCTTGAATCCACGGCCTGACTTTCGGTTTGACAATTCTCTTGCCTTCGGAATCCATAAAAAGCGGTTCAGCTGATTTCAAACTTTGAGAAATTATTTCATAAGGATATTCAGCCGGATTTTTAAATCCGTTAAAATTATTTGGAAAATGAGACGGGTAAAGCATCGGGCATATAAAATCAAAATACGGCAACGCATCCTCCAATCTTTGACCGATATTCATATCACTATCATCCGTGGTGTGCCAAAAAGTCATACCGAAAAGATCAACCGAGGTTGGCCCTAAATTTACCAATTCTTTATTTTGATATTCGAAAAACTTTTTAATAACTTCATTTTTGGGAGTTTTATTATCCCAAAAAGGATAAACAATGTTTGTAATTTTACCGTCGGAAGGAAAACGAACATAATCAAAATTAACTTCGTCAAAGCCCTGCGCAAATACTTCTTTGGCCAGTTCTATGTTATAAGCCCAAACTTCTTCCGAGGCCGGATCAACCCATGACAAACCTTTATTATCTTTCCAAATTTGCCCTTGCCCATTTTTTAAAGCCAAGGCCGGATTTTTTTGAGCCAAAATTGGATCTTGAAAAATAGGAATTCTGGCAATAACATAAATTTTATAAAAATGAAGTTTTCTGATCAAACCACCTAAATCTCTAATTTTTATTTCTTTGGTTCCTAATTTTTCAACTTGAGGAATTTTACTGTTATAAGTTATTTTTCCGCTTGAATCTTTAATATCTATGACAATAGCGTTTAGTTCCGTTCGATCAACCAAATTTATCAATTCTTCCATCATTTTCGGTTCACTGGCTGTCCAGCCGGAAACATAAATGCCTTTTGTGAGAACAGGACCTCGATGACCTATTCGCTTTATTTCAAGTCCCATTCCTTGTTCTAATTTTTTAATATCCATTTCTGCCTTTTTTGAAAAAACCAATAAAAAACTCAAAAGTCCGATAAAAATAACAAAAACTAGAATTAACCTCAGATTTCTTGGCGAGAAATCCGGTATAAATTTTAGTTTTTTTAAATTCATAAAAATTTTTATCTTATAATTTTAGGCGGACTGACAGTCAAATCAATAATTGTTGAAGCCTTATTGCTTAAATTTTTTCCTTTTAAAATCAATTCTACTTTTTTATCACCAAAAATATTCGCTAATTTTTTAACATCCAGGGTCTGTTTTTGGCCTGAAATATTGGCGCTGGTAGCGGTTATTGGCATTTTGTAAGAAAGTTTTTGGCAAATTTTTGAGTCCGGTATGCGAATGCCGATCGTATTCTTTCCGCCGGTCAAAATCTTATTTATATTTTTTTTCTTTTTTAAAATAACAGTAAACGGTCCGGGTAAAAGAGCTTGAATAAAACGTTCTTGATTTTTATTAACCAGAGCTATTTTTTTAATATCTCCAACACTTGAGACCATGACTGAAATCGGCTGTTGAAAATTTCTTCCTTTCAGAATAAAAACTTTTTTAATCGCTTCTTGATTGAAAATATCAGCTCCCAAACCGTAAAGCGTATCAGTCGGATAAATAATCACTTCGCCATTTTTTAAAATCTTCCGCGCTTTTTTAATATTTTTTTCCGTTGTTGATAAAATCATATTACAATCCTATTTCTTGAGCCGCGCCCTGCATCGCCTCTAAACTGATTTTAAAAAATTCTTCCTGCGACAAATTCAAATCATCGCAGGCAGCAATATGTTCTCGATTTGCTCCTTTGGCAAATCCTTTTTCTTTATAACGATTTAAAATATTTTCTACGGTTAAATCTGATATTTTTTTATTTGGCAAAACCAAAGTTGAAGCAACAATCAAACCTGTTATCGGGTCGGAACAAAATAGCGCCTTAGCCATTCGGCTTTGGCGCGGCAGTCCGTGCATGACATTATGCGCTTTTATTGCTTCAATGATTTCCAATTCAATACCTTTCTCGGCTAAAAATTTCGCTCCAATCAAACTGTGATTTACAGGGTCTGTTTTGGTTTCTTCGTAATCAATATCGTGCAAAAGTCCGGCTAGAGCCCATTTTTCTTCATTTTCGAAAAAATATTTCGCCAAATTTTTCATCACCACCTCCACGGCTAAACAGTGTTTTATCAAATTCGGCGTTTTTATTTTTTCTTCAACCAATTTAAACGCTTCTTCGCGAACCATATTAAAGCAGTTTAAAATTATTAATAATCAAGCCGAATTTATAGCCCAAATAATTGGCCGCCTCGCGGCAATAAGTCATTCTTTCGGTAAAAATTTCAAAATACTCCATAATTGAACAAAATTTAGTGTCAATTTTCAAAACTAAGGTAATTCTTTTTTTCTTAGGATCAATTTTATGAACTGATTTGGTTGTTGCATAATTAACTCTGTCATGGATATCCGCTTTCGCGCTTTTAACATTAACCGTTACTCTGGAACGATGAACATCTGATTTATCGGCCAAGATAAGAATTGCGGAAATTTTATTTACTATTTTCATTGTTTGTTTGTCATGATTGACCATCGCTTGTAAAATATAAGCTAATTCTTGGGGAGAAAAATCTTTTTGAAAAAGTTGATTAAAAAGAAGGGCGCTCCAATAATGGTGTTGTTGACGACCCAAAAAATTGCCCATATCATGGCAGAATCCGGCAATAGCCGCTATATCTTGTTCTTTTTTACTTAACCCGATTTTTTTGGCTATTTCCTCTGATCTCTGAGAGACTAGATTAGCATGACGAAAAGCATGCTCGGTATATTCTAAAGCTTCCAAAGTAATTTCTGTTTGATAAATAAATTCCTGGACATAAGAATTATTTTTGATTTCTTTAATGCTTATCATATTGATTCAATTTATATTTTAAATTTGGTACCCCAGACGCTTCAAAATTGGAATCAATTGATTGAAACCTTAAAGTTGTGGAGCAATATTATAGCTAATTATAAAGAGAATTTCGCAAGTGTCAATGAGTAAAAATGGGGCTAGTAATAAATTATGTTTTTCTAAGAATAAACATATATACTACTGTATGTTATTTGAATCAGTAATTAAATAATTTTTATCTCATTTTAAATTCATTATAAATCTTGTCTAAAGTTTTAATTTAGTTTCAATTTGTAAATCATTCTGTTACCAACAATACTATCCCGAATAAAATGCGATTCAATCATCTGGTCGAAAGTATTATATAATTTTTGACCAACCAATAATGCTCTTGATAAGAGCTTAAATGAATTAATCCTGCTAGATAACAAATTATGAGTAAAATCATTCCTTTTATCTTTAAAGCCTCTTAATTGTTTTACAATTTTATCTTTATCTGAAAAATTATCCGTGCAATTCTCAAAAATATGGAGAATATCCCCCAGGCCACATCCAGCGATATAAAATAGTACATGGGGACTAAAAAGATTTGAATCATCATTTTTCATTTCTCTTTTTAAGAGTTTCTCAGTTTCTTTTTTAGTGATCAATCTTCTATATTTTTTGCATGTTTCCAAAATATGTTTATACGCTTCTGACCTTACCAATTTTCCCTCTTTTAAAAATAATTCAAGTATCATGGTTAATTTATATTCTATTTTAATGGTTAAATTAAATAATTTGTATTCGTTAAATGATTGATTTTTAAAATTTGATGAAATTTTATATCTTTCTAAATTTTCAAATAACTCTTCCCATGAATTTGAATCAACAACAAGGTCCGCATTAAAATATCTATTCATACCTCTGAAAGCATTTTTATCACTATGTTTTTTAATTTCTTTTCTCATATATTTTAATCAAATTTCCTAGGGGGGGTATTCCCCTAAAAAATTGTTTTGGTCGGTAAGAATACAGTCCCTGTGCTAGAAATTTTTTTAAAATTATAAAATTTTAGGCGATAGCGATGTCGTGTATTAAATATAAAGTTTTTTAATGGTTAGCACTGATATTAAAGGCGACATCACAGGAAAATAATGATAATGCTCTAAAAGTCTTTATTATAAGGCAAAAACAGTTATTTAGCCACTATTCGCCCTCGTAGGAAATATATTAATCCTCTGATTGAGAAAATAAAATAATTTAAGATTGATGACTATCAAGATAGCATCAACTTTTTGAGATTTTCTCGGTAGAGATTTAAATTTGATATAAACTATCAACTATCGCTTAATACTAGCCCTCAAATTCGACCTTGCGTAGCTGCTTCTCTTCTTGGATTCTCTGACGTTCTCTTTTTGCACTATCCTTAAGACTTTTAATCATTTTTTTGGCAAATTTTTTCACTTGCTTATTCCCGTCGTTTAAATATTTTTTTAAGGTCTCTGCTTTTGCTTCATGGACGCGTGCGATTCCATCCTCTCCCGAAACTACACCAGTGGAAAATAACATCCCTTCAATATGGCCTATATTTTTCTTACTTTTAGTTTTTTTAATTATTTCGATACTTAATTCTATATTGCCACCTTCAAATTGATCCATTAATTGCACAGCCTTGGTCAAATTATTTTCATCTCCACATTCAATCATATTTTTAATTACAACTGTTAATGAGTTTATCTTTTTAAGAAAATGACCGATATTCCAATTATATGGCGACCAAGTAAGAGTGACTTTGTTAAGCCATTTCTTAATTAAAACCTGAAATTGCGGATAAGTAGAAAGATATCTTTTCAAATCATCATTAAAATAGTAAGGAATTGCCTGATAACGTTCCACCTCAGCAAAAATTTTTTTACCCTTTCTTTTCTTTGAACCTTTCTCGATTCTATCCCAAAATATGTCGAAGATTATTTGAATATCCTTTTTGCCAAGATTCAATAATAGGTGCTGGGCGTCCCAATCTAAATTATCTAATTCCACAAGTAATGATTTTAAAAGATTAATACCCTTTTTACTAAATTCGCTATAATCAACCCCTCCCCTTATAATCCCGAACTCCAATTCTCTAACAAGAGAGTCTTTTTTTTCTTGATATTTTTGAATCATTTCAAGTATAAGAGCTTCAATACGGATAGGATCACGCTTGAAATTCCTTGTGAGCGCATTAATAATGGCGTACTGTAAGGTCCAATTATTTCCTTCTTGATTAGTGAGAAAAGTGAAATTCCCAGTTAGTCTGACAATGTCTTCAAGTAATATTAAATCCTGTTCCCGAATTTCTTTTGACAAATCAAATCCTTCTCTATTGATATTAAGTGAATATATAATTGCACTGATTAAATTAATTTCTTGCTTATCTATTATTTTTTCAACAGTTGTATCCCATAAATCAAGACGACCAATATCACGAAAACCATCTAAAATATGCGTAGCAAGATTTTTCATCGGTTTATTATTATCTAGAGCATCATTAAATATCGTTGAGGCTATGTCTGGTTTTTTTGCGGCTAATTTTCTTAGAAACATTTTAAAAGGATTAAATTGCCAATCGGCTACAAAACCAATTTGTTCTGCAACTTTATTAAGAGTATTAATCCATTTATTTAAATTAGAGTCATCAATCTCTGCGACTTTAGTATCAATAGCTTGACCACGCCTTGATTCTGCTTTGTCTCGGCCTTCTTCTTCACGAAAAACAATATCATCGCCAGCAAATAAACGAAATATAGAATAGAAAGAATCTGTCAAAATATCTTTCCTTAATTTTCTAGCTTCAAGTGTATCTAATTTTCCACTTCTATAAAACCAATGAAACCTCTTCTCTATTTCTTCAGCGACTGGAATACTACCAACTAATTTACCGTCCTTAAAAAGCATCTCTCTATAAATAGTTAATAAATATTGAGCGTCATCAATAATCATTTTTCTTACGTTTTCACTATAAACTACATTAATCGGTGTCCTTACTGCCTCTTCAAGAATTTTTACTAATCTTATCTTTTTCTGTTCGTCAGTTACGTTTTTATAAAGATTGAATATTAAATTAATCGTCTCACGGCGAATATTTTTTAAAAAATCAGTTGGCTGAACAACTCCAAAATGCATTGTTAAGGTATATTGTGACTCTTTATTTATTCCCGATGTCGTCCCCTCTACTGACGATCCTAAAAGTTCTTGTGTGGCTACTTCAATAAAATCAAAATTTTCAATTTGTTTTTCAATCGACCATACCAAAATGTAATCAAGGATTTTCCTTTGTGCTCCATACCCAATTTTTGATTTAGAAAGAACATTAAAATCATACTTTGTAAAATGTTTTACAATTTCAATGGCTTTATTTTTTTCATCTTTACCCCCAGTCAAAATAATTTCTTCTAATATAGGTAAAACACCATCGGCGTAGATATAACGAAGTTGGTCAAGTAATTCTAATGCTTTTATAACCACATCCAAATGGCTTTTACCATAGAAAAACCTTATTGGATTTTTTATTAATTTCGGCTCTTTCGGATTGTGAATGATATGATTAACTATCTTAATAGTCTGCTTTGGAACTTTATAAACAAACTCACGAAGAATATCAATTGCTTCAAATATTTTATCATTATCCTTACTGGAAATGATTCTTTTTTTAATTTCATTAGCAAAATTAGACAGATACTTATCAGCCTGTTTATTATCAAGATTCATTAATTTTGATAAAATTTGTTTCTGATTTTTCATAATTCAACAAATTTTTTGATAAGCTTATTTATTTCAATTTTATGAGAATTTATTAATTCGTTAAGAGCTGTCTTTGCATCATCCTTATTTTTCAGGATAATCAAACCTCCAATAATCTCAATTAAATCAAGTCTAATAAGGTGGGTGATAATCATATTTTCTTCATCTGAAGATAAATTTAGTAAATCCCTCACCACAGCCCTAATTTCTTCGCCACGCTTATCAATATAAAATTCTGGGATAAGAAAAACAAAAGACTGATAAAAAATTAATTTATCTCCGTAATCATTTAATAGGTTTTGATATTTAAATTTTAATTTTCCAAAATCGCTTGAGATACTGATTTGTTTTGAACCTAAAAGGTAACTTACCGCTTCTCTTAATTTAATCAATTCTTCGTCACCTTCTTTTACTTTACGCTTGTATTCACGTAGTTCAATCGCTGTGATTTTCCCATCATGCACCATGCCGTGACAATTACTACATATGTTAATAATATTATCGGAGTCATTATTTTCACGATTCCCATCTATGTGATGTAAAACTAAAGAAACTCTTTCCTTGCAAACTAAACAAGAATGACGAGCCTCAATCTTAATTTCTCGTTTAGTTGCTACAGGTATTTGGGGTCTCGGATTTGTATATTTTTTATTCCTCATATTTGCTAATTTTTCTAATATTTATGAATAGTTTTTATCTTTTTTATAATTATATAAACTCTTTTTATTATAGCATTTTTAACGAAAAAGTTAATAAAAAAACTGCTTGAATAAAGCATTTTTTAAATACCCCTGCCCTCAAAATTATTCAAACTATTTAGAAAATTACCTTGTTGTGCTACTCACTGTTCAATTCAGAAAATAAGTGGAGTAAACCATATTCCTCTTTCAATTTTTCCAGTGGTGTAGATTCGCCGAGATCTTTAATTTCATGACCATCATTTTCATCAATAATATACCAATGGTCATAAGAACCTCCTTCTTCGTAATATTTATGTTTTGAGGTAAACAATTTTCCTTTATATACTCCTTTGGTTATAACGTCAAATGGATCGCCAACTGAAATATCTTTTAATACGCCAGTAGAAATATCAGCAACATAAATTTCATCATTTTGTCCATCATTATAATTATTAAAATAAATTTTTTTTGCATCAAAAGAAAAAACTATTGAGGAAAAATCACAGAGAACATCATTTTCAAACATATTCCCTACTAATAATTTTTCCGTGTGATTCTTTTTGTCTCGTATCCAAATTTCATTAAGCTTGAAACTAGGTCTGTCCGGATAATTTTGTACAAAAACCGATAATTCGCCATTGGGAGATAGTACTTCTTTTCCGTCAGAATATGGCTCGTTGGGATGTAATTCGCCATAATGCAGCGCATCCTCGGCTTCTTGGTGAGCTTTTTCCCAAGATTGGATTCTGATCGCTTCTTTTTGTTCTTTTTCTTTTTTGTTTATTGAATCAATATTGTATTGATGATAAAAAATAATTAAACCAAAAATTACGATGAATGAGCATATGTAAATTCTTGTGGCTAATTTTAGTTTCATTTTATTTTTTATCTCTCCTGGGTAAATATCTATTTGCTAAAATAACTATTCCTAAGGCCAAAATAATCCACCCTATGCCCAATGCTCCTTTATTGTAAGTATTCCAACATGTCCACGTCTCTCCTTCCCCTCCTCCCAATATATGTGAAAAAAAAGGTGACCCACTATAAGAATCGCATTGTTGTTTGGGAGTGGAATTTATCCCAACAAGATAAGCACCCAAAATTACAAACATTTCTGCCATGTATCTTTTTATTAAAAAATATAACTTAATTATTAATTGTTTTATTTTTTGCGGCTTTTTAATTATTGGTTGTTTTACTTCCTTTGTCCATTTTGGTCGAAAGGCAAATAAAATGCCAAGCGGTATAGATAAAAAAATACTTAATAATAGGGCATAAGGAAGGTTTGCGTCTTTATCGCTCACTCCATAAAGAAAGAAAAAAAGAATTAAAAACCAAATGCTTGTCCATATAAATACAGTCTGCCAAAGAGATATAGTTTTATTATTTTTTTCTTTCATAAATTTATCATCTTTTTTAATTATTGGTTGTTTTACTTCCTTTGTCCATTTTGGTCGAAAGGCAAATAAAATGCCAAGCGGTACAAATAAGTATAACGTGGTTGCCAAGATATAGATTAGGGTACCATAAGGATTATCTATTTTTTCCATAAATTCTTCATAATAAATAAAGGGGAGAAATAGCAAAATCAGAATCCATCCCCAAAAAAATAAAGAAGATACAATCTGCCAAAGAGATATAGTTCCATCTTTTTCTTCTAATCTATAAATATTATTTATTGGTAATTCTTCTAAAATTTTTAATATCTTAGATAGATTTTCTTCAGTAAATGACAACTTTGTAATTTCTTCAACTTTATTTTTGATATCTTCTGCGTTTTTTCCTCCTAATTTACTAATGGCGAGTTTAGTAATTTTTTCTATAAAAACATCTTCTAAACTTCTTGGGCATTTTTTTATTAATTGTTTTATTTTCATATTTTTATAACGTCAAATTTTACTACACGGTGCTATTTACCATCCTGACTTACAGTTCTCATCAACTGCTTTTTGCGAGCTAGAGCCATTGTAGCTTCCAAGGGTTTGCCAAATAGTATTATATTGTAGCGTCCCTTTTGGAAAATAACAGTCACTTATTAAAATATTATTCATCTTTGCCTGAAAATGACAAGTTTCATTTTCTTTCCCTAAAATTGTTATCTCTATAAAATTTCCTGAGTCGTCTGTGTCCATCATTTTTTCGGTTACGGGCAAGCATTCATTCATTCTGTTTAAAAAACATGAAGGATATGCTGTTGTCTCACCACAATCAACAAATCCTTTAGGTGCTTGTGTTTCTTTTCGCACATCATTGTTACCCAAAAAGAAAAAAAGTCCGCCACCGATAATAATTAAAACTAAAACAGTAATAATGATGTATAAAACTTTATGGTTTTTACTTTTTAAAAAATTATTGTCGCTAAGTTTTTTAACTTTAGTTTCTTCTTCGATAGACTTTTCTTCAAGAGCTTCTTCAAGAGATGAAATATATTCATCCTTTTCTTGAATAGTAGTCTTTTGTTCATCTACAAGATCAGTAAGTCTTTTCTCTTCTTCACTACCCTTAAAATGATGTGCAGAGGAAGAAGAGTCAAAAGTTTCAGGGCTGTTATTATTAGTAATAAGTTTCTTTTCTTCTTTGTCCATATAAATAAAAATTAATTATTAATTATGTTAACTCAACTTTTATTTTTTTAAATTTTTTGGCGGGAATACATAAAGCCCGCCGCTAGCGATGACTTGCGTCACCCTACACCCTTTCGGATATAGACCTGTGATGGTGCTCTAACGACGAGCTCAATATCCATCACAGGTTTTATTGCCATGCCCACAGAAAATCCATGAGTTTAGGCAAATTAAATTGTTATTTTCATGATAACATAAAAATAACAAATGTCCAGAGGCGACAAAATTTTTATATATGATATTATATATCTATATAAACATTTTTGTTAAAGATTTAATATGGACTCAATAGAAGAATTTAGCGACAAAGGAAGATTTAAAAAATTCTTAAAAATCCTCCCCGAAGAAGGCATATATTGTTTACTTAATGAATTGTATAATAATGGATATTCTATTAATCCTCATAGTGAAATATTTTTTCAATATGCGGGATATTCAAAAACTATTCTATCAGAATATGGAGACCTTGGATTAAATAAAAATTATAAAGATTTTAACAAATCATTTGACTCTTTGTGGAAATTTATAGAGACACATTTTTCTGATAACGAACTTAAGTTTGAAGAGGGCCCTGTCGATATATACGAATTACACCCCAAAATGAGACATGCTGGAGGGGAAAAAGAGAAATTGTGGAATAAATATTATAAAGAATTAAAAAAATTGGTTATAGATTGCAGGGATAAATACAAAGAGTTTCTCAGAATGGCTAATGAAAAATTATTTTTAGACACCATTATTCAAGAGAATAAATCATCAAATGAAGGTAAGTTCCCTTATAAACTGCCAGCTGGAACAATATGGGAAAATTTCATTATTAAATTTGAAGATAAAGAGAATATTTTAATTCAAGTTAGACAATATAAAGAAAGGTTGAGCTATAAAACAATGGGGTTTGAAGACAAGAGGCAAACAAAACCAGATATACAATGGACATTTTTAAAGATTTTAGCAGATAATTATGGAGAAATAACCCCTCAAAATTCAGAAGCAAAGGATTCATATATAAAAGCTAAAGAAAAATTAGCAAAAAATCTTCAAGATTATTTTAAAATAGATTATGACCCATTTTTCCCATATAATCATTACAATCCCCTTAAAAAGAAAAAAGTAAATTCATATCAGATAAAAATTACATTAATTCCTCTCAAATCGGAAGATGTAGAAAAAAAAGATTCAAAAAATAGGAATGATAAAGATGATTTAGGTATAGAAGAATTTTATAAGGAACAAACGCCAAAAATACGCGATGACAATGAATAATTAATCACCTTAATAAGTTATAATAGTTGTCATTAAAACTCTCATAAATATGAGGGTTTTTTATTTTTGGGGTAAAGAGGGCGAATTTTCGCCATCTATCTATAGAGAGATAATTAATTCAAAATTTAAAATTATGAAACTATCAAAACAACAATTAATTTGTCGGATAGACGAGGATTTAGAAGTTTGGGCAGATGAACGTCAATATATTCTCCGAAAAAATCATAATCAAAACAATGATTGGTTTTATATAGACTTGGAGTCGGTTATTCGGGACATTTTTGACTTGAAAACAAAAGAACTTGCCATTCTTAGCGACGAGAAAACGTTAAGGTCTGTAGGGCAAGCTATCGCGCAAGCTAGAAATTATATACATGAGGTTATAAGACCAATGCTGGACGGCTATCAGTCGCAGGGAGCATCGACAGAGCGTGAGAGAGCGTGATAGACGCGATTTTAGGGTCGAATGTATCTTTATTAGTTAAAATTATATGCTTGATTTAGAAAAATGCCGAGAGATTATCGGCAAAGAAGCCAAAAATTTAACAGATCAACAAATAGAGAGTATAAGAGATAATCTTTATGCTCAAGCTTATATTATTTTTGATTTTTGGCAGAAAGATGAAATTAAGCATAATAAAAAAGGGGCGACATCGCTGTCGTCTTGACGATAGCTTGCAAGTCGCTATAATTAACAGTGGACACAATCAACAAGAATATTTTTTATTCAATACGACTTCGGTCGTTTTGATAAATAGGGGTTAACACCTGCTTTAATAATCTATTCTTGAAATAGATTGTGTCCAAGTAAGGGTTAACCCTTTATTATTTAAAAAATAAATTTATGAATGGAATAATTTATTGTCGTGTTTCATCAAAAGAACAGGTACAAGGGACCAGCCTTGATATGCAAGAAAAGGCTTGTCTTGAATATGCCAAAGATAAAGGAATTCAAGTTTTTAAAAAATTTATAGAAGAAGGAGAATCGGCTAAATTCAAGGAAAGAACTCAATTGCTTAAACTTTTAGAATTTTGTCAGGCGAATAAAGGCAAAGTAGATGCCCTTATTGTTTGGAAAGTTGACAGACTTGCCAGAAATGCTTCCGACCATTTTGGTATTAAAGTCTTATTAACTAAATATGGAGTAAGTATCCACTCTGTAACCGAACCTATTGGTGACGACCCTCAAGGGCATTTAATGGAAACTGTATTAGCTGGTTTTGCTCAGTTTGATAATGACATAAGAACAATAAGAACTATTGGCGGTATGCAAAAAAGAATTGAAGAAGGCATCTGGCCGTGGGTGCCTCCCACCGGATATAAGGCGAGTAGAGACAGAACAGAAAGAAAAATTGATATTCCTGATGAAAAAAGATTTAAATTAGTTAAAAAACTTTGGAAAGAATATTTAAAAGGCATCTATTCTATTACTGATATCGCCAAGATGGCAAACCAATGGAAGCTAACAACAAAAAAGGGTCATACAATGTATCCCCAAACAATAAAAAAAATGTTTAATAATAAATTTTATGCTGGAATACTGATTAATCCTTGGACCAAGGAAGAAATAGAAGGAAAACACCAGTCGATGGTAAATATGGAAGAATTTATGAAAGCGCAATTAATTATGCGGGGCAGATCCGTTAACTCAGGGTCAAGAAATGGACAAAATCCAGAATTTCCCTTAAGACATTTTGTCATTTGTGGTTATTGCGGAAAACCCCTAACGGCCAGTTGGTCTCGAGGAAGAAACAAAAGATACCCCTATTATCATTGTCATAATCGGGAATGTTCCCATTACGCTAAAGCTATTCATAAAGTCAAAATAGAAAAAGATTTTATAAAGTTTTTAAAAAAAATTACTCCCAAGGAAAATTATATAAAATTATTTAAACAAATTGTTCTTGATGTTTGGCAGGAAAAATATAAAGATTTAAATCAGGACAATTTATTATATAAAAAAGAGTTAGAAAAATTAGAGAAAGAAAAAGAAAAAATTATTGAGATGAAAAAGAAAGAATTATTCACCGACGAAGAATTTCTTAAAGAAAAAGAGAGTATAAACGAAAAAATAGCCGTGACTAGGCTATCTATGAACGAGTCCATTATTGAAGAGTTTGATATTAAATCAGCTCTTGATTATGCTCTAGAATTTATTAAGAATATTCCAAGATTGTGGTTCGATATGAATTTAGAACAGAAACAGCGATTTCAAAATCTTATATTTCCTCAAAGAGTGACATATAAAGCTGGGAAGTTTGGAACCGCCGAAATATCGCTTATCTATCAGCTGATTGAGCAATCTACGCATCAAAAAGTAGGTTTGGTACCGCTACGGGGAATCGAACCCCGGTTACCAGGATGAAAACCTGGTGTCCTAACCACTAGACGATAGCGGCATAATTTATTCATATTATCATAATTAAATAAATTTGTCAAAAGGAAAATTTGTGATAAGATAAAGTCATGATTATTTTAGGCATTGAAACATCTTGCGATGAAACAGCCGCCTCGGTTATTAAAACTTCGGGCGGTAAAATTGAAATTTTATCAAATATCATTTCTTCGCAAATACCGATTCATCGTAAATACGGCGGCATTATTCCGGAAATAGCGGCTCGGGCTCATATTGAAAATATATTGCCCGTTATTCAAAAATCATTGGAAATTCTGAAAAATAAAAAAATTGATTTAATCGCCGTTACTCAAGGACCGGGATTGGTAACTTCGCTTTTGGTCGGCATAGAAACCGCCAAGACTTTTTCTTATGCCAAAAAAATTCCTTTAATGGGTATTAATCATTTAAAAGGGCATATCTGCGCTAATTTCATTAATAACGAAAAAATTAAATTTCCGGCTCTTTGTCTGATTGTTTCCGGAGGACACACTGAATTGATTTTAATGTCCAGTCAAACAAAATACAAAAAAATCGGCCAAACGCGCGATGACGCGGCCGGAGAATGTTTTGACAAGATAGCCAAACTTCTTAATATCGGATATCCGGGGGGGCCGGCCATTGCCGCTAAAGCGGCAAAACCGCAAACTATAAACCAAAAACTACAAGTTAGTCTTCCTCGTCCGATGTTTAATTCGCCTGATTTTGATTTCAGTTTTTCCGGATTAAAAACAGCTGTTTTCTACCTGGTCCAAAAAAATAAAAATATTCTGACAAATGACAAAACAAAAAATGAATTCATTCAAGCCGTATGTGCCGAAGCGCAGCAATCAATTATTGATGTTTTAATCAAAAAAACTCTCAATGCCGGACAAAAATTCAAAGTAAAATCAATTGTTCTTTGCGGTGGTGTGGCATCAAACAACGAATTAAGAAAACAATTTGAAGAAAAAATTAAAAATCTGACAACAAAAATAGATTTCCATGTTCCCGAGAGAAAATTGTGCACTGATAACGCGGTTATGATTGCCACAGCGGCTTATTTACAGTATAAAAACATGCAATCAGGACAAATCAAAAAACTCACAAAAAATTTCCAAGCCATCAAAGTTAATCCTAACTTGGAAATTTAAAAAACAAGTATTATTTAAATACTTGTTTTTTTATTCCGCCTAAAAGGCGGTTTTTATTTACGAAAAATTAATAAGGGTTTCTCTTGCTCTACGTCGCTAATAAATTTCGTCCTTCTGACTTTTGATAAAACCTCTTAAATTTTCCAAAAAGATAAAGAAAATTTGCAAAGGCACTTCGATTAATAAATCAAAAACAAGAATAACAAAATTAAATTTAGATAAAACAGAAGCACCCCATTTACCGACCGCGATCAACGGCATGGCAAATAAGTCAATCAGAAAAGTGGAAATATTGCCTTTTTCTTTTTCCAAACTTAATTCCCGAGAACGATTATAAGCTTTTGTTCCGGTCGCAGCCACCAATGAAATAAAAAACAAGAAAATGACAATGCTGGCTATACTGAAGTCAAATGTTAATAATAATTTAGTCAAAACCCCAAATGTAACAAAAAACATTATTAGAGAAAAAATCTGAACAATAGCGAGACCAAGCCAAGATTTTTTGATCGGTAATTTTAAGGCATAATTTTTAGCCTTATCCCCATAAACCACGGCCTTACTTTCTTCTATAACCAATTTCAAATTTCCTCCCGAGGGCATTCTAATCGTTAAAACAATAATCAACATTAAAAGAGGCGGTACGACAATGCTGATCATGACATTAAGCCAAGAAAACTGATCAATTATATATTTGTCCAAAGGAATTTCTATACCGAACGCAATGGCAACTTTAGTGATAAAAAATGAAATAACACTTAGAAAAGCCAAACGGGTGAGCTTCCCTCTCTCCGTCTCATAACGCTTATTATAATTATTCTTAATCGCTTTTTCAAAAAGTTCAGATTTTTCAAAAGCAACATTCATTTCTTCATTATTTCGACTATTGGAAATAATATCACTGATTAAATAAAAAATGGTATTATATTGATTGCAAAGTTGGAAAAAAATCGGACCCAAAGGATTTTTAAGATGACGCTTGATTTCTTTTTTATAAAAGAATAATTTTTCAGCTATTTGGGGAAAAGTCTCGGGATTCAGTTCCATCCAACTGGGATTTAAAAATTTTAAAAGACGATAGTCGAGCTGGGAATCATCTACTCTTAGAAGTGCCCTCTGAATATTAATAAAAAGCTGGGTATTTTTTGTTTCATCTGGAATCTGTCCTCTCTGAATTACCAAACGTTCTTGTAAAATTTGATACATCAAAGCCGCCAAGTTATTATCTTTAAACGGCGGGTCCAATTTTTCTTCTATTTCGCAAGTTCCTATTTTGATAAGCCAATCTATAATTTCCCGGCGGTTTGACCTGGAGGACTCTTTGGCCTTATCCATTAAAAACACGTATTTATCAATAATTTTTTGAGTTTCTTTTATTTTTGTTTCCGGGATAGTATCGTTCGGCAAATGACCAACTCTAATAATATCTTGAATTAACAATTCGGCAAAATTTTGATTGTCTCCACGAACAAAAAGCCGACGTTTAAAAACTCTTTCAATTGCTCCTTTGCGCAAAAGGTGTTCTTCCCGATAAGCGACAACATTCCTTATTTTCTCATAAAAAGAGGCAATGGCGCTGGATATCTCGTCAACATGAATTTTAGGTATTGTTTCCGAAGGCGCTTTTTCGGCCAAAAAAGCCTGATATTTATCAAGAAATTCCCTGATTAATGGCGAAATTTCACTTGTACTTTTATCTGGTAAAGACATAAAATAGGTTAAATATTAGCTTATTTAGTATAGTTTAAGGCCTAAAAATGTCAACCCGCTTGAAAGAATATCAAGTTTGTGCTATATTATTGTAATGAAAAAGATTATCACCCATTCTGAGAAACAAACCCTTAATTTGGGCAAAAAAATAGCCAAAAAACTTGTTGGCGGCGAAGTTTTGGCTTTAAACGGAGAATTGGGCAGCGGCAAAACAGTTTTAATCAAGGGAATTGCCGCTGAGTTGGGTATTAAAAAACATATTACCAGTCCGACTTTTGTGGTGATGAAAATATATTCTGTTAAATCTTTAAAAATATGCCATATTGACGCTTACCGACTAAATTCCGGTCAAGATTTAATTAATATTGGAGTAAAAGATTGGTCGGCTAAACCGAATACTGTAACCGTTATTGAATGGGCCGAACGAGTTAAAAATATCTTGCCAAAAGATACAATAACCATTAAACTTAAATTGGGAAAAAAGAAAAACGAAAGAATAATAACCGTAAATAATAATTTGTAGATTTATGGAATCGGCTTACGAACCAAAAAAATACGAATCAAAAATTTATAAACTCTGGGAAGAGAGCGGTTTTTTTAATCCGGATAATTTACCTAACCAAGATGGAGAAGCCTACAGCATAATGATTGCTCCGCCAAACATCACCGGTTCTCTTCATATGGGTCATGCCTTGGAGAATACCATTTCCGATATTTTAATTCGCCATTACAGAATGAAAGGATTTAAAACTCTTTGGCTCCCGGGCACGGATCACGCCGGCATTGCCACTCAAAATGTAGTGGAGAAAGATTTAAAAAAACAAAATTTAACCCGCATTGATTTGGGCAAGGAAAAATTTTTGGAAAAAATTTGGGAATGGCGGGAAAAATACGGCGACATAATTTTAAATCAGCTTAAACAATTGGGTTGTTCATTGGATTGGAGCCGCACCCGTTTCACCATGGATGAAAATTATCAAGCAGCGGTCAAAAAAGCCTTTGAACATTATTTGGAAAAAGGCATGATTTACCAGGGCGAAAAAGTGATTAATTGGTGCATTAAAGATCAAACCGCGCTTTCTGATTTGGAATTGGAATACGTGGAAGAAAAAGGCAAACTTTGGCATATTAAATATCCGATTAAAGATTCAAATGATTTTATTGAAGTGGCCACCACCCGTCCGGAAACAATGCTCGGAGACACGGCCGTGGCCGTAAATCCGGCTGATTTGCGCTATAAAAAATTAATCGGCCAAACAGTAATCGTGCCGATTATAAATCGCGAAGTGCCGATTATCGCCGATCAAATGGTGGACAAAGATTTTGGCACCGGAGCGGTAAAAATTACGCCGGCTCACGACATGGCTGACAGTGACACTGGCGAACGCCATAATTTAAAATTTATCAAAGTAATCAATGAAATCGGAAAAATTATCAATGTTAATGATGAATTTAACGGCAAAAAAATTATTGAAGCGCGAGAGTTGGTAATCAGTAAATTGAAAGAACTGGGATTATTGGTTAAAGAAGAAGAGATAACTCATAATGTGGCCAAATGCTATCGCTGCGGTTCTACGGTGGAACCAATGCTTTCAAAACAATGGTTTTTAAAGACAAAACTTTTGGCTGAAAAAGTTTTAACAGCCATAGAAAAAAATGAAGTGGTTTACAAACCTGAACGATGGAAAAAAATCGCCGAAGAATGGCTGAAAAATATTCGCGATTGGTGCATTTCTCGCCAAATTTGGTGGGGGCACAATATTCCCATGGAAGGCAATTCAAACACTTTTGATACTTGGTTTTCTTCCGCTCTCTGGCCTTTCGCCACTTTGGGCTGGCCAAAACAAACTGAAGATTTAAAAAAATTTTATCCCTCAAATGTGATCACTTCAGCCAGAGATATTTTGCATCTTTGGATTACGCGCATGATTTTTTCCGGAATTGAATTTATGGGCGAAGTGCCGTTTAAAGAAGTTTATATCCACCCCACAATTCTCGCTTTGGACGGGAAACGAATGTCCAAATCATTGGGTACAGGCATTGATCCCTTGGTGCTGATTGAAAAATACGGCGCTGATGCGACTCGCTTCGGTTTGATTCTCCAAATAAATCATGATCAACAAGCGGTTCGTTTTGACGAGAGATCTTTAATTTCATCAAAAAATTTCATCAATAAACTCTGGAATATAAGTCGCTTTATTCAAATGAAATGCGAAGAAAATAAATCTGATTCCATTTCATCCTTAAAGCCTATAACATTGGCTGACCAATGGATTCTCTCGCGAATGAGTTCTCTTACGGATTCAATCACGAAAAAAATAGAAAAATACGAACTCGGCGAAGCGGCTAAAGAACTTTATGAATTTACTTGGCATGAGTTCGCTGATTGGTATTTGGAAATATCAAAATTCCAAAATGAAAATCCGGAAACGCAAAACAATACAGTCTTTATTCTAAAATCCGCCATTTTGAATTTACTGAAACTTCTCCATCCGTTTATCCCGTTTGTTACCGAGGAAATTTACGGCCAATTGACCGGCTTGAAACAAAATAATGATTTGCTGATAATCGCAAAATGGCCAGAGATTGACAAAGAACTTATCAACCCGGCCTCGGAAGAAGAATTTGAAAAAATAAAAAATCTGGTCATAAAAATCAGAAATTGGAGAATGGAACAGAAAATCACTTTTAAAGAAATCGTTGATTATAATCTTGAGTCAGAAGACAAAAAAACATCAACAAATCCGGAATTAAAAGATTTAATTGAGAAATTGACCAAGGTAACGCTAAAAAATTAATTTAGACTATTCTTAAAAAATTTAACTGATAAATTTAAAAAATGATAAAGCCTAAATTTCATCAATTCAATTGTCGCGAACAAAACAGAGTAGATCTTCGTCAGGCCCGGGCGGTTTTAAAATATAAACCGGATATTATTATTTTTGAGCAACCGGAAAAAGATGGGAACCCTGAAAGTATATTTAATAAGTATGACTGTAAAAACAAACCATTCAGGAAGGTCTCGATTATTAAAAAAAATTTGAAAGAAGTGTCGCGTGAATTTCGGTACGCGCTTTCGATGGTGAAAACATTTGAAAATATAGAGCGGCTGTGGCACGACGGCCATGATATTTTGCTTTATAATGTCGATGGTCCACAAGAATTACGTGCCGATTTTTTTGAAGTGTGGTATAATATGTATCCCTGCGCGACTAAAAATTGGTTATGGTGGGTCTATATTTACCTTCGGGAACGAATTATGGCAAACCATATTCATTTAATTCTTAAAAAATATAAAATTAAAAATAACCCCAAAATCCTTATTTTTATTCAATCTTTTCATTGGAAACACGTTAAATTTCTTTTAAGTAACCCTTCAAAAAAAGAAATTTGGAATTATTATTTTGGTAAATTTTCTGAAATTACACCCCCTACAATCGCCAAGAGAATAAGAAAAAATAATGAATTATTTTACAAATACTGGGAAAAATATTCTGATTTTTAAATTTTATTTTTGAGACTTTGATAAAAATTAAAACAAAAAAATCTCTGTTAAACAGAGATTTTTTTGTTTCCCCTGGGGTGGCTAAGAAAAATTTATTAGAACCTGTTTAAGGGAATTAAAGGAGTGTTTGAGAGGGGAAATGGGTCATTCCCAGTTTGTCGTTAATTGGTAAAACCCTACAAACCGTTCACAAGTGTTCACTACACAGGGTCAGATTTGCTTGATTTATTATTTTACTCTAAAAATTCCGTCTCACTATTTCTTAATTCTTAAGTTTTTCTTTGGTGGCAAATTTTTTCAAAGAGAAATATCAAACCCATCTGAATTATAAATCTTCATTGATTTTGGTAAATATAGCTTAAGGACATCTTTCAAAGTTGGATGATCAATCCCAAGTTTTTGCGAAAATGCTTGCTCTACATATTGGGACATAGATTTTTCCATTTGTGCAAAAATATCTTTTCTTTGTTTGTCTTTTTCAAAATAATCAATTTCTTGGTTCTCAAGTTCTTCTTTCTTTTCTATAAGTTTTTCCAATTCTGTGGTATCAGATCGGTATCCAGTTTCGGTTTCTAAATCGCTTATTATTTTTTTACAGCGTTTATCTGTATAATTGTAACCCATTTCGGCAAGATTTAAAGGTAAATCTGCAAGTGGTGCATCTAGTAAATCAGCAGGCACCATAACACCAGTTATATTTTTTCTTTCCACCTCATGCTTAATAAATGCCTCATCTAGATAGCCACTATCTTGCGAAGATCCTTTGGGTGCTTTAAATGCATGTTCGTCCGCAATAACAAAACTAATTCCACCCTTGATATAATTATTAAAACATCCGAAAGTAAATGAATTATTTATTGCCGGTGATTCCGCTACGGAAACACTATCGCTCAGGTTATAACCGCCAAAATTTCTTGTTAATTCTAACCCCTTCGCTTGAGCTGCCTGTTCTGACAAAATACCCTTTTCTAAAATAGAACGGAGTCTAGTTAGGTCAAAACCAACACCGTGAAAAACTAATGATTTATCATATAATATTTCGCCGTATCTTGGTTCCTCTTCTTTAGTTAGACCTTCTTTTTTTTCTGATTTATTAATTGTTGTTTTATTTGGATTAATTTCTAATGCTTCCTGAGATCTAAATGTTTCACCCATATATTTACCTTATTAAGATTGTTTAAGAAACAATCTTTTGATTGATTATTTATCTATAATTACTATAACAATAATTATGATTTTTTGTCAATACTTCTCTATTAAAAAAACGAGTCTAAACTCGTTTTTTTAATGGGGTGGCTAAGAAAAATTTATTAGAACCTGTTTAAAGGAGTGTTTAAGGGGGAAACAAGCTTTGTTGCTACTCTACAAACTATTCACAAGTGTTTATAGTGCTCACTAAATAGAGACGTCGCCATTGGGTGTGGGATAGAATTAAAAGCCGGCAAAATATCGGCTTTAAATTCTCTGATAAAAAATTAATTTTCAACGAATATTTAAACCTGCTTATTTCCTTCTGGAAGCTTTAATTCAATTCCTTCTTTTTTAGCCAGTGCTTCTATTTTTTTAGCATTATTAAAATCCTCTACGCTTAAGAGATTTTCATGTATTTTTTGTAGGGTTTCTTTAGTATCCAATTTAAATCCTTTTTGCGAAGCAGACTCTATTGTACTAGAAATATGATTGATATAATATTCTAACCTATCTTGTAATGCTTCTTTTAAGAGGTTTTTTTTCAGAGTTTCTCCTTGCTTTATTAGGGGAAAAATCTCAAAGATTTCTAGCATATCATCTTCAAACATGCTATCTAATTCTTTTTGAAGACGTTCTTTTTTAAAAACATCTTCTAAGGATTCTTTAAGAAATTTTAATTTTTCCTGGCACTTTGGATTTATGTCTCTTCTTAATTCCAGACCCTTCATTTGAGTTTCAATGCTGAGAATAAAATATTCAAATAATTTCTTTTCGTATTCAGAGGTAGAATTAAATTCAAAATTTTTAATTCCTTCTTCTAGTTGTTTCTCGGGGAGGGCAAGGTAAAAAAGAGGAATATTATCAATGGCTTTTGGCTGTATTTTTCCATTTTCATCCATAGAAAAACCGTATTTTAGAGAAGCGCCATTCTTATTTCTTTCCATTATTTTTTCCACCTTTTCTTTATAACGGCGATCAGTAACATCTCCGACTGCATCAAAGAGCCCAAAAATCTCTTCCTCGTTGGTTCCTTTCTTTATAATAACATTATCAACTTTTCTATCCACGTCATCTATCTCAGATGATCGGACAACAATAAATTTATCTTTAAGAAATTTATGAAAAATCGCAGTTGTTAACATTTCCAGTTTTTCACCGGTTGTTTGATTTTTCTGTTCTTCAAGATTCCATTTTGATTTATAAAAATTTATTCTCTCCGTATCATTTTTTATTTCTTCTTCAGAATAAATTTCTTTAAAACTATTCTCGTCAATCTTGCAATTATCATTAACTGGAATTCCTTCCGCTCTCAAATTTTCGGCTATTGTTTTAAGAAATTTTTCCATTTCTTTGACTTTCTCTGTTTCAACATCTTTCTCTTCTTGCCTTTCCATTCTGTCTAAATTTTGATCTCTCATAATTTTAATAAAATAATTAATAATCACTAATAGCGAAATCTACCTGAACGAAGTCGCGGAAAAGCTTTAAAAAATTAAAGAATTTTGTAGAAAAATTCATCTGTTTGACGATCCCACTATAGTCGGGAGAGGAGTTGTGAATTTTTCGTTAAGCAAAATGGTTATAATTTTTAAAGTTTTGGAGCGTTGAGTGAGGGTAAATTTCGCGGAATTTTATTCAATAACCCTGAACACTTCTTCAACAGAAGTGATGCCATCCAAGGCCTTTAATAAACCGTCTTGAACCATAGTAACCATTCCTTGTTTTTGAGCCAATTCTTTTATTTTATATTCAGAAATTTCTCCTTTTGAAATACTTTCTTCAATCGCCGGATTCATGGTAAAAATTTCATAAATGCCGAGTCGGCCGAAATATCCCAATCCTTGGCACTCCGGACATCCTTTGCTTTGATAAAATTTGGGAGTCCATGGCTGATTTATATCTTCTGGAAAATTAATTTTCTTTTTTTCTTCTTGAGGCAGTTCTGATAAAATCTTTTTCACTCTTTCCAAGACCGTTGGTTCCAAAGTTATTTCTTCTCTGCATTTTTGACAAATTTTTCTGACCAATCGCTGTCCGATAATGGCGTTAATGGCCGGAGTTAAAAGATACGGTTTGACTCCCAAAGCGAAAAATCTGGGAATGGCGCCAGCCGCGTCATTGGTATGCAAGGTGGAAATAACCAGATGCCCGGTTAAAGCCGCTTGAATGGCGATTTCCGCTGTTTCCAGGTCCCTAATTTCGCCTACCATAACCACATCAGGATCTTGGCGCAGAATTGAGCGCAAACCTTTGGCAAAGGTATAATCTTTTGTTATGTCAATTTGACTCTGATTTATGCCTTTTAAATGATATTCAACCGGATCTTCCAAAGTGATTATTTTTGTTCCCGGATTATTTAATTTATTTAAAACAGCGTAAAGAGTGGTGGTTTTACCGGAACCGGTCGGACCGGTGGTGACAATCATTCCATTTGGTCTTTCCACTTCTTTTTTTAAAAGTTCAAAAGCGGAATCTCTTAATCCCAAATTTTCAAAACTCAATTCCGCGACTGATGAACGCAACAATCTCATTACCACGCTTTCTCCATAGGCCGTGGGCAAACAAGAAACGCGGACATCAACTTTATCTTTAACCAAATCAATTGTAAATCTCCCATCTTGCGGCTGGTCAGTGATATTGATTTTTAAACTGGAAAGAAGTTTGATGCGGGAAATAATTTTTTCCCATAATTTTTTATCAATTTCCGCCGCGTCAATCAAGACGCCGTCAATTCTGAATCTTATTTTTACATCATGTTCTTCCGCCTCAATGTGAATATCGGAAGCGCGAGAAGAAATGGCCGAAGCCACCACTAAGGTGACCAGCTCGGAAATATTCACTTTTTGAATTTCGTGATTCAAATCTTTAACGGTTTTAATTTTTGATTTAAAATTTTCTATATCTTCGGCGGTTATTTTAACGCCCTTGATGGAAGGAGTAATTTTTGGCAAAGTACTGTAAAGTTTATAAGCCAGATTAAAACTGTTTTCCGAAACTAAAAAGAGCTCTGTTTTTAAATCAAAAGCTCCTTCTATTTTTTCCCTGAATTTGGCCAAATTTTCATCTTCCGCTTGATATGAAGCTATCTTCGCTTCTCTGTCGGTTCGATAAAAACAAATAATTTTGTAGTTCATCGCATCCTGAGAAGAAATCAAACTTATCGCTTCGGGCGAAATTGGAAATCCGGTTAAATTAATATAAGGCACGCCGGATTGATATGCTTTTTGAGAAGCCTCTTCCTCTTTTTCTTTTATTCTGATTTCTGATAACTTATCTTTAAGTTTTTCTTCTTCATTTTCTTCCGCCACCTGAGGTTTTTTTGAACTTGTTTGTTGATTTAATAAATCATCTAAGTTAAACATATTAATTACAGTTTAACATTGTTTTCCAAACCTGACAATACTAAAATTTAATCCGCCCAAAAGGCGGATTAAATTTCTAACTATAATTTTCAACAAAGCTTTTTAGTTATAAAGTCTTTGTTTGATTAAATCTATTTCTTGTTTGACTCTTCCGCCTTCAGCAACGCTTTGTTTGATTTTGCTGTATGCGTGCATGGCTGTGGTATGATCGCGATTACCCAATGCCTTGCCGATTAAAGGAAAAGACGCATCTATTTCTTCTCTCATTAAGAACATTGAAATTTGGCGAGGAACAACCAACTCTCTTTTGCGGGAATCGCCGGTTACTTCATCAACTCTGATTCCGTAAAAATTGGCCACTGCTTCAATAATTTGCTTGGGTTGGAGAAAACTCTTTTTGGGCTGAGTGGTTAAGCTGACTAAAATATTTTTAACCGTCGGCAAATCCAATTCTATTTTATGAAGCTCATGATAAGCCATGATTTTATTCAAAGCTCCTTCAAGTTCACGAATATTGCTTTGAATTTGAGCCGCCAAATATTGAAGGACGTCTTCGCTTAAGCCATATTTTTTTTCTTGGCATTTTGCTTTTAAAATGGCAAGTCTTGTTTCCAAGTCCGGCGGGTTAATATCGGCAATCAATCCCCATTCCAAGCGGGAAGTTAATCTGTCTTCCAAGGCCGGGATGGCTTTGGGAGGCCGATCGGAAGTTATGACAATTTGACGGCCGTCTTGATACAAAGTATTGAAAGTATGAAAAAATTCTTCTTGAGTTCTTTCCTTGCCGGCCATAAATTGAAAATCATCTATCAAGAGAATATCCAAATTGCGATAATTTTTTCTGAACTTATCCATTGATCCGTTTCCCACCGCCTGAATAAATTCATTGGTGAATTTTTCGGCATTGGTGTAAAGAAATTTCACTTTGGGATTTTTTTTCAAAATAACATGACCGATGGCTTGCAAAAGATGAGTCTTGCCCAAACCGACTCCGCCGTAAATAAAAAGCGGATTGTATTTTTTGCCCGGTTGGCCTGCTGCCGCCAAACTGGCCGCGTTCGCCAATTCATTTCCTGAACCGACAATGAAAGTTTCAAAAGTATATTTTGGATTTAATCCATGGCTGTTTGTTTCATTTTTTGTTTCCGATTCTTTTTGAGTGCTGATTTCTTTCAGTTCTTCCAATTCTATCGCCAATGGCTGACTGGGTTTTATTGATTGAGATGTTTCCACCCGATAAATAACTTTTTTCACTTTATCATCCGTGGCTCCTTGAAGAGATTTTAAAATATCGCGATGATATTTTCTTTCCAGCCAAGTTTGAGTAAAAGTATTCGGAACGCTGACAATTACCGTTTCTCCATTATCTTCTATTTGAGAAATGCGGGTGTTCTGAAGCCAAGTTTTAAAATTGGCTTTTGAAATTGACAATTCCAAATCACCCAATACTATTTGCCAAAGTTGATTTTTATCTAATGTTTCCATTTGTTTTAAAAAAAATAATTTAATTTAAATCTTATGTATTATTATAATATAGCTGTCTATATATCGTAAGTTTATAACCTGCGGAAAACCTGTTAATAACTTTTTAATTTTAGAAAAAAATAAATTCCCCCGACACTTTGTGTTGGGGGAATAATTAATTTCCAAGTTTCCAAATACCGAGAACCGAGTTTCCTAACTCCCGCAAGAAGCCGAACCATAGCGAGAGTAAGAATAGAAGGAATAGCGGGAATCCAGCTCAGGCCTGCCGACATCGAGGTCGAGGCAAGGCACGAAGCCGGAGTCATAGCGAGAGCCGGGAAGATCTATAAAGTGATCTTCCAAAACATACGGATTCTGAATCAACAGGAAACAACCCTCTCTTGCAGTAAGCCCTCTGCGTCCTTGTTTTTTAAATATCTCAACGCATTGATCAGGGCTCTTGCCTAACATCTTTTTTCCGTTTTCAACTTCATAGATCCAATAGAATGCCAATTTTCGTAGTATAACCACATCTTCAAGTTCAGCGAGACTAAGACGGTTTATACCATTGGCGCATTTCATTCCTTTTTCACAATCAAGTATGTCAATAATCAGTAACGCATTGGGGCGGTTCTCAGGGAGAGGAACTCTATTTCTGAATTCTTCTTCACTCATATTAAGCGCCTTATGAACATTACATTCAAGTAAACGCTTTATTTGAGTTTCCCTGACTTTAACTTCTGAGGATGCCTGTGATACCAATACTCCTTTGCTACCACTGAGAGCGACCAAATCAACTATCTCCTTCCCCAGTTTATTGCCCTTTGAATCAATAATTTTCTGGGCAAGCTTACCATCAAGACCCGCAGCTTCGAGTTTATTTAAAATCTCATTGCCTTGGCCTCGTGACATTTTTTGGTTCACGATGTTTTTCATCGCACACCTCCTATTTTTAAAAGTGCTATTATCCCCAAACCAATTGTTTGGTTGTTATTAAAATATCATATTTTTTGAAAAATGTCAATACCCAATTATCACCTGATTATCCAATTATCATTGGTTATCATTTGACACGGCCGTTACTTTTAGTATACTTATATCATATGAAAAAAATTAAAAAATTTTTAACAGAACAATTTTTGGAAAAATTATCGGGACTAAAACTATTCTCTAAATATCTTTTGTTAGCACCATCAGTTCGGCCCACCCTATTTAATTACCAAAAATTATCAGAAGAACTGATTGACGAATGGGATAAAAAAAGTATCAAAAAAGCCATTAAACATCTTATCCACTCTGGACTCTTAAAAAAGAATGAGAAGGATGAATACTTTTTGACTGCCAAGGGTATGAATAAATTATTAGAGCTAAAAATAAAAAAGAAAATTGAGACAAAACAAAAAATAAAAAAGAAATATTTTGTCTTAATTTTTGACATCCCCGAGAAAACAAGATTTAGACGAGATTTGTTCCGGCGACATTTAAAAGAATTAGGGTTTGAACAAATTCAACAGAGTGTCTGGATAACTCAATACGATATTCTAGAGGAAATAAAAGTCTTAATAGAAAATTTTGGCTTGAATAAATATATAAAATTCTTTGTTGCTGAAAAGGTTTAGGTAAAAATCCGACAATAACCAATAAATCACTTAGATACTAAAAGTAACGGCCGTTATATTTAGTATCTCAATGTTGGACTAATATTTTTCTATCATTTCTACTCTATCCTCAAAATATCCTTGCCAAAAAAATCAAAATATGGTAAAATCATTTTACATTTTAAATTATTAATCTAATCTTTAAATTTATGGCACTTCCAAATAGAAAAAGATCTAAAAGCAGAAAAGGAGTTAAACAATATCAATATCGCCTTAAAAAGAACAATCTCAGCAAATGTTCTTCCTGTAAAAAATCTATAAAACCGCATTGTATTTGCCCATTTTGCGGCTGTTATAATAAGAAAGAAATTATTGCTCAAAAAACAAAGGCGAAAAAGGGTAAGAAATAAATGGTTTTGTCTCGCCTAAATTTTCTTCTCCGCCAGTTGGCGGACCTAAAAATTAAATAATTTTCTTATGGCTCAAAGACATTTAGCCAGAACTATTGCGCTCCAAACTTTAACCGAATGGGATTTTAACAAATCTGTCGTTAAAACCAAAGTTAGTATTGAAGAAATTACAAAAAGAAATTTAAAAGAATTCGCTCCGGAAAATTTTGAAGGAAAAGAATTTACCGAAAGTTTGATTGCCAAAATCACGGATAATTTGGAAAAAATTGATTCGTATATTCAGAAATACGCTCCTCAATGGCCGATTGACCAGATAACCTTGGTTGACAGAAATATACTCAGGTTGGGTATTTTGGAATTGGCGATTTTAAAAGAAATTCCGCCAAAAGTGGCGATTAACGAAGCCATAGAAATTGCCAAAAGTTTCGGCGGCGCCACTTCCAGTAAATTCGTCAACGGAGTTCTGGGAGCGATTTTTGAAGACATTGAAAAAGAAACCAAGCCGAAAAATTCCGATAAAACCAAATAGTATGATGTTTAAAATTCAAAAAAAAATCAAAGAAATTCCTTTTCTTCCCGAAATCAAAAGAATGCTACCCCTTGAACAAGTCATTAAAATTAAATTCAAAAATAAGAATTTGCTTCTTCAATCTTTAATACATCGCTCTTTTTTAAATGAACATCCCCGATTCATTGTTTCCCATAATGAAAGGTTTGAATTTTTGGGTGATGCGGTAATTGAGCTGATTGTGACAAAATATCTTTTTAATAATTTCCCGAATCCAGAAGGAGAATTGACGGTTTTTCGTTCAAGCTTGGTTAACGCCAAAACTTTGTCAAAAGTCGCCTCAGAAATAAAACTTGACCATTATCTTTTTCTCTCAAAAGGAGAAACCGGTTCCACGGGAAAATCAAAAGAAATTATTTTAGCCGACGCCTTTGAAGCCCTTATCGGGGCTATTTATTTAGACCAAGGATTTGAAGTGGCGGAAAAATTCATTTACCGAGTTTTATTAACTCAACTGAGTTTTATTGTTAAAAATCAATTATATAAAGATCCCAAAAGCGAATTACAGGAAATCGCTCAAGGAAAATTAAAAATTACGCCTAGCTACAAAG
The DNA here is from genome assembly GCA_028716665.1 of Patescibacteria group bacterium. Lineage (NCBI taxonomy): Bacteria > Patescibacteria group bacterium. The sequence goes on along the minus strand of JAQUPP010000001.1, from coordinate 226,146 downwards.
TGATTGAAGAAATCGGTCCGGCTCACGCAAAAATATTTACGGTTGGCGTTTTTTTAAACACGGAAATGATTGCCATTGGCAAAGGACAAAGCAAACAAGAAGCGGAAGTTGATGCGGCTCATAATGCCCTGAAAAAAGGATTTGACAAAAAGTAAAAAATTTGCTAAATTAAACTTAATTAAAGTTCGTTTAAAAAAAGCCTGCTATCGGCAGACAGGGAGGGAAAATGCCATTTAAGCATAGGCACAAGAAACGCCATAAACACCCTAATCGTGAACGCCCCAAACACTCGAAAAAACATTTAGGATGGAGATTTGAAGAATACCCCCATAATCTTAAACACAAAAATCGCATCAAATCTAAAATAAAACATGACAGCAGAACCACTACTCACCATAAAATTCCTCGTTCCAGAGGCGGCGTAAACGAAGAAGGCAATCGAAAAGAAGTGGTTGATTGGGTTCATAAAGCTTGGCACAGAATTTTTCTGAATTGGACGCCTAACGAAGTAATAAGGGCGTTCAGAGTGAATAACAGAAATTTTTTTATCAGAAATAATGATCTTCTCAAACAGGACTGGTTTTCTCTTTTTGGAGACAGATCTGATAAAGAAATTATTGAGATCATAAAGAGGGAGTGGTCATAAAATTAAAAACAGAAAAGGAGTCATAAAAATCAAATATGACTCCTTTTTTAATAGACAAAAAAAATAAATCTGCTAAAATAACGAGTATGCCAGGTAGTGAAACTTTGACTTAAATTTTAGAGGGTTATACCGGCATAAAAAAGTAAAATTTAACAATAATCAAACTAATTTTAGAATTTTGATAGTAAAAAATACCTGTCAAAGTTCTACTACCTGGTATGTATCTCAAACGAGTAGAATTAATCGGCTTTAAATCCTTTGCTCAAAGGACGGTTTTGGAATTTGCTCCGCCCGAAGGAGATAAATTCAGCATTACTTCAATTGTCGGTCCGAATGGCAGCGGAAAATCAAATATCGGCGACGGAATCAGATGGGCATTGGGCGAACAAAGCATAAAATCATTACGCGGAAAAACATCCGAAGATGTGATTTTCTCCGGTTCTGATAAAAAATTGCGTCTTAACGTGGCTGAAGTAAGCCTCTTTTTTAATAATGAAGACGGCTTGACGCCAATAGATTATAAAGAATTCACCATTACCCGCCGAATTTACAGAAGCGGCGAAGGAGAATATTTAATCAACAAAAGCAAAGTTCGGTTACAGGATATTTTGATGCTTCTGGCCAGAGCGAATTTTGGACAAAAAAGTTACAGTATTATCAGTCAAGGAATGGTTGACCAAGTTTTGCAGGCCTCTCCCATGGAAAGAAAAAAATTCTTTGACGAAGCAACCGGTATCAGGCAATATCAAATTAAAAGAGACGAAGCGGCGAGAAAAATAGAAAAATCTGAAGAAAATTTGAAACAAGCAGAAATCGCTTTGGCGGAAATTGAACCGCGGATGAAATCATTAACACGCCAAATTAAAAGATTGGAAAAACGCCAAGAAATAGAAGCTCAATTGCAAAATTTGCAAAAAAAATATTACGGATCGATACTTCAAGGCCTGGACGAACAAATTATTGAAATTAATAAAGAAATCAAACAGGAATCGGAAGGCCAAAAAATCATAGAAAAAAAATTATCAGAAATGCAGAAAGAATCGGAAAATCTGGTCTATGAAGAAACTGACGATAAGTATCAAAATCTGCAAAAAGATTATCAGAAAATTCTGGAACTTAAAGACGAATTATTCAACAAGCAGTCAACCTTGAAAGCTAAAATATATTTTGAAGAAGAAAAAAGAAAACAGGTTCAGCTTACTCATCAAAAAACAAAGTTTGCCGGCGATCCGGAAAAAATATTCAGCGAGCTGAAAGATATCGGCGCGCTTTACGAAAAATTCCTGCAAAATTTAAATCAAATTTCATTGACCGAAGATTTGGAAAAAATAAAAAATCTAGCCCAAGATGTTTCCAAAAAAATAAATCATCTTTTTGAATATTTCCAGCGCCCGCAGCTTATTACTAATCTCCCCAATGAAAATGAAGTAGAAAAAATTCAAAAAGAAAAAGATGAGCTGGATCAACAAATAAGCGATTTAAATAAAAAATTAAGCGAGATTAATCAAGAGCTTGGCCTTTTCACGGAAAATGAACGCCAAAAAAGAACAAAACTGCTTGAATGGCAGAGAAAAATCCAAGATCAACAATTAGAATTAAATGTTATTAACCACAAAATCAATGAATTTCAAATCAATTTGGCCCGCGTAGAAACAAAAAAGGACACTCTTTTGGAAGAAATAAAAAATGAAATGAAAATAGATCCTCAAAATTTATCTGTCGCCGATGAGGCCGTAAATCAGGAAGTTACTATGCCTTTTGAAGAAATACAAAATTTAAAACACCAGTTGGAACTGATCGGCGGAATTGATCCCGAAATCACCAAAGAATATCCGCAAGTGCATGAACATTTTGAATTCTTAAGCACTCAAAGCATTGATCTTAAAGAAGGTATCAAGTCGCTCAATCTAATTATCAAAGAATTGGATAAAAAAATAAAAGAACAATTTACCCAAAATTTTTCCAAAATCAATCAAGAATTTGAAAGATATTTCAAAATGTTCTTCGGCGGCGGCAAAGCGAAAATAGTTTTTGAAGAAGATAAAGAATTGGAAGAAAAAGATGAAGAACAAAAAATAAATCCTGAAGACGAAAATAAAAAAGAGAGCGAACCTGAAGAAGAGGAAAAATCCGAATCAAATATCAATGGAATTGAAATTTTGGCCGTCCCGCCCGGAAAAAAAGTAAAAAATGTGGAAACACTGTCCGGTGGAGAAAGAGCTTTAACTTCATTGGCTTTGATTTTTGCCATCATCAATATCAATAAACCTCCTTTCGTAGTCATCGATGAATCTGATGCCGCCTTGGATGAACAAAATTCAAACAGATTCGCTCAGATATTGGATGAACTTCGCAACTTTACACAATTTATCGTTATTACTCATAATCGACAAACTATGGAAGCCGCCAATATTCTTTACGGCGTAACCATCAGCGTTGACGGTGTTTCAAAATTAATTTCCCTGAAATTGGAGGATTAAAGAGTTAAATTATAAAAACAAAAAAACACCCCCAAAATAGGGTGTTTTTTTGTTTTTATAATTTTATCCTCTTGCCGAAGGAATAATCACATCTTTTAAATTTTCATAATCTTCCAAAATGAGACCAAGTCCTCGGATCACGGAAGTTGATGGATCGTCAGTAACAAAAATCGGAATATTAATTCTTTTTTGAATTAATTTATCCAGGCCCCGAAGCAACGCTCCGCCACCTGACAAGACCAATCCTCTTTCATAAATATCCGCTACCAATTCCGGCGGGGTGGCTTCAATGGTATCATGGATGCTTTCCGCGATAGTTTTTAAAACCGGCATCATCGCCTCTCTAAGCTGGGCGTCAGTCATGATTATCTCTCTGGGCAAACCGGTTATTAAATCTCTACCCTTAATTTTCATTTCTTGCGGCGCGTGAGCAAAAGCGGAACCGATTTTTATTTTAACTTCTTCCGTCGTATGTTCTCCCAAAAGAATATTAAATTTTTCTCGAGCATAATTCATAATATTTTTATTCAATGACTCGCCGCCGATTTTCAAGGATTTCCAAGTAACAACTCCGTGCAAAGAAATCAAGGCCATTTCCGAAAGTCCTCCACCCAATTCAACAATTAAACTGCCTACTGAGTCATGAATCGGCAATCTCGCGCCAATAGCCGCGGCCATCGGTCTTTCCACCAGAAATACTTCTCTGCCGCCGGCTTGAAGAATAACATCCTCTAAGGATTTTTTCTCCACTTCGGTTACATCCAAAGGAATAGTGGTAAAAACTCTCGCTCGGGGCAAAAGAGTAAAGGTTTCTTTTTGAACTTTTTCAATAATTGATTTAAGCATTTTTTCCGTCACTTCAAAATCAGAAATAATACCGTGATCCAGCGGTTTGACAATTGAAATATGAGCCGGCGCTTTGCCGACCATTTTTAAAGCATTGCTGCCAATGGCGATAATCTGATCATTCCTGGTATTAATGGCGACAATTGACGGTTCATTGAACACTAAGCCCTTGCCGCGAATATAAACGCGGAAATTGGTGGTGCCCAAATCAATGCCTATGTCTTTGGCAAATATTCCAAAAAAATTTTTAAACATATTAGTTTAAATGATATTAAAATACTATTTCAGTTTAGCTAATAATTCTTCTAATGTAAATAGCTGGCATTCTTTTTTGTCTCTTTCTTTGTATTCCACTTTATCTCCTGTTTTTTTACTGATAACCAATCTGACCGGGATACCGATTAAATCAGCATCTTTAAATTTAGCGCCAGCGGAATCTTGCCGATCGTCAAAAAGAACTTCATATTTTTCCGAAAGTTTTTTATAAATTTTTTCCGCTTGTTCGGCTATATTTTTATCGTCTAGATCCAAACCGATTAAATGAACATCAAACGGACTGACAGAAGCTGGCCAAATAATTCCATTCTGATCATGAGAAGCTTCAATAATCGTCGCCATCAATCTTTGTAAACCGATACCGTAGCAACCCATCATTACCAATTTTTTTTGTCCGTCGCTATCCGTAAAATTCAAATTCATTTTTTGACTGTAAACTGTTTTTAATTTAAAAACATGACTGATTTCAATGGCATTTTTCATTTCAAGCTTGCTTGAACATTTTGGACACTCTGTTATGTCTTTGCCGATTTCCGTATTCGCTCCCCAACCGCATTTTGGACAAACTAAAATTTTATCTTCACCCGAATCGGCTAAAATCATAAATTCGTTTGAAATACTGCCTCCGATTGAACCCGAAGAAGCTTCAACAGCCACGGCTTTAAGTTGGCAGCGATCATATATTTTAAAATAAGCTTGTTTCACTTTTTCGTAAAAATCATCCAAATCTTCGGACGATTTATGAAAACTGTATAAATCTTTCATAATAAATTCCCGGGTTCTCAATAATCCGCCGGTTGGACGCATTTCATTGCGAAATTTATTTTGAATTTGATAAACCGCTTTAGGCAGATCTTTATAAGATTCAATATAAGTTCTGGCCAAGTCAGTAACCACTTCTTCATGAGTTGAGCCAAGCGCCAGCCATTTTTCATGGCGATCTTTAACTTTAAATAAAGGCGGATCAATCGTATCCCAACGTCCGGTTTCAAGCCATAATTCTTTAGGCTGAAGAGAAGGCATTAAAATTTCTTCCGCGCCAAGAGCATTCATTTCTTCGCGAATGATATTCTCAATTTTTTTATAAACGCGCAAACCCAAGGGCAATAAAGACCAAGCGCCGCTGGTTAATTGATTGATATAACCGGCTTTTACCAAAAATTTATGGCTGAAGGTAGCCGCATCTTTGGGATCGGTTTTAGAAGTTTTAGTAAAAAAATTATTTTGTCGCATAAAAAATTATTTGAAAAACTTACTGAATAAATGCGCTAAATCTTGATAGGTAAGCAAAACAGCCAAAACTAATAATAAATAAAAACCAATGGTTAAAATAAAATTTTCCGTTTCTTGTTTAATCGGTTTTTTTCTGATTCCTTCTATAAAGGCGAAAAGAATGCGTGAACCGTCAAGACCGGGAATAGGAATAAACTGCGAGACGCCTATGGCTACGGAAATAATGGCTAAAAATTGAACCAAATAAATAAAACCAACCCTGGCTACTTCTCCACCCATTGCCGCCAATCCAACCGGACCGACAAACTGGCCAATCATATGGTGCTTGATTATTAAAGTTTTAAAAATCAAATAAAGAGAATAACACCATTGTCCGATCAATAAAAAAGTTGTTTTAAAACCTTCATAAATCGATTGATACCAAGGATAAGAAACAATGGCAATATTGGCCAATCCCACGCCGATCACGCCATAAGATTCTTCTATATCTTGAAAGTTTTGACTGGCCGGCAGAACATTAACTTCTTTTTCAATAATTTGCAAATTGCGTTTTATTTTTATTTTAACCGTTTGATTGACTTTCGGTTTAATATAGTTTTGAAGGCCTTCCACTGTTTTAATTTCTTGTCCGTCAATACTAAGAACCACATCTCCTATTTTAATACCGGCTTTTTCAGCAGACGAATTGGGACTGACCATGCTTATTTGGATGCCGATAATTTCCTTAATTTTTCCTCCCCCGGTCGTTTGCTCGACTGCCTGCGGTATGCCGGCAGAGAAACAAAAAGAAAATAAAATGATCGCCAAAATAAAATTCATGCAAACGCCGCCCGCTCCGATTAAAACCTTTTTCCACCACTTTTGTGCCCCCCAATCATCTTTCTCCTGGCCACCCATTTCTCCTTTTAATTTATTAAATCCTCCGAAAGGAATCCAATTAACAGAATAAATGGTTTTTTTGTCCGCTTCTTTGGGAATATTTTTATTCCAAAAAAATTTAAAATTCCATTTATTTTTATCAGTTTTTATCCAACCGAACATTCTGGGCGGATAACCAAAACCGAATTCTTCAACCCTGACGCCAAAAATGCGGGCAAAAATAAAATGCCCGAATTCATGGAAAAATATGACAATACTCAAGCCAATAATGGTTAAAAGAATAGACATGATTAAATACTGGTAATTTCTTTTTCTTTACGTTCACAAATTAATTTCATTTCCTCTTGCTTGGCAACACTGAATTTATCCAATTCTTCCAATAAACGGAACTTATCATCTTCTGACATTTCTTTCGCTCTTTCTGATTTAATGATTTTTTCTCTGACTAAATCTCGAATTGTCCTTAATGATTGATGAGAGTGTTCCAATTTGGTTTTTAAAATTTTAACCAAATTATTTCTCGTTTCTTCACTTAAAGCCGGTAGAACCAGGCGAACAATTCCTTCTTTGGATGACGGACTCGCTCCCAAATCCACCGAACTTAACGCTTTTTCAATTTCTTTAATAATGCTCTTGTCCCAAGGTTGGATAACAATGGTTCGCGGTTCCGGAACATTAACACTGGCTAATTGTTCAAGCGGAGTTTTTGCTCCATAAACGGAAACCAAAACATGAGAAACCAAGTCCGGAGTGGCGCGATTGGTTCTGATGCCTTGAATATCTTTCTTAAAAAATTCGACGATATTCTCAAATTCTTGTTTGTGAGATTCAATAATATTCATAGTTTTAAATAATTAATGTTACTTTTTAGGTTTTTGAACTTCTCCCAAATATAAAATATTCGGATTGTTCGGATCAACTAATAATTCAACCGGGATCTGTCCGCTCGGCAAAGATTTTGTCACCCAAGTTTTTCCGTCATCCGCTGATTTTTGAAGAGTGTTGGCGGTAATATAATAAATATTATTCGGATTTTGCGGATTGATGGCGAAAGAAAGAATGCTTGCCTGGCCCTGTTTGGGCAATAATTTATAATCAACCCAAGTTTTTCCGCCGTCCTCGCTTCTTAACAAACCGTAATTGCTGGCGGTGATTATTCCATCCGCTCTTCTCGGGTCAAAAATTATTTTATTAACATCTCGGCCATTTTTAAAATCTTTTAAAGATTCATCCAAAGAAACCCATTTGATTCCTTTATCTTCCGTGCGCATGATTCCTTGTCCTGAAGTGGTGGCGTAAATTATTTGCGGATTATTAGGATTGATTAAAATCTGCTTAATACCTCCTTTGAGATCAACAAAAGTTTGCCAGCTTAAACCGTCGTCTTCGCTTCTTATCAGTCGGCCATCGGAAAGACCGGCATAAATTCTGGTATTGGTTTCCGGATCAACAGCCAAAGCGTTAATTTGCACTCCTCCGGCTGCTTCCAAATAAACATTTTCCCATGTACGACAGCAATCAAGACTTTTAAAAATACGATTGCCAATGGCCGTATAAACTACATTTTTTAATTTTGGATGAACGGCAATGGCATTTATTTTTCCGCTCGGCAATTTAGAATATTTTTGCCAAGTTTCCGCGTTATCATAACTGACGAAAAGCCCACTCCCCTTGGTTCCTAAATATAAAGTATTGCTGTCTTGCGGATCAAGAACCATGGCGGAAACATCCACGGCGTCCAAATCCGTCATAACTTTCGGATCTTTTTTGGCCGTGCTTAAAACAAGCAAGCCGACTTTTTGCTGCCAAGATTCGGCTCGATTTACGGATTTGAAAATTCCACTATTGGCTTTTGGAGTCGCAAAATTTATATTAAGACATCCGCTAGTCATTCCTAAAATAAAAATTAGGACGATTAGGAATAAAAAATTCTTGCGTTTCATAAATAAATTTATAAATTAATTAATAAATTTTCAATTGCTATTTTAAAACTGACATTTTGGCGCAGCATCATCTGTGTTTTTAAAATCTCCGAAGTGAATTTGACCAATCTTTCCATGGAATAAATCTTGGAAACTTTTGTTAAAACAGGCGTTAAATCGGAAGATGTCGGAATACCCAATTTAAAAAGAATCAAATCTCTTATTACTTTCAATAAATTGCTTAAAGAGCTTGAATCGCTCAACAAATCGGCTATTTCAAACCTGCTGAGAAAATTATTCTTGGCCAATTCGTTCAATATTACTGCTTGAAATTTTTGATATTCTTTGATTTTTTGAGGATCGGAAACCAATTCCATGGCCGAACCCGGCCGACCCAAGCTTAAATTAAAAATATTTTCCGCTTCTTTGTCGCTTAACTTAAAATCTTTGGTTAAACTGGAAATAATTTCCGTCTTTTTCGGGAAAGAAAATCTGATAATTTGCGATCGAGACCTGATGGTTAAGGGAATATTGCGAAAACTTTTGGCGATTAAAATAATAACCGTTTTAGATGCTGATTCTTCAAGTAATTTCAAAAATGAGTTTGCCGCCTGAATGGTCAAATTATCCGCTTCTTCTATTATAGCAACTTTATAAGGAGCGCAAAAGGGCTCTAAGGACAAATTTTCTTTAAGTTGGCGAATTTGTTCAATACTGATCTGGCTTTTATTTTCCTGATTAACAACCCAATAAACATCCGGATGAATTCGTTTTTGAATTTGAAGACAATTTTGACACTCGCCGCAAGGATTTCCTGATTTCGGATTTTGACAAATTAAGCTGGTGGCAAAAAATTCAGCCACCTTGGTCTTGCCGATATGGGACGGCCCATAAAATAAATAAGTATGGGCCAAATTATTGCCCGAAATACTCTTTTTTAAAAAATTCACAATCTTTTGGTGACCGATAATCTCTAACATACCAAAAAATTATAGCACTAATCATACATTTTTCAAGGGGGTTGACAAGATTCGAAAAATCTGGTTAAATTTAAATTAAGTTAATTCTCGAAAGTTCTTTACAAGGAGGTGGTTATGTCACCATCAAAGAAAAGAAAAGAAAGAGGAATAAAAAATGAAATTCCTCAATCAAAGAAAACAACCGCTGAAAAAATGGTTGTTTTGGAAAGAACAGCGGCGACACCGGAAAAAATAAAATCGCTGATAGAAGAAAAGATAAAAATCCATGGTCAAAAAACAAAAACCGGATTCACGGATTGGGTAGAGACAAGTTCCCTTCGAATAATCGTGTATGCGACAGCGGCAATCTTTATATTCTGTTTGATAACAGCGAATAATCGCGGAACTAAGAATATTTTCTTAAATGGCGTCCAAACTGACAAGATAACCATAAATGACACCCACCCCTGCCCGGACAATCCAAATTGTTTGACCAATTGGTTCGCGTTGCCTTATAAAGAAGTAAGGATTTTCGCAACTTTCCCGAAAAAAAGCGGCAATATTTGCCTTAACTATTCGGGGCAATATAACGACGAATCAGGATCATCTAAAGAAAAGAATGAATGGTTTTCTTCCACGCAAATGATTCCAAAGAGCTTTCTTCAAAGAGTCAAAAACATTAAGTTGGATGAAGAAAGAAAATGGCTGATTATAACCATGGATACCAATTGGAAGCTGGTTATAACCTTCTGTATTATCTGCGGATTTTTTGCCTGGCTTATTCCGGAGCTGTTTTATTTCTCTTTTTCTAAAGGGTTCTATCTGGAGGATGGAGATTACTATAGAAGTAAAAGAAAATATCGGTAACTAAATAAAAAAAATAAAGAGCGGTTAAAAAAACCGCTCTTTTTATTTTTGGGTCTTGACAAAAATCAAAAAATATGCTAAAATAATAATACAAAAATAAAAATCAGTTCATTTAAAACCAAATAGGAGGAAAAATGAAAAAAATATGGGGTATAACTTTAATTATCTGCATTTTTTGCGGACTGGGAATAATGGGCTGCTGGAAGGGTTTAAAATGGCTTGACGGCTTTACAAGAGCCAGAAAAGCAAAAGAAGCCCTTACCTGCTCTTTGATTGCCAGAATTCATAAAGGCAGAGCAATGTTGTCTGACAGCATTTACATCTGTGATAGTCGATTAATCTATTACATCGCTGTTTATGACACTGTAAAAAAAGACGGAATAAAAGTTTTTAAAATGAAGAGAGACGGGAAAATATTGAAACCGGTTGATAAAAACAAAGGAATTCCGGTTATAACCATTGTCGGACCGAACGCGCTTTTTGCCACTTCCAATTATCAATTGTTGGCGGTAAAAAACAGAACTCTGGTCGGTAAGAAAATCCAGAATTTCATTTGGACTCCATTTTCAATGTCAATTGATTCTCCTGATTTGGAAGAAGTCGGTAAAAAATACTTGGGAGATCTGGTTGACCGAGTCTATGAACAATTAGAAGAGCAGGGAGTAAAATCCCGAGCGGACACAAATAAACTGGTTGTTCAAATGGTTCCGACTAATTTGCCTCTCAATCTAATTTTCACCGAACAGGCATGGTTTGGAGATACCAAAAAAACATCTGTTTTTTTGGGAGCAAACGAAGAAAATGCTTTTGCCAATACCAAAAGCAAACAAAATGCTTTTGCTTTAGTCCAGATGTTGCCCTCAACATATCACATGCTGAGACGGAAATATCCTGATGCTGAATTACCAAGTAATTTTTTTGCGGGAATATTAAATCACACCACGGCTGTTAAGGCTATGATTCTGCTCTGCGACGCGAACCTGGAATATTTGAATGGCAATTATCAAGAAAAAAAATTGGTAGAGATGTATCACTCCGGGGTGGTGGAAGTAATCGGCCCGGCCTGTCAGAATTATTTGGATAAATATGACACCATACAGTTAGAATTAGCAAACAATTTTTGAAATATAAGAGGAGTCTTAAAAAAGACTCCTCTGTTTTTTTATTTAAATTTAGGGGTTGACAAAATGTAAAAAATTTGTTATTATTTATATAGTTTTCTAAAAAGGGGGAAATTATGTTAAAATGGAATGATAAACTTGAAAAAGTTTTAGGCGTCTGGATTCTCTTTATGCTCTTATTAGGAGGAGGATTTTGGGGGATATGTGCCATGAATTGTGGATTTAGTTCAAATGGATTATTTAAAGACTTTGTAATTTTTCTTTTTAAAGGAGTAGTAATTTTCTTAATTGATGCAGTGGTGATAGTATTCGTACCCGTAATAATTATCTGGCTTATCTGGATTCCAACAAATTCCGTAAAAAAAATAAAGGACAGTTAAAAACTATCCTTTTTAAATTAAGGGGTTGACCCCCTCACTAAACACTGATGTATTTTTAAAACACAAAGTCTATTTATTTATATTAAATATTAAATTTAAAAACTTGATAAACATAAAACCGAGTGTTTATCAGTGTTCTAAGTGAGGGGGTTGACAAAAAGCAAAAAATTTGCTTAAATAATAATAATTGAACAAAAAAGTACCTTAAAAAGGAGGCAAAAAATGAAACCAATTTTACGCAAAACCGGTTTGGATATTATAATTCCAATTCTCGCTCCCATTGCTGCTATAATATTTTTAGTAATTAGTCCCATCGTGGCAATGTTCCGAGGACTTATTGCCGAGGCAGAAGGTAACGAAGATGGAGCTTATGATTGGAAAGGAAATTTAAAACCCGGCAGACAAGTTGGCAGCCACGGCCCATATCCTTTAAATCATGGTTTTTCGAAAGAAGGATGGATTTGGCTGAAAGGATTAATTTCAGATCAAGGGAAAAAAGAAGTATTGAAAATGATGAAAAAAGAAAGGGAGGCAAAATGAACGAAACTGACGAACACATTAAAATCAGAAATATGGGCGGCGTAGTAGTTTGTGATACTAATGAACTATTTACTGCCGATGAGATTGCAAGAGCATTTATTCCAAACCCATACGATCCTGGCCCACAAAATAATCTATCCGATGATCCGGTCTTAGAAAATAATTTAGCCAAGAATCCAGTCTCAGAGAATAATCTGGCCGATAATCCGAACATGGAGTCTAATTATATAGACTCAGATGATAATATAGATCACTGCACCTGCAATTCAAATATAGACACAAAGTTTAAGTCTATGGATGAGTGTTTGATTAAGATATATTTAGAAGAGATGCAGTTAATCCGTAAACAGGCAAGAACGCCTCAAAATATCAAGAAAATAGAATATTATCAACAGCTGTTGATAAATTTAAAAAAGAGTACAGTGTGGTTGAAGAAATAAATAGGGGGAAAAAATGAAAGACGTTTGCAAATGTAACTTTTGTCACGAAGGAATTGATAGTAATGAAATATGTTATAGAACTGAAAAAGGACAGTTAAGATGCAATAAGTGCCAAAAAATAGTTTGGGACAGAGAAAGAGAAATAGAAAGGGGGAAAAAATGAAAAATGTCTACATCATTTGTCCGGTCAGAAAATTAACCGACCAGGAAAAGGAACGAATTTTGAATTACGTGGAGGATCTGGAGAAAAAGGGATATATTGTCAGATGTCCATTCAGAGACACTCCTCAAGAAGACGAAGTCGGATTAAGAATCGTCACTGATCATGAAATAAATGATATTTTATGGGCGGATGAAATTCATATCTGGTGGAACCCAACCTCTGAAGGATCTTTGTTTGACTTTGCTCAAGCAAGAATGCTTTCTCATATCAAAGAGAATAAGATTATTCTGATTAATGTGGATGAGATTGAAATAACTTCCAAAAAGAGTTATACCAATGTTCTGTTGGCCACGCACTTCGGACTTCAACCGGGTTGCACACTGAAAGAGTTAATAGAAGCAAAAAATAAGTAAAAAAATAAAGGGCGCGAATTAAAGCGCCCTTTTTTATTTTTTTGCTTAAGAAAAGATTTTTAATAGTTCCTGAAAATCCCTGATTTCCGTATAGAGATTTGAATCGATCTCACTGCTATTATACTGCCAATTGCCAAAAACCTTGACGTGAATCGCCTGGCATCCCGCTTTAATAGCCGCCTCCATGTCAGATTTCAATGAATCTCCAATCATCCAAACATTTTTTTTGCCGAATTTATCCGTTAAATATTTCAGTTTTTCAACCTTACTTTCCGGAACAATTTCAATTTCATCAAAATATTTTTCAGTATCAGTCTCGGCAATCTTTCCTGTTTGGATTTTCAAATCTCCGATAGTCAGCAGAACCATATAATAACCTCTTTCTCTTAATGTCTTCAGAGTAGAAGCTACTTCTGGTTTTAGAGGAAACGGCCCATTTCCGAATTTAGCTGCCATATTATAAATTTCACTCTCAATTTCCTTCTTGGGGTCAATACCGATTTTCCAACAAATTTCCTGGTAAGTTTTTACCCAACAAGTCGGAAATCTTTCTTTGGAAAATTTCAAAACTTTAATCGCCGCCTTGTCAATATCTTCAAAAAATTGAATGGTTTCTACTACCGGAATAGTACGTGGTTTGATATTTTCGTAAATAATCTCCAGGCATTTAATTCTCAGTATCTCGTATATATATTGAGACCACCAAAGAGTTTCGTCGCCGTCAATCACTAAACACTTTTTCGCCATTTTTTCCTCCCTTATTTCTGATGAAATCTTTTGCCCCTTAATTCCGATGATAGCCCTCCTTTTTTGCGAGCCGCAAAAAATGCTTCTGCCATAATTTTTCTCTCTTCTTTAGGGGAAATCTTTTTAAATCTCGTGGCTTTTTCGCCCATAAACAATCGGCGAAGAAACAATTTGAATTTTTCCTTTTTACTCATTGTCTTGTCAAGAATTTTTTTCAAATCATCTATGTTTTTTATTCCTTTGGAATTTCCCGTTTCCTTATTGAAAGAAAAATCATTGATAAAATCATCAAATTTTTTCTCGATAATTTTTGCTTCTTTCGGGGTTATAATCCTGATGGCCGGTAATCGAAAAAAATTCATTATAACAAAATTATGTTTTTTCCGTAATTCACGTATTTTTTTACAGGTAACTTCTTCCGGCTCTATGCCTTCTCTTTTGGCTATCAGTCTTCGTAAAAATTCATCCAAACTACTCTTATTTTCTTCCATTTTGTCCTCCTTTTTTATTTTAAATAACTGTTATTATTCAAGCAAATTTTTCAGTTTTTGTCAATCCCGCACCTTTTAGCGATAATACTTTGCATTTAAAAATACCATTGCCAAAAGATGCGGGATCAAATAAAAAAACGCACTAACTATAATGCATTTTTTCAATGCCCCCGCCGCGAATCGGACGCGGATCTTGGGTTCCGCAAACCCACACTCTATCCGTTGAGCTACAGGGGCAAAAGAACAAAATTTTTCTATCCGTCCCGACGCTCCATTTTTATTGGAGGTCGAGATACCGACCCCTCAAGGCGTCGGTATTGAGCTACAGGGGCAAATTCTAGGCTTTCATTTTTATACAGCCATCGGCTACCATTTTTATAATATAGTCCTTTCTTTTTAAATTTTTTATTTTTTTCTCTATTTTTCTGGCGATACTTAAAGTTTCGTATTCTTGAGATAAAACCAATATCGGATGAATCATATTTCTCGTAGTTTGAGTATGTCCAGCGCTATGTTGTTGTAATCTTCTCTTAATATCCGACGTACTGCCAATATAAAATTTATTTATTTTATCTTTTAAAATATAAACGTAACCTTTCATAATAAATTTTTCTATCCGCCCCGACGCTTCGGTCGGGACTCCGACCCTTCAAGGCGTCGGAGTTGAGCTACAGGGGCAAAAAAATTCTAAATTTTCAGCCAGCGATTCAAGCGATCAGTCAAAGTTTCTTCAGTTTTAGTCAAATCTTCTTTTAAATATTTTTTCAAAATATCACGGACCATTAACGGATTTTGGTCATCCAAAGGAATGGAAAAATCCTGCAAGAGATTATTTTTTAAATCAATATAAAGTTTCTTAACATCCGGCGGCTGATAAACAATCCTGAAATTTTTTATATCAGACCATTCATAAAATCGGCTGCCGACTGCCATGCCATCTTCAAAAATATCGCATAAAACATCCATCGGCTCGCGGCGATTATGCAAAGTAATAATCGTCATGAACAAAATCAATAAAACAACAAAAAGAAAGTTGACTGTTACTATGGAATAAATAATAATCCCCAAAGAAATCAAACCGACAATTACATACCATGATTTTTCCCGTTCATATTTGGTATATTCGGGAAACTGCCAGCTTAAAAAATTTTTACCATGATCAATATTTTGATTTTTATTTTCTTGCATCATATTATTTTTGCTGTAATGAATTTAAAATAAAGTTAGAATTGGGATCATCAGGCCAGAGAACTTGAAAATGTTGAGCCCAATAAATCGCCGAGTCAATTTGCCCCATTGATTGATAAGTAGTGATTATTTCTTGATAAATAACTTTTAAAGCATTCGGATAAGGAGGAGTAAAACCCTTTAATATAGGATATGCTGATTTTTGATAATAGTCAATTGCCTTTTGGGGGTTGCCTATTTTTCTGTAAACAAATCCCAAATTAAGATAAACCGGCGTCATTTCATTAACAACATCGCGATAGTGCTCTTCGTTTAAAGACGGGTGGTTGAGGTCAGGATATAAAGAAATGGCTTTCTCGCACATTTTAACGGCTTGATCCCAATTTTCTTCATAAACCTTCAAATCACACCAATGATTGTAAACAAGAGCCGTGCCGGGGGTAAAATCCGCCGAATCTTGAAAAGCTTTTTCCGCGGCTTGAAAATCATTTTGATTTTTAGTCAAATTGGCCTTCTCGCTTTTTAACCAACTTAGCCAAATAATCGCTTCAATCGGCCTGATTTTTTGAGGAATCATTTCAATATTTTCTATACCTGTTTCCAACCAATCAAGTTTTTTTGTTGAAGATGAAAAACCGGCTTGATACAAACTTAAAGCGAATTCTTGATGAAAATAAGGATTATTCGGATTAAATTGTATCGCTCTTTCGTTTTCTTGAATCATTTCCTGCCAATCACCCATTGCTTTTGCCTTTTGGGCATTTAAAAAATAATGGCTGGATAAATATAATTTAAAATTGAATTGCCATGAACATAAAAAAATTAAACTTAAGACAAAAAGAATCATCAAGCTTTTAAGCGGGGTTAAAAATTCTTCCGGTTTTTCTTTTGAAATTAAATTATTTTCCGAGTCAGTCAAATTATTTGATAAAATAATCACCAAAACCATGAAAAGCCAAAAATAAAGCAAAGTGGACATTACATGAAATGAAAATTGAATGGAGGCCAAATAACCGAAAAGTCCGCTCAAAAGACAAAGAATTAGGAATTTAGAATTTGGAATTTGTTTCGGATTTCGGATTTCGGATTTCGGATTTTTAAATAGATATCTTAGCCCAAACCAAAATACACTACCAATCAAAAATAAATAACTCGCCAAACCTAAAAAACCTGAAATTAAAAGCGTGTCCAAAATATCATTATGAGCATAATCAAGATAAATATTAGGTTTTTCGTAAACGGCGAATATTGGCTGATAATATTTAGGGAAATTAAACCGCTGGCCACCCAAGCCATATCCCAAAATCGGCTTGTCTTTAATCAAATCCGCGCTTGCCTGCCAATGCATCAAGCGATATTGCCCGGCTTCTTTCAAATCAGTTAAGCTCATTAAACGGGTTAAAAGCGGATTTGCGGCCAATTTATCTTTTGAAATATTAAAATGCGGAGCGATAAATAACAATGAAATTATTATGAACAAAAAAATCGCGGGAAAAATAATCTTCTTTTTATCTCGGCGCCAGAAAAATAAAATACCCATGAAAACAATCATGACTAAGGCGCCAAGCCAGGCCCCGCGCGATTTGGTCCAAAGAAGATTTAAAAAAAGCAAAATTAATAAAAAGAATGAAAAATATTTGATTAATGATTTTTTGTTTATTAAACCAAAAATAACCAACGGTATGACCAGGAGCAACCAAGAACCCAAAAAATTCGGCTGACCGATGCTGGAAAAAATCCGCCCCATGACAAACGGATCATAAGTCCATTTGAATATGTCCAATCCTTTAAATTGCATGGCGCCATAGATGCCGACGAAAAAAGAAGAAGCCAAAATGGCCGCTAAAATCCGATAAATTTGATTTCTTTTTCTAATATTCAGAAGCAAAAGCAGCCCGAAAACAAAAAAATGGAGCCAGGTCAAATAACCCATTCTCCGCTCCCAAGATCCCCAAAAACTGAACCAGGGCACTTGAGAAAAAATCGTGGAAACGCCCAAAATGGCGATAAAAATACCGGCCGGAATAAAATATTTTATTCTTTGGCGGAAAATTTTAATATTTTCCCGATAAAAAAGAATAAATTTTACAAGATAAACAAATAATAAAATTTCCGTCAAATTTTGAAATAAAACATTTTTGGCAACTTCAAAAACATTATATAATCCCTGATCAAGATAAACAGGAATAAAAAAAATAATCGCCAACCAAAGGATCTCAATAACAATGTCTATTTTTTTGGTTTTCTCCGGCATATTTTTATTATTTGTCTTATTTGCTCCTTATGTTATTATATAATTATTATAATAGATAATCGTTTAAAAATCCAGCCCCTCTTAATATGATAAAAAATAAAAAAATTTTATGGCTGATTTGTGTAATAATTTTACTGATTTTAATTATTATTTTAATCAAATTTTCATCTCATCCCGAATCAACCAAGGTCTGTTTTAAAGATAATTGTTTCCAAACAGTTATTGCCAGAACGCCGCCTGAAATGGCCAAAGGATTGATGAATCAGCATCTTAAAAAAAATGGCGGCATGCTTTTTGTTTTTAAAACTCCGGTAAGTGATAAATTTTGGATGAAAAACACTCTGGAACCACTGGATATCATTTGGCTTGATGAAAACAAGCAAGTCATATTTATTTCAAAAAATACGCCGATTTGTGAGAAAGATCCCTGCCCAAATTACGGCACTGAACAAAAATCACTTTATGTTTTGGAAATTAAGGGCGGAGCAACTAACCAAATTGGATTGAATATTGGTGATAAATTGGATTTTTCACTTTAAATTTAATCTAACAAAAAAATTATTCGCCCGAAAAGGCGAATAATTTTTTTAAATACAGAAATTATTAAGATTTGTTGTGGCGGGCAGTGCGCTTAGATTCCAATTCGCTCAAACAAGTTTTTCTGATACGAACGTTTGCCGGCGTAATTTCCACCAATTCGTCGTCGCCGATATATTCCAAAGCATCTTCCAAGTCCATTATTTTCGGGGTATTAAAATGTTCAGTAATTCCATCTCCCCTGGAACGCATGTTCGATAATTTTTTTGTTTTACAAACATTAATCCAAATATCACCCGGCCGCGAATTTTGACCGACCACTTCGCCTTGATAAACTTGAATCGCCGGACCGTAAAATAAAATTCCGCGATCTTGAACATTGAGCAATCCGTATGAATTCGTCACGCCGGTTTCATGAGCAACCAAAGAACCCTGTTCTTTTTCTTTCCAATTTCCCGGATCAGGCAAATAATCATAAAAAGTCGTATTGATAATTCCCATGCCGCGCGTGTCGGTTAAAAATTCCGAACGATAACCGAAAAGTCCGCGTGTTGGAATTAAATATTCCAAATAGACGATTTTATCAACTATGTTCATTTCTTTAAGCATGCCTTTGCGGCCGCCTAATTTTTGAATGACAACTCCTTGGCTGACTTCCGGCACTTCAATAAATAATCTTTCAAAAGGCGTAACTTCTTGCCCATTAATTTTTTTATTAATTACTTGTGGACGGGAAACTTGCATTTCATAACTCTCGCGTCTTAACCGTTCAATCAAAATTGCCAAATGAAGCTCGCCGCGGCCGGAAACAACCCATTTGCCGTCAGAAGTGTCCTCAACGCGCAAGGCCATATCTGTCTCCAATTCCTTGAATAAACGCGCTCTAATCTGCCTGGAAGTGCAATATTTGCCCTCTTTTCCGGCAAAAGGCGAATCATTGATCATAAAAGTCATTTTAACCGTCGGTTCGTCAATTTTTAACAAAGGCAAGGCCTGAGAATCTTCCGGATCGGCAATCGTTTCGCCAATGGTTACTTCCGGAATACCGGCCAAAGCGACAATGTCGCCGGCGTTAACTTCTTCCGCTTCCACACGACTCAAACCGCTGAAAATCATTAAAGAATTCAAGCGATATTTTTTATGTTCTCCTTGGCGATTGATGTGCATAATATCCTGTCCCGCTTTTATGGTGCCATTATGAATTCTCCCTATCGCAATTCTGCCCTTAAATTCGTCAGCCGTAATATTTGAAATTAATATCTGCAACGGCTTGTTTTCTTCAACAATCGGCGACGGAATATGTTGAACAATGGATTCAAAAATCGGTTCAATATTTTTCATTTTTTCAAGTTCCGGATCCAAACCGGCTAAACCGTTTTTTGCCGAAGCGTAAACAATCGGAAAATTCAAACCCTGATCATCAGCGCCCAATTCCAAAAATAATTCCATGGTTTTTTCCACCACATAATCAATTCTGGCATCCGGCTTGTCAATTTTATTAATCACCACGATTATTTTATGTCCGATTTCCAGCGCTTTTTTCAAAACAAATCTGGTCTGAGGCATTGGTCCTTCTTTGGCGTCAACCAAAAGCAGACAGCCGTCAGCCATATTTAAAACGCGTTCCACTTCTCCGCCGAAATCAGCATGACCCGGAGTGTCTATGATATTGATTTTAATATCTTTCCAAACCACGGAAGCATTTTTGGAAAAAATCGTAATGCCTCTTTCGCGTTCCAAATCATTGCTGTCCATAATCAATTCCGATTGAGCGATTTCTTTGTTCAAATGAGTTTTTGATTGGCGCAATAAAGCATCCACGAGCGTGGTTTTACCGTGGTCAACGTGGGCGATAATTGCGATGTTTCTGATTTTTAACATAATATATTTTTAACAAATAAAGGGTACTAGACCCTTTTTTGCCTGCGCTCGCTCGGAAAAGAAAATAAATTTTCTCTTCCCTCACTTGCTTGGCAATAAAAGGCTTTTGAATTTGAAAAACCTTTTATTTAATTTCAGTTTAACAAATTTGTAAAAACAATGTGCTGCTTGTTATTCTATAACTGCTTTGATTCTTCTGACTCCGGCGCTGCTTGCTTCTTCTTTGATAATTTTAAAACTGCCGAGTTCTTGAGTATTTTTGGCATGTGGTCCGCCACAAATCTCTTTTGAAAAATTATTGATGCTGTAAACTTTTACTTTTTCTCCATATTTACTTTCAAAAACTCCCATGGCACCTTTTTCTTTTGCCTCGTTCAAAGTCATTTCTTCGCAAATCACGGGCAAATTTTCTTTAATTTTTTGATTAACTATTTCTTCAACTTTTTTTATTTCTTCCGGTGTCATTTTTTGTGAATGAGAGAAATCAAATCTTAATCTTTCGGCCGTGATATTGCTTCCTTTTTGAAAAACGTGATCTCCCAAAACCTGCCTTAAAGCCGCCAGCATCAAATGCGCCGCGGTATGAAGTTTTGTCGTCTGCTCGCCGGAATCCGCCAATCCGCCTTTAAACATGCCTGCTGAAGCCGTGCGCGAAAGTTCTTGATGTTTTTTAATTTCTTCATTAAGACCTTCCTCATCTAATTCTAGTCCCTCTTTTTTGGCAATTTCTCTTATTCTATCAATAGATAACCCGTATGTTTGACGCCAATTAAAAGCAACTTTGCCGGAAATTTTATTATTTGGGCCATTTGTTGGACCAGGAGCGCCCGTTGGACTATAAATCTCACGTATTGATTGTGCAGCACCCGTTGCTACAGATATCCCTCTCTCTTCTGATTTACCAAATTTTTTTTCTTCATTAACCAATTGATTAATTATTAAATCTTTATTTTTATTCAAATCGGGATAGACATCTTGATAAATTTTAATCACTTCTTCGGCGATTTTAAAACAAAAAATATCTTTAATGCCTAATCGTTGACCGCACCCAATGGCTAGACGAATTAATCGACGTACTACATAACCTTGTTTTTGATTTGAGGGTTCTACTCCATTTTTGTCGCCAATAATAAAAGTCGCGGCTTTAAGATGATCGGCAATAATACGGAATTCTTTTTTATTATCTTCATATTTTTTGCCGGACAATTCCTCAATTTTTTGAATAATCGGCCCAAAAACATCAGTTTTATAATTATCATCAAATCCGTTTATTATTGCCAATGTTCTTTCTAACCCCATACCTGTATCAACATTTTTCTGTTTTAATGGGATAAATTCGTAAAAATTTTCTGGAATTTCTTTGTTGTTTAATATCAAATTATCATACTCTTCTTTTTTTTCTAGTCTTATTTGTTTAAAATACTGCATAAAAACGTCGTTCCAAATTTCCACCCATCGTTTATCGTCTGGATTAAATTCTTTCGGGGCCACTTCTTTGCCTACCCAGTAGAACATTTCCGTATCCGGCCCACAGGGTCCAGTTTCTCCAGCCGGTCCCCACCAATTATTTTTTTTAGGCAATTCTTTTATTCTTGTTTCAGGGATGTTCAAACTTAACCAAACTTTCTTGGATTCCTCATCTTTCGGAGCATCTTCGTCTCCTTCAAAAATAGAAATGGCTAATTTTTCTTTTTCCAAACCAAGCCACTCTTTTTTTGTTAAAAATTCAAAACTAAATTTTATCGCCTCTTCTTTAAAATAATCTCCGAGTGACCAATTACCGAGCATTTCAAAAAAAGCATGATGAGTTTCATCGCCAACCTCGTCAATATCATCAGTGCGAACACAAAGCTGAATATCAACCAGTCTTTTCCCTTCGGGATGTTTTTCGCCCATAAGATAAGGAACTAACGGTTGCATACCGGCTGAAATAAAAAGTGCAGTCGGATCATTTTCCGGAATTAAAGAAGCTGAGGATATAATTGTATGCCCTTTTTCTTCAAAAAATTTTAAATATTTTTCTCTGATTTCTTTTGAATTCATAAAAAAATTAATGCTTAATCTGAACGATAAACGTAATTAATGTAATCAGAAAAAGCCAGCCAATGGTGTAAAAAAACATTTTTATCGCTTCGGATTTGCGATTCTCAGAATACAACAAAAGCGGTTTTCCCAAAACGAGCATGCCGGTAATCGCGGCGGATAAAACAAAAAGCAACAAAAATGCCACCGGCGCCAAGAAATTATCCATTTTGCTGAATATTTTATCGCCGTTTCGCAAAATAAATGAAATGCCGATGACGTAAACAGCCACGCCAATCGCATTCAATAAACTGATAAAAATTGATTTTTGATTTTTCATGGTTTAATTATCTTTAAAATATTTATCAGTAAGCTTTTTGGACTCTCGCTCTTTTCTTTTTTCTTCCCGATTTTTAATTATTACTTCATATGAAGTTTGTAACAACCATAACACACCTAATATTTCTAATCCAATCTTGGCGCCCTCCCACGTCCCACCGAAAAAGACAATTAGAACTCCACTTGCTATTACAATAGTGCCTATTAGTATTGATATTTTCTCAAACATAATATTCTTAAGCTCTCTTTAATAAATTTATTTTGGATCCACGCCTGGAACTATTATCACATCAATAATACCAGAAATTTTTTTTAAATCTTTTGAAAATTTATCAGGTATCGGAGTATTTTTTTCATTATATATAAAAATAATAAGTGATTTATAATCAGTAGAAGTCACTAAATAACCAGCAGCATCGTCATTAATTTCTTTCTGAATTTTTTTAATATCTTGCTTTTTTCTTAAATATTTACATTCTAATAATAATTTAGCATCTGGAATTCCAAAATCTGGTTTGTATGAAATGGTGCCAAATTTTGGTAAATTGAGTTCTTCTTCAAGATTTAAAAAATGACTTTTCAGTATTGGAAATAGAAAATTTTGCAGTTCTTTTTCATTTTTTAATAAATTTTTTAATCGTAATTGATACCGATTAAATTTTTTTAATATTAAAATTGTTTTTAAAATAATATTTTTTCTTTCTTTAATTTGATCACTTTCAGGAACATATTCAAGGATTTTAAATTCGGGTAAAGATTGTGTAACCTTATAAAATAATTTTTCTAAGAAATCTTGTTCATCCGCTCCAATAGATAATTCAACAAACTGATTATGCTTAAAAAAGGTGGAACCAAAATCAAATATGTTTTTGTATAATTTGGGGCCTTCTTGTATATGTATAGAACAAACAAAATAATCAAGTAAAGAAAAATCAATATCTCTCCAATTATTTTTAAACTCATTATAAGTTTCGTAACTTATATCCTTGTAGGGTAGAGATAATGTCAATCTAAATAAGGAAATTTGAGCATCTTGAAATTTAATTTTTACAATAACCAAAATACATTCTATAATTTTCTCAAGTTGTCCTAGAAAATCTACAGAATTACCTTTTATCTTTTGTATACTTTTAGTAATTTTCATAGTTTAAAATAAAATACTTCAGTCTATCCACAAAACTTTTTCCGGCAGAAAGAATAGTCTCTACAATGGGATTGCTGTTTGTCGCCGATCACTCTACTCTTAGACAAACAAGGGGAAATTCGCTTCTCGCACTACTGGACACGTTTAGAGCCGTGAGAAAAAAAGATAGTAGAAGAATTAAAAAGAATTTTATCTCTCAACCCTTTTTCTTAATTCATCTATAACAGCTTTCTGCCAGTATTTCATGGAAAACCAACTAATCAACGGCCCTGCAACTATACGGAGCCAGCGTTTATGGATAACAACTTGATAAGTGTAATCAATCACGGTTCCTTCCGGGCATTCAGAGAGCAATAATTCTTCGTGACCGGAAGTTCCAAATTTAGGACTCTCATTATCCGAAATAAATCCCTTTCCGGGGAGAATCCGAGTTTTCATTTTTACCGGGAACTTTTGGCCGAACGATTTGACAGTCGCATTTATTTCCAAATTATTTTCTCCATGCTTTACGACTTGTATAGATTCCGCAACTTTCGGAAAATACTCAGGCCATTTTTCAAAGTCAGTTATTATGTTAAACACCTCTGTCAGAGGAGCTTTGATGAGCCACTTGGCGTGAAGAGTGATTTTTTCTTTCATATAAAAATTATACCAAAAATTGATGGAGAGGGTGAATTCGCTTCTCGCCACTGCTGTGGCTCGAAGTAAAAGTACTGAGCTTGTCGAAGTACGGAGAGGGTGGGATTCGAACCCACGAGGACATTACTGCCCTAACAGTTTTCAAGACTGTCGCTTTCGACCGCTCAGCCACCTCTCCATGTTTATTTTATATTTTTTCCAATGTATCTTTTAGTAAGAACTTTATTCTCTCTTTACCTTTCCCTGACTTTAAAAATAATTCTTCTTTTTCCGCGTCAATTTTTGAGAGAAAACACTCGTAATAAATTAAACTCCATGGTCCATTATTTTTAGTAAAAACAGATTTACCGGAGTTATGCTCTTTAATTCTTCTTTTTAAATCGTTAGTAAATCCTTTATATAGCTTACTATTCTTTTTACTTTTTAGAATATAAACGTAATACATAAAAAATATCGCTCCCAGCCCAAGGCTGGTCGGCCTCGGGCCGAAGCCACCTCTCCATATCTATTTAAAACAAAACCAGAATACCCTATTTTTAAACAGGGTATTTCAAATAACTACACTTCCGTTTAAAAACGGAAGGAGTGGGATTTGAACCCACGGTACGGATTAAAACCCGTACAGAGGTTTAGCAAACCTCCGCCTTAAACCACTCGGCCATCCTTCCATAAATCAAATTATTTTATAACTTTTTAGTTAAGCTTTCGTAAAGACCAATAATTTTTAATAACAGTTTAACATCAAAATATTTAATTGTACATGTCCCTCTATAATCAATTCTTTTCATTCTATTTGTCGGATTTGTGATTGTCGGTTTATAAAATTGAGTTGTCGGCACATCCAATAAATCACTCCAAAATTCCGTAATTTCTTTAGGAGAATGAGTTGAATGAAGCTGCAAATGAATTCTGATTTTATCTTCATTAATTTCAAAACCGCGTCTTAAAAGCCCTAGAAATACTTTAACCAAGTTATAATCACTATTGGAAAAAGCGACAAAATTACTGGATGGATATTTTGATCCCTCGCACCAATATAATAAACTGACAAAAATTTTGGCAAGATTTTTATCGATTTTCAAATTGTCGCATAAATTACGCAAATCAGATTTCAAAAATTCTTCCTTCTGTCTGGCTAAATTAAATGCTTTGGCGTCAGAGGGAATGTCTCTAACCCAGCGAGAAATGGTAAAATTGGGAACTTTAAGTTTTTTCTCTATTTCTCTGATTGATAAGCCCTTTTTTCTTTCTTTTCTTGCTTCTTGAACAACTTTTTGATCGTAAAATTTCATAAATCTAATTTATCAAAGAATTTCTGAAATGTCAATGGTTCACAAACCGCCACCATATTGTCCGTCGCAACCATCCGGTTTGAACAGGATAACAGATTTAATACTATTTTATTTTATCAAAAAAATTTTAAATGTCAACCTCTAATTTCGGTTAATAAATATCAAGGGTTTGACCCTATTGCCCCCACACCAAAACTCAACATAAAGCTTTCTTAATAGATAAAAATAAAAGCGAAGCGGCTTCGCCTTCTAATTTTGATAATATGCCAATCAGGTGTTAAGTTTGGTGTGAGGGCTTGCCAAAAAGTCAAATTTGTATTATAATATTATAATAATTTTGAAATTATGCCTTGTCTCAAAACACCATTAAGTGAATTGACTTCGGCGAGCAAAACAACCTTAAACCGTTTGGAAAAATTAAAAATTCAAACGGCCGAGGATTTGCTGTATCATTTTCCTTTTCGCTATGACGATTACAGCAAAATTTTAACCATTGCCGAATTGAAAACAAAAAAATCCGGCACAATTAAAGGAAAAATCAGCTTAATCGCCAATCACCGTTCACCGCGAAAAAAAATGGTTATTACCGAGGCGATTATTTCCGACAAAACTGATTCTATTAAAGTGGTCTGGTTCAACCAGCCTTTTTTAACAAAAATTTTACGATCCGGACTGGAAATTTATTTGGCCGGAAAAATAGATGTTGACGATTATTACGGAATGCAATTTCTGAATCCGTCCTACGAAATCGTAAACAGCAAAGATCCGATCCACACCGGCCGATTAGTGCCGATTTATCCCGCCACGGTCAATTTGAGCCAAAAACAAATCCGCTATCTTATCCGCCAGACCATTCCTTTGACGCAAGATATTGAAGATTGGCTGCCCAGAGAAATAAGGAGTAAATATAATTTAACAAGTACTACTTTTGCCTTGGAGCAAATTCATTTTCCGCAAAACAGGGAATGGCTGGAACGAGCCGCTCACCGCTTGAAATTTGACGAATTATTTTTAATTCAAACCCGCAATCAATTGGTCCGCCAAAAAATCAAAAGTTTGGTCGCGCCGAAAATTGAATTCAAATTGGAAGAAACGAAAAAATTTGTTGACAACTTGCCTTTCAAACTAACCGATGCCCAGAGAAAATCCAGTTGGGAAATCATCAATAATTTGGAAACAAGCGCGCCGATGAACCGGCTTCTTGAAGGCGACGTAGGCAGCGGAAAAACCATTGTCGGCGTTTTAGCCATTTTAAACGTTCTTTTAAACGGTTATCAAGTGGCTTATATGGCTCCGACTGAAATTTTGGCCGAGCAGCATTTTAAAAATATCACCGAATTGCTGAAAGATTACCCGTTCAAAATCGGGCTTTTGACTCGTGAAAATATCAAAACGAATAAGGACGAAAAAAATAAAAAAGTGAAAATTTATGAAGAAATATCTTCCGGAAAAATAAAATTGATTATCGGCACTCATTCTTTAATTCAAGAAAAAGTAAAATTCAAGAATTTGGCCATGACGATTATTGACGAACAGCACCGTTTCGGCGTAGCGCAAAGAGCCGCGTTTCTGGCAAAGTCCAATCCCGACATGACACAGACTAACACGGACGAAACACGGACAGACACAGACACATCTACACAGACTAACGCAGATATAACACGGACTGATACGGACAAAAAAAATAATAATCTGTTATACGAAAATTTAACTTATCAAATCAGGGGAATAATGTTTAAAATTAAAAAAGAACTTGGTTTGGGCCATAAAGAAAATATCTATCAAAAAGCAATTGAGAAAGAATTTAAAAAAAATAATATAAAATTTGAAAAAGAAAAAATTATAAATATCCAATACGATAATGAAAAAATAGGCACTTACAGACCGGATTTTATCGTTGATGATAAAATAATTGTGGAAATAAAAGCTTTGCCTTCTATCGGTAAATTTGAAACGGAACAAATTTGGCATTATTTGAAAAGCAGCGATTATCATTTGGCGTTATTAGTCAATTTTGGGAAAGATGATATTCAAATAAAAAGAACGATTCATGGCTACATGAAACAGACTGACACAGACGAAGCACTGACCGACACAGACAATAAAAAAAATCACATGGAAAGTCCGCGTAAGTCAGCGTCCAGTCAGTGTAAGTCCGCGTTAATGCCGCATTTTTTATCAATGACCGCCACCCCGATTCCCCGCTCAGTCGCTTTGACTCTTTACGGCGATTTGGATTTATCCATTATTGACGAAATGCCGCCGGGCAGAAAAAAAGTTTTAACCAG
Organism: Patescibacteria group bacterium; assembly: GCA_028716665.1. NCBI lineage: Bacteria > Patescibacteria group bacterium. The sequence goes on along the minus strand of JAQUPP010000001.1, from coordinate 198,159 downwards.
CATTGTCAAACCTGATGAAACGGAAAAGATTTATAAATTTATCCGCGAAGAAATAAAAAATGGCCGTCAAATCTTCGTTATTTGCCCTTTAATCGACCAATCTGATCAACTGGGCGTAAAATCAGTCAAAGAAGAATATAAAAAATTATCGGAAAAAATATTCCCTGACTTAACTTTGGGATTTCTCCACGGCCGAATGAAAGCCAAAGAGAAAGAAGAGATAATGAAAAAATTCGACCAAAATAAAATCAATATTTTAATTTCCACGACCGTAATTGAAGTCGGAATTGACATACCAAACGCTTCGGTGATGATTGTTGAAGGAGCAGAAAGATTCGGACTGGCCCAGCTTTATCAATTGCGCGGCAGAATCGGCCGAGCCGAACATCAATCTCACTGTTTTCTATTTTTGGAAAATGAAGGCGAAAAAGCAAAACAAAGATTAAAAGCTCTAATTACCGCTCAAAATGGCTTTGAATTAGCGGAAATGGATTTGGAAATGCGCGGACCGGGAGAAGTTTTTGGCACCAGCCAAGCCGGATTTTTCACTGACTTGAAAATTGCCCGACTTTCCGATGTTGTTATTTTAAAAGAAGCTCAAGAAGCGGCTGATAAAGTTTTCAACAAAGATAACAGTTTAAAAACTTATCCTTTGCTGCAAAATAAAATAAGCCAGTTTGCTCAAACAGCTCATTTGGAGTAAATAATTGATAAATAAAAAAAAGACTTGTTTAACAAGTCTTTTTTTTATTTAAATATCAATTTTGATTTTTTCTTTCTAGTCCCTCTAATTCTATTACTCTTTCTTCTAAACCAGGATTTTCTCGGAATAATAATTGTCGGGCTATTTCAAATCCAGTATCCACTACTGCAAATTTACCTTCTATATTACTTGTAGAATTTTTAAGTTTAATATATTGCTCAACGCCGGGGTCATTTCTAAGTTCATTTAATCTATATTTTTCTTCCTCAGTTAGTTCTGTTTTTTTATTTTGTGAATCGTCGGAATTAAATTCTCCTTCTTGTTCTATATCACTCATATATTCACCTCATTGAGATTGTTTGAAAAACAATCTTTTAATTGATTATATATCACTTTATTTACCGACAATTTTTTGATATTCTTGCCAAAAACCATCTTGAAAAACCTCTTGACCATAATCAGCTGTTATCTTTTCTACCTTCTCAATCAGTCTTTGACGCGCATATTCTTCTTCTATATTATTGTCTATTTCTTTATAAACCAGTAAGTAAAATTTAATTTCATCAATTGCATTCTCTAAATTTTTTCTATCCTGTTCTATCCTTTGCGATGGTGTCATATCACTTGGAGGCGCATTATCAGGATGTCGCTCATTCATAAACTCAACAAATTTATAGGAATTGATAATACCACTTCCTATCATTGGAGGAAATGATGTATATCTTATATTATCTTTAATAAATCCTTCTTGATCAACCCAAAATTGAATTTCATCACCATTGGAAAGATATTTTACTTTAGCTGGATAAATATTTTGATAGGTAAGTTTTATTTGCTCATCTTTAAGAAATTTTCCAATTCCTTCCTTCGGTTCTTTTTTTGAAATATCAAAAAAATATTCCTCCATTAATTTTTTATTTCCGGCATCTGCAGAATCCATAGCTGTATTAAAATCTTTTTGGATTTCCTGGTAATACTCAAGATGTTTTTGTGTTTCTTTTTCTTGTTCGGTCATTTGTTCTCCACTGACAGGCGCTACTTGTTCTTGCTGAGTTTGTTGAACTTGTTCTTTTTGAGCAGCAAACGCCGGTTCGCCAGCGGCAAAAGTAGTTAAAATAGCTAAACCATAAATAAACTTTCCAATTATGCGAGGAGCATTGGAAAATTTATTAGAAAACCTTTCTTCACCATCTTGAATCTGAGCAGTAATATCTGATTTAAATTCTTTTTTCTCCGGAAATTGCGATCCTGGTTCAAATTGTCGTTCAAAATTTGACATATTAAAATTTATTTATAAATCTTAGCCGCCCAGCGACTCAATCATTTTCTCTTCTTCATTAAGAAGAGATTGGATGGATTCCTGATTTCCGGAAGCAATTATTTTTATTTTCTCTTTTAAATTCGCGGTTAATTTATTGAGATTGTCCGGGCTATTCTGAATTAAATCAATAAAAATATCAACTTGTTCTAAATTAAGTTGATGAATTAGCTGAAACCAAAGTTTTTTATCCTCCTCGTCAAGTAATGAAGAAATAATAATTTTCTCTAATTTCCGCTTCTGGGCAATGGTTTCAGTAAAGGTCTGCACGTTTGTTTGTGTTTCAGCCATATATTTATATTATCATAAAATGGCCCAATTGTCAATGGCCATTTTCTAGTTAAGTGGTAGGTTTCACCTACCAATAGAGTTATAGGGGTTCTGTCAAATTTTTTGTCTATCCCAAAACCACTTTTATCGCTTGGTTCAAATTTTCTTCCTGAATAATTTTTATTTTCTCAAACAGAAAAACCCTGCGGCAAACCGCAGGGTTTTTCTGTCGCACGGTAAAAATATTATCTAAGATCTGTTCAAGGAAGCAAAATATTCTTGAGAAAATTCTCCGAGTGTTTTAGTCATTTTTTCTTGATAATTCTCTATATGAGAAGAGAAAAAATTTTGCAGTTCTTCGGAGGCAGGATTTTTATCCATTATTTTCTCATATTCAGCTAATCCTTTTTCATCCAAATAGTTAAGAGAGGTCAAACCTAATCGACGTTCAACCTGTTCTATTAATTTGTCTTTGTAGAGATCTATCTCCTCCGGCGGCAAATTAATTTCAGCTTGACGCACGAGTTCGTCAACAAAATTTTTGATTGGATTTTCTTCTGGCATAAATTTAAAATTAAATTTTTATTGTTCAATTAAATTATATTCTTTTAAAATATCTTTTTGAAAAATTTTCTCAGCCCCATCAACACCGTACTTATCTATCCATGGTTGAATAAGTCCGTTTACGTATCTCCGAACAATTTCTGCTTGCCAAGTGTTCCCTAAATTGGCTTCTTTTAAAGCTTCATAGATATTATCAAAATTTCGTACTACATTAAAGGTTGTTCCCAATACCTCTCTTTCTAGTGTTATATCTCGTCCTTTTTCCTGAACTAGGCTGTCAAGATTAGCTATGTGATTTTCAACCAGCCATTTGTTTTCTTCTCCGGTTAAAACAGCAAACACGGTTGGTCCATCAAATTGCAAATCAGGTTTTAGAGTATCTCCCGAAAAAATTGCTGCAGGCCCGAAATCTGGGTTAACAATTAATTTTCCATCTCTTTGAAAAATCTTTGCTCCTTCAACAATCAAGGGATGCTCTGCGGTAGCTTGTTCTAAGGAAACAACTTTAGCCCCTTCTGCTACTTCCTGTGTTGAAACTGTATCTTTAATTTCTGGAGATTTTGGCGCGGCTGCATGGTGCGCTGCTTCTGACTCTACTGGAGTTGCTTTTTCTACGGGGATAGTTTTGACATGTTCTGTTGCTCCAACTATAGTAGTTTCATGAGTCGAATCCGAGGGAACATTAGTAACTGTTTCTGAATGAGAAACTGGGGTTGGTTCAATAATATTATGAACTCCCTGTGCGGCCTCCGTATGAACTATACTATCTGAAGATTGTGACTTATGACGCAAAGCTTCATCAAAATCGCGAATTCTTAAATTTTCATTAAGTTTTTTGACTAATTCTTCATGTGTTATGTCCGGATGTGTTATGCCTGAACCGGCTTGTCTTTCTCCGCCCATTATATTTATAGCTTTATGTAAATCTTCATCTGAAACTTTATCAACCGGCGTATGTAAAATATTATTAATAAATTCGCTATTTTCAGCAATATGTTTTGAGGCCTCTTCTGAAATATTTTTACTTGCTTCGTGAAGAGTATTGAGAGCAGATGAGTCTTTAAAAATTTCAGAAAAATCAATCGTCTGACCAGGATTGATAAGATCTGCGCTTTTAAGACCAAAATCTTCCGGATTAGCCACCACTTTATCTTTTAAGGAATCAATCATATAATCTTTTTGAGACTGATCTAAATTCTCAAGTAAACCTCTTTTCTCCAACTGCCGTTCCACTAATTTCCAAATATTGTCTCCTTTGGCAACCGTTTCTATATTACTTATCTCTGGGGTATGAGAAACTTCGGGTTTTATCACTATTGTTTCTGGTTTGGTTTCTAAATGTTTTGTTTCTGCATGAGCTTCTTCATTTTTTAGGTTTGATAAAGCTTCTCCGGCGAAAAATCCAGCTGCGAAACCGCCTATTCTTCCCGTCCATTTTAATATTTTAGCCTGTTTTTCCTTGGACATTTTTTCTTTAACCGTTTCTTCCATTTTTTCATTAGCCTTATTAATATAATCAGTTGACTCTTCAATTTTGGTTTTCTCAATAGCGAAAATTCTCTCTTTAAGTTTGGCGTATTCGGAAGGATCTTCTTTTTTAAATTCTTGGTCTAAAAGTTGAGTTTTAGCTAAATTGAGCGTTTTTTCATCTACTTCAGGCAATAATTCAGCGGCAGAAATTCTTTTTAAAATTTCAAATCTTTTCGCCTTTCTTATAATTACCGAGGCCGCTACTTCTCCGACTTTCATTCCGGCATAACCCATCATTATATTTCTTACCACCGGACAAGTTCTAGCTAAGATACCGGCAAAGGCAAAAACACCGGCCGTAACTAATTTTTCTTTTTCCGTTTTTCCGCCGGCTAGAGGAGCTAAAATTTCTCCCATTTTATTTTGGGCTTTCGTGAAAAATCCTTTATTTTTAGCGCTAAATTCCATTTCTAGAATTTTTTGGTTATTATCCATTTCCATTAAAGAAGCGGCCAACTGGACTCTTTCTTCCATTTCTTCGCCAGACAAGCCCTCGCCCCTTTCTTCAAAATACTTTCTCATTGAATCTTTATAAATGTCTTTCTGGTGTCCGTAAAGAGTTTTCAGATCTTCCTTTTTAATTTTCCCCCCGGTATAAGCTTCTTCAGCTTTTTGAATCTCTTGGCCGAGCTGGGAGGTCTCTTTTTCCTTTCCTTCAACTTGCTGTTGTTTAGCCACGGCGAGTTCGGCTAAAATATTTTTTTGCAAATCTTCTTTAAGAGTTTTTGCCTCTTCTGAATCAGAAATTAAAAATTCTTGCATTTTCTTTCGGGCTTCTTCATCTTCTTTTCTTTTTATCTTACCACTAATCAATGTTTCAATAATTCTTGCTCCGCCAACAGCTGCTCCGGCTGCTATTCCGCCTGTTAAAATACTAAGCCCGATACCACCGCCTATATAAAGACCCATTTTCCCTACTGTTTTAAGAGTTTTTTTCCAGCGAGGAGTTTTTTGAGATTTTTCGGCTTGAAATTTTTGAATGGCTAAGTTTTCTATTTTACTTTTTTGATTGACTAAAACCTGTTCAATAATTTCAATAGGCAGCCCCAAGGATTGGCTTAATTTTTCTTTCTGTTCTTTGAATTTTTGAATAGTTAAATTTTCTATTTGATTTTTTTGATTAACTAAAGTCTGTTCAATGCCTTCCATAGGCATTCCCAGAGATTGGCTAAGTTTTTCTTTTTGTTTTTGATCAAGAGAGACGCCTTCTGTCTGTTTAGGAAAAGCATCCTCTTTATTTAAAGAGTTTAATAATTCTTCAATCTCTTTATTAAAATCTTTACCAATTTTTTCGCTGTCAATATAAGACAATGTTTTAGTGAGATCTCCCTTTTCGCCCTCTGGAAGTTCGCTTTGATTCAATTTTATTTTATAAAGTAATTCTCTATCAAGAAAAGATTTTCCTCCCCCTTTTTCAGGAAGTTCTGGTGATAATAATTTAAAAACTTTTTCACGTAGACCATGATCGCTTGGCATAGAAGTAAAATCGCCTGTTTTCCTTATATCATCAATAATTATCTTAAGTTCGTCGGCTGGGGTCGGTTCAAGACCCTCCATTGCGTCGATTTTAGGTAAAACATTATTAATTAAATCTTCAATGTTTTGGGCATTAGCAATCAATTCTTCAATCTCCTTGTCTTTTTCGGTTTTTTCAACAACTTCCTTTATTTTTTCTGCAGCTTCTTGGCCTGTTACTTCAGTAGTATCTTCTATATTTTCTTTTGGTGGCACATAACCACCTGTTTCGGTAGACATATTTTTTTAATTTAATTAATTAAATTTTTAACCTTTATTATATTCATCTTAACCATACAATTATACTATCAAAAAATAGCCCTTTTGTCAAGGCTATTTTTTATTGATAAATTATTGAATTTTTCTATCCCAATACTGTTTTTATCGCCTGGCTCAAATTTTCTTCCTGAATAATTTTTATTTTCGGCTGAAAATCCAAAAATTTTTCTTTAGACATCACAATTTTTTCAAAACCCAATTTTTCCGCTTCTTTAATTCTTTTTTCCGGCCAAGAAACATTTCTCAATTCGCCGGCCAGACCGACTTCGCCGAAAAATAAAGTTTTAGCGTCAATCGGTTTGTTGTAAAAAGCGGAAGCAATGGCCATAGCCACGGCCAAATCTGCCGCCGGTTCGGAAATTTCCAATCCGCCGACAATATTGATATGAATATCCTGATTTTCCAATTTAAGGCCGCATCGTTTGGTTAAAACCGCGACCAAAAGCTGTAAACGGTTAAAGTCAAAACCCGTGCTTTTTCTTTGCGGATAGCCAAAATTAGTTCTTGAAACAAGTGCCTGAACTTCTATCAAAAAAGGACGAACGCCTTCCATAATGGCCGCGATTACCGAGCCGCTGATGACTTGAGAATTCCGATTGGCCAAAAAAACTTCGGAAGGATTTTTTATTTCCACCAATCCTTGTTTTTTCATTTCAAAAACTCCGACTTCATTAGTTGAACCGAAACGATTTTTATAAGATCTTAAAAAACGAAAATGATGATGCGAATCGCCTTCAAGATATAAGACAACATCAACCAAATGCTCCAAAGTTTTAGGACCGGCCACTGAGCCTTGTTTGGTAATATGACCGACAATAAAAATTGTTGTTTGTGTTTTCTTGCCGACTTCCATTAATTTGGCGGTTGAAGCGCGAATTTGATTAACGCTGCCCGCTTCCGAATCAACCCCGGAAGAAGAGACCGTCTGGATTGAGTCAACCACCGCTATTTTAGGCTTATGTTTTTCAATTGTGGCGCAAATGACATCAACATCCGTATCGCCGAAAAATTTTAAATTATTTTCCGAAACGCCGATTCTTTCCAATCGCAATTTTACTTGCTCGGCTGATTCTTCGCCACTGATATATAATACAGAATTTGGAATTTGGAATTTGGAATTTGGTTCATTAACTGGCAGATTAGAAATTTGCCTTACTATTTGTAATACTAAAGTGCTCTTTCCAACGCCCGGCGCGCCGCCCAAAAGAATCAGCGAACCCGGAACCAATCCACCTCCCAAAACTCTGTCCAATTCTTCAATGCCTGTTTTAAATCTTGAAAAATTTTGGCTTTTAATGGCGCTGAATTCAATAACTTCACCGGCTTTTGTTGTTGTAAAATTTTTGCGCGGAGAATTATTTTGAACAGTTTCAGAAATTGTTCCCCATGCGCCGCATTCCGAACATTGTCCCAACCATTTTGGAAATTGAGATCCGCATTTTGAACAGGCATATATTGTTTTATTTTGAGGCATAAATTGATTTATTTTTTATCGCATTTACAACCGGAGTCCCAACCAATACTGGTATGAATATGATTTGTATGACCCGGGCAGTTATTATAAGGAGTATAACAAATATAAGCGTTCGGGTTACACTCTTTAATCGCGTTGATTATTTCCGTTGGCGAAGGACTGGTGGTTATACCAATATCTATGGCATAAGATTGAGCTGGACACTCCTTGCCTCCATAATGACAAGAATTTTTAGTATGATGACAAGAATAACAATTAGGATCATTTTCTTCTCGACAATCCTTTTTTTGCCAGGCATTTCTACATCTTTCCACGCCTGCATCATCGGAAATACTGGTAATTACCGCTTTTGGTTTATTATCCGAACCAACGATTTTTTTACCAAGACAATCTGTAAAACTGGCTAATTGGGGCGACATATCAGGTATTTGTTTGGTAATTCCCGGGTTAAATCTCCACCAATCCGAGTCTGTCTGTCCTTCCAAAACAATCGGATAATCTATTTCTTCTGCATCAAGCTCAATTTTTGCAATTTCTCCCAGATGAATCGGCTTGAAAAAAGTTAACTGCGGATTTATAAAATTTAAAAAAGTATTAATGCCTAATAATAAAACCAGCCCGAATAAAGCACCAGTGATTCTTCCTTTGGCATCGGAAATCCGACTGCTATTGCCTCCGGCAATCATCCATTCCACCCCGGCCCACATAATCATCACCACGGCCAAAGCGGCGATTAATCTGATCGCCCATTTATAAAGAGCTATAAGATATTCGCCAATCCATGGAAAGGAATAACTTTTTTTGCCATTTTGCTCAGTCACGATTTTACTTTCATCAGTGGTAAATCCTTGAAAACCTGGAATTTGAACTTGCAATTGCGGAGCAATTATTGATTTTGATTCTTGAGTGTCAGTTTCTATACCGGTAATAGGCATTACGCCTTCACTAATATTCCAACAATTAATTTGAAACATTGTGTTCGAACCTTGAGAATCTCCAAAAAGTGGCGTGGCTTGGCAATTAGAACCGGGACAACAAGGATTGCCATTACAACCTTCCGGGCGCTGATCTGTTCCGCCAAGCGGGATACAGGCAGCCGAAACTTGCTGACCGGCCCAAAACCAAAAAAACGCCATTAAGGCGATTATAAGTAAAGAATTTGGAATTTTGAATTTGGAATTTTGAATTTTCATTTCAACTTATTTACTTAGTTAGCTTATTTGCCTATTTACTTATTTTAGCCTGATTGATCTTAAATGACTGGTGTCTTTGTCAATAAAATACAGCATACTGTCATCACTTGATAAATAAATATCACCTACATTATATCCGCCCATTGCTCCTTCAGCCAAGAATGAAATTTGACCGGTGGCCACATCTATCTTATAAAAATCATCACGAGTATTAGCGGCTAAATCAGGTATTAATCCTGATCCTTCAGGTAAACTTTTAGGAACAGCGCAATAAAGAGTATTGCCATTATTATTAAATGAACATTTATTGGCCCATGTAGCCAAATTTAAATCTATTTTACCGCTACCGATTGCATCTCCTTGAGCATCCACTATATAAAGTTTGGGTTGATAGTTTGAATCAGAACTGTAAACACTGTAAACAATTTTGTCGCCGACTGGAGACCATTTCGATTCAAAACCGCGGCCGTCAATAACCAAAGATTTAAAATTTTCGCCATTTTGGCCGATTAATAATATTTCCTGTTCCCAAGCGCCTCGCGGATCTCCGGTAGCCGAGAAAGCGACAACTTGATTATTCGGCGACCAAGAAACCGTTACTTTGTCAGCATTGTTTCCGATATGTTCAATCGGTTTTGCTTCACTGCCGTCGGCCCGACTGGTAGCCAACCAATTATTTTCCGGATATTGACTGGTTGATTCAAACGCAAAATGAGAACCTGACGAATCCCAAGAAAAATTTTCCCAATTTTTTGGCAAAGTATATTGTTTTTTTTGATCAAAATCATACATCACTTTAAATCCGTCCGGGTATTCCAAAATCGCTCTGTCTTTGGTCGGGGCCCAATTGATATTATCCACATTATAAAAAACTTGATCAGTCAATAATTCTTTATTGCCCAAATTATCTATTTTATAAAAATGCCCGCCTGTTTTATCGTAATAAATATTACTCTGTCCGTCACCGGCTAAAGTTGCATTTTGAACCTGGTCATCAGAAATAGTATTAATCCATGTTCTGCTGCCGGAAGCCACTTCATCAATTTCCGGAGTTATTTTTTCCGGCGCCACGGGAGTTTCGGGAGTTATTGTTTCTTCTGCCGGCCATTCCGAAATAGGCAGACCTAAGCGTCCCCGTTCTTCAATGGTCATCCCTTCCCACTGACTTCTAGTTACCGGCAATCGAGCCGGCTGCTCCGTAATCGGTTGCTCAGGAGTTGGCTGAACAACAACCGGTTTTTGACGAAAAAAGACAAACCAAACCAATCCGGCTAAAATTATCACTGCCACTAAAAATATAATTAAGGCTTTTTTATTCATATTAACAAAAAATTTCAAAAATTAACTTTACTCTTTAAGGACGAAACCAAGTCCAAGCTGTGTTACAATCGCCGCTTATATTAACCCCTGGTTGTTCACCCTCTGCGCAAGAACTTGAGAATATAATTTCCCTTTTTTTCCCTGGCAGCGCGTCCCATGAATATTTTTCACATCTGAGTTGCTTGGGTTGAATAGTGTAACACATTACATAATTTTTTGAGTCGTTAAAAAGCGTTCCTACTTCATGACAACAAATTCCATCTTTACTCCAGGTTGGTTGAGGGGTTTTATCGACATCGGCGCATCTTTTGCCTTCAGTAACTTGAGGTTTTTCATCGCCTTTTAGCCAACACGCGCTATTGTTTGCTGCGTCTTTAGAAGCAGAGCAATTGACCCGCTCATATTTTTTATCACCCTCTTTGGGATTTGGACAGTTGAATAAAGTATCGAGAATACAATTATTTAAACCCTTTGGTTCATAAGCGCAAACATGCCGACTTTTGTCATATAAAGTGCCCCATCCTACGTCTTTCAAATAAAGCGCGCAAGTCGCATCACTGGTACTCGGCTTTCCTTCACATAATTTTATAGGATCTGTGCAAATAAAACTATTATCCGATGACTGTCTATAGCAACTGTTATCCCCTTCGCAAAAATCTGTCCAACAAGAATTACCGGCCGCTTTCCAAACACCATTTTCTTCTTGAACAACCTGGAATCTTTGAGCACATGGTTTGTCCAAAACTTGTCCAATTAATTGAGTTTTTCCATTAATAGTTTTATCAATATTAACTTGACCGTATTCAACCACATTTTCTTCAGGTAAATGATTCATTAAACTATTATTATAAATATCCCTGCACCAAGTTATCCCCAATTCTATATTATTAATATTTGTAATATTCAAATTTTTGAATCTGACTAAAGCGGGATTCAGAAAACTCAATAAACTGTAAGCGCCAATGGCCAAAATCAAACCGATCAAAGCGGAATTAATCCGATCTTTGGCTTGTGTAATTTGAGGCGCGCTGCCAGCCGCAGTCATCCAGCGAAAACCGGCAATCATAATCATCACCACAGCCAAAAAAGCGATTGTGCCAATAGACCATTTATAAAAAGCAATAATAAATTCACCCAAAGTCGTGCCGCTAATATTTTTTATGTCGCCGACATTCATAAAGCCGGGAAGACTTACTTGAGGTTGAAATTTAATCTGAGCCAAAGCAAAATCAGCCGCGAATAAACTGATAAGCAAATAAGCTGATAAGTAAATAAGTAAATAAGTTTTTTTATTTTTAATTGTCATTTAAATAAAATTATTTTTTACGATGGTGAAAATGCGTTTTTAATTATTTGCAAACCACTACTCCATAGCAGTTTAAAAAGTTCCCCGGGATCAGTGATGGCCACTACGCTGATGGTTGAAAGCACTATTAAACAAAATAAGACAGTTAAAATAATGACATCAATAATACCCAAAATAATAATTTCCCATATTTCCAAAGCCGGCACAAATTTGACTTTTAATAAATTACCGAAAATCAATTGAGCATTCATCAATAGAAAGGTGACAATCAAACCAACTACGGTTATCGCCGAAGCTCCGTTAATTATCCGATAAACAGTTTTAAGGCGCTGAGCCGCATCTTTCAATTCTTTGGTTTTCCCGGTGAAAGACGTTCCCGAATCATCTGATTTCACCACATCCTCGGCTCTTTCCGCTTTTAATCTCACGGCGATTGATTGTTCTGTTTCTTGTTCTTCAATATCACTAACCATAAATTACTATAATTTAAAATGTCAAAAATATTTCTTATTTTTAATTTTAAATTTTTATCATTGTCATTTTTCATTTTGATTTTTAATTTTTGATTTATTAATGAATCTCTATCTCTCCCACTTTCCATTCATCGGCTGATTTTATAAAAGTCAATTTTACTGTTTTATATAAAATATCTGTTTGACCTAAGCGCGCGGCTTGCTCTTGAATTTCCGCGGTAAAAATCGCTTGCGAATCCGGGACGAATTTATCCAAATTGATGGAAATTATTTTAGTAGTCAGCCCGAAAAAATCATTAACAGCCATGTCTTTTTTCACTCCTTTTTGAATTCTTGATTCTGTTTCTGTTCTAAGCGGCTGAGCCATTTTCGGCAATAATTCTTGCAAATTTTCATAATTACTGTCCGTAGAGTAACTCCCATAACGTTCAATAAAAGACCGTGCCTGATTTGTTAAATCTATTTTTAATAAATCTTCCGCAGTTGGAACCAATGTTTCTGTTTCAACCTGATTTTGGTTAACCGTGTTTTCTTGATCAACCAATTGATTTATAATATTTTTATTTTCCAAAATTGGTTGGCTTTTTTTTGACATCAAAAACCAAACCGTGCCGCCGATTAAAACTAAAATAACAATAATTAATATAACTTTTTTCATATGATTAAAATATTTTATTCAATGGGCATATCGCCGATACTTTCTGACGAGCCCTTATCTAAACTTTTATCAAAATCTCTTTTGGCTTGTTCAATTTCCAAAATTTGGCGCGGATCAGAAGTGATTAACTGATCTTCCGAGTAAGAAGCAACCACTTTAATCGCCGCGTGTTTATTGCCGGCGAAGAATATGCCGTCGCCAACACCACATTCAAGTAATAAATATTTTTCTCCTTCAGTCAACATAAAAGTCTTGGCGATCAAGTCAATGGCAGCCGGAGATTGTTTTAAAAGCAATTGCATGGCCGAGTTGGTAACAATGGCTTTTCCATAAGGAGAATTCAAGAAATCCGCCACATCTTGACTGATGGTGGTCACGCCCAGATAATATTTGCGGCAGCGTTTCACCAAAGCATAAATGAATTTCGCCGAATCTTCATATTGCAGCAGCCACCAAGCTTCATCAATCATTAAAATTCTTTTTTTCATTTGCGAACGGACAACATTCCAAATATAATTCACAATCGTATAAATGGCCATCGGTCTTAATTCGTCTTCCAAATCCCTGACGGAAAAAATCACCAATTTATTATCCATTTGAACATTGGTCGGGTTATTTAAAAATCCACTGAACGTTCCTTGAGTATATTTTTTAAGACGCTCGGCTAAATTATTGCCGCCTTCCATTCCTTCCAAAATTTCCTGCAAATCACCCATAATCGGCATTTCCATCTGACTTAAATCGCAACCCGGAACAATATCTTTTTTAGCGTAGGATTCAATTAAAGCGCGATCAATCAATGAATCTTCTTCCGGCGTAAAACTGAGATTCCCCTTTTCATCCGGTTTGCCAATACAAATTTTCAATAATCCTTTCAAAGTAATAACCGCGGAACGAATCAAATCACCGGTTTTTACATCCTGACTTGATGAACGCGGCAAATCAAAAGGATTGATTTTACTTTCTGAAGTTAGAGAAATATTAACATAAGTTCCGCCCACTGCATCGCAAAGATGCTTATATTCTCTTTCCGGATCAATAATAATCACGTCAGTGCCAAGCATTAAAGAACGCAAAACTTCCAATTTGGCAAAATAACTTTTACCGCTACCGCTGGTGGCAAAAACAGTGAAGTTCGCATTCGGCATGGAAAATCTGTCGAATAAAATCAAACTGTTATTATGACGGTTAATCCCATAAAGCACGCCGCTATCCGAAGTAAGATCTGCGGAAATAAAAGGAAAACTTGAAGCGCAAGGAGAGGAGCTCATATTGACCGTAGTCATTATTTCATCGTTAGCCAAAGGCAAAGTGGAGTTAAATCCTTGTTCGGATTGATAAAGAACACGGCGAGTATAAACCATTTTACCGCCAAATATCGTTTCCACTCTTTCGGTCAGAAGATCCAACGCTTTTAAATCATTGGCATAAATAGTCACATATAAAGCAAGTTGGAAAAAATGTTCAGTCCCGGTAGTTAAATCATCTCTTAATTTTTCAATGTCTTGCAACGCGGTTTCTTTAACCGGGTCTCGTGGCAATGTTTTTTCCCGATCAGCTTGAATCTCGACTTCCAAATTACCAACCTTCTTTAATAATTGTTTTAAAACTTCTTTACTCTCAACCGGATAGAAAAACATCGCAATATCCAAAGGTGCGTTAAGATGAATTATCGGTGAAAACCAACCCACCATAACATAACGGGGAAAGGTGGTGACAAAAATGGTTCTTAAATATTGATCACCCAATTGCAAATATTTCGCGTCTACTCTTAAAGCCGCCGGAGCAACCAAGTCTCTGACGGTGATAGTCCCTCTTTGATAGGCCTCTTCGGATTTCAAAATCTCTTTCGCCTCTGTATCTCTTTTGGTTTCTCGAATTTTTATTTCTTGCGGACTTTGGACTTTTTCAATTGTTGTTGGCTCGTTTAAAGCCGATGGTCGTATTGGCATAATAGAAAATGTAAATATCAAAGATTAAAATGACAAATTAAAATGTAAAATTATTGAATTTATAAAATACTTTTTGACTTTTATTAGTTTTAAACTTTACACTGTCATTTTGCATTTTGATTTTTTAATTTTGATTTATTACTATTCAACTCTTAAATCTTTTATTTCAACTAATTTTTGATTCTGAGCGCTGGATGGATTATAAGTATTATAGAAAAGTTCAATCAAACTTTGAGTGTCGAGTGATATTGCTTTAATGCCCATACTTGAAAGATTTGACAAAACGTTATCCATTCTCCTGAAAAGAATTTCTCTGTATTTTTCAAATTTTTCTCTTTTAAGCTTAACAACCGAAGCAGCGCTTAAAACATCAGTCATAATGGACGCGAAACTTCGTTTTTTGTCGCCTAAAGGATTGTAAGGCACCACTATATAAAAACGTTTACTCATTATTTCGCCCATTTGGATTAATTCTCTGGTGAAATCAATATAATCAGCCATTTGCGCTTTTAACAAATCATTGGTTTGGGTTCTTTTTAATTCTTCCAATTGAGTCAAATAAGGATTGATGTTAAACGGCCTGGATTGAATAACGATTTGAATCGGAAAATCCAAAGAATTTAAAAATTGAACATAAGCTTGAATCACGGCATTTTGCTCTTCTTCTGATTTCAAGGAAAAATTAATTGAAGAAACCAAAAGAACAGCCCTTAAAGTGCCGTCTTGCAAAATAACGCAATCATTTCTTATTTCGGAAATGTTTAAATATTTTTGCGTTGAAGGAAATTGAGGTTTTTGATTATTCATATTTAAAATTAGGATATTAGGAATTAGCTTCTTAGCCCTAAAAAGCTAATAAGCTACAAGCTAAAAAGCTATTATTCATTGTCTTCGGTATATTTCCCTCCCGTATCAACCAATAGGGCAACTTGAGAAAGCCGAGTGGAAGAAAGCGGGGGACGGGGAACAAATTCCTGCATTGTTCTGGCTGTTTTTTCTTTATCTCTGAAATTTTTTTCAACAATTCTAATAAATTCTTTGCGCCAAACTCTTATTTTGGGCCTGCGAAAAGTTTGAAAAACATTTACGAGAAAATAATATATCGGCCGGCCATTAACTTTCAAAAAGGCGAGAGATACTCCCACTGACGCGGTGATAATCGCGACCAAAATGAATAAAGCAAAATCAAATAATTTATAGCAAACACCAATAGTGATAGTCGTGATAATAATAGTCAAAAATTGCCGTGGCGTAATCTGCCCGATTATTTTCGGTTCAATATCAATAAATTGTGGAACGATGAATTGCATGATAAAAAATGCAAAATGTAAATATCAAAAATTAAAATTACAATTCAAAATGTCAAAATTATTTCTTACCCTTGAGAGTTAAAATACTAGAAGCCAGAATATTGGCTATTTCTATCAGTTCTTTTAATGACCACTGCAATTCATTTTTATCTCCTTTGTCAGTATCTCTTAATAATGTCAGCCAAACCTTAGATTCATTGGCTGATTTTAAAGAATGAGTGAAAAAATTGATAAAATCTTTCTTTGAGCTGGCTGAGTTTGCCTCAATATAATTTGCCAAAATGCTTGTTCCACTTCTTAGAAGCTGTTTTCCCAAGACATTGCATACGGAGTCTTTGGGAAGCTTGTCTATAAACTTGATTAACCTTAAAACCCAGTTATAGAGGCGTTTTTTGAATTCATTTTTAAAATTTACACTGTCATTTTCCATTTTGATTTTTCAATTTTAAATTATCAGAAACGGAGGTTCTGGTTCAATTCCACCACTTTGTCAAATTCTTCTTCGTTTAAAGTTTTACGATTTTCTTTTTGTCTTAAAATGATTACTTCACTGACTGAGATGCCCTTATCAATTGATTCCGTGCCGATATCCAAATATAATTTATTAATTTCTGATTCTTTCCATGCCTTGATTCCTTCCGATTTTTTAACCAAAGATTCTTCCCCCAATAAATCTATTTTTTCTTTTATTTTTTGAACAGCTTGTTCAGCGCTGCCCCATCTTCGAAAATCCTGAAGAGTGGCACCTTGTAACTCTTCAATCGGGCCGGAAACACGAGGAGTAACCTTAATTTCTTCCATTTTAGCCATTGCCGGCTCGCGAGGCGGCCGGTGAATAAAAATTTCCGCCTGAGGTTGAGGTTTAATTTCTTTTTTTATTTCTTCAACTTTTGGCTCTTCAATAATTGGTTTCAATTCCTCTTTTGGCAATTCTCTAACCGGTAATTTAAATTTGTCTTCTGCCTCTTCATCAAGAACAAATGGGGTATCTCCCGGCGGTAATTGATCAATTTCTTTTAAAACATCAGTAATTTCTTCCGGTCCGGAAACTTTAGTTTTCGGTTCTTCCGAAACCGCGGTAAATAAATTTGGCGCTGTTTTCTCTTCAATTTTCTTTTCCAAAACAGGCGGAATAATCGGTTTAAATTCCGGCATGGCCAATTTTGGTTCTTCTTTGACAATTTTAATTTCCGGAATTATCGGCTTGGGCTTTTCAATAACCGGAGCCGGTTTTTCTAAAATCGGTGCTACCAACGGTTCTTGCTCAAATTTTTCTTTTAATAATTTCTCTTTTACTTCTTCAGGTTGAGGAAGTAATTTTTCTTCTTCAATTTTAGACAACAAAGAAACTGATTTTATTTCGGGTTTTTCCATGCGAGTAAATTTTTGAATTGTTTCTTCCGGCTGTTTTAGTCCTTCGGCCAGTTCAATCTGAGGAATATTACCCATTGGTTCAATTTTAATCATCGGCTTTTCTTGTTTCAAAATATCCATCACCTTGTCAACTATTTTTTCGTCCAATTCCACGCCTCCGATTTTTTGTGGTCTTTTTAAAACAATTCTTGTTTCAATCTCTCCGCGCACTTCTCTTAAAAAAGAAATGACTACATTTTTAAAACGTTTTTCTATTGTTTCATCTGGGAAAGTCAGGCCAACCTTGGTAATCGCATTGTCCGCCGCCTGATTAATATCAAGTTTTGCAGCAAGAGTAGGAATATTCTCTTTTAATTTTTCAATTTCTCTATCAAGCTCTTCTGTATTGATTTCTCCCGGTTTCTGCATTTCTAGCATTTGAATAATCGGTTTCAAAATTTTACTCAAATTTTCTTCAACATCCCTTAACGCAGATACAAGGAGATGATAATCCGTTACTAATATTTTATCCAAATCATTAAATGTAATATCTCCAACTACCAGCCTTATTACTATGGCATTAATGTCAAAATTATATTTTTCGGCAAGTTGGTTAAAAATTTCCGTATTTTCCGGAGCAAAAATTACATTTCTAATTTTCCCTGGTAATTGAAAATATTTCGATTCTGCTTTTTCTTCCAATAATTCTTTTTTTTCTATGTCAAAACCTAATGCTAACCACGAAATTTTTTCTTTCAAAGCAATACTGATCTCTCTCGCCTTTTCCCTTTCCAAAAGATATTCTTTCTCCAAAATCTCTGTCAAATTATTAATATCTATCTCTTTAATTGCGATCCTCATCAGTATCTCGGCCAAAGAAACCTGGCGTTGAGAATATTGCTTTTCTATTTTATCTAAAATTCCTAAAATTTCTATCGAAGATAGCTTGTCTTGAACTTCTAACGGCAACTCTTTAAATTTTAATACGATATCATCAATCATAATTCAAACTAAAGTTGCTTATTTATATCATCTGCGAGTTTATGGATATCGTCAGTTAACCATTTTGCCGGTAGTGCACCATAATTTTCTTCCTTCGCATTCTCTGTTTCAGCTCCTAATTTAGCAAGCCTGTCATCTAAATCTTTTGCGAACGAATCATCCGGTTTTACTTTTATTGCCTCACTAATAATATGTTGCAAATTTCCCAGTGTGTCTTTAATTTTTTCATTCTCCGTTTCTCTTTCTGTTTTTTTCTGCCAATCATTAAGATCTTGGAGGCTAACTTTTTCAGATGTTATTTGCGTGTTTTTAATTTCTCCCGGCGCTTGATCTTTTGTAACTACAGCCATGCCATCTCTCGGGTCAACATGAGAAAAACGCCAATCATTCTCCATTTTTCCTGGAGTCTTTGAAACATTCACTTTCTCTCCCGGTTTAATTTCTCTAATTCCTCCCACTATTTTTTTTGAAGTAGAAATTTCAGTTTGGTTTAGAATATCTATTGCATTCTTAACTTTATTAATATCTTTTCTTAACTCATTAAGAACTTGTATATGCATCCTATTTAGTTGTGTCCCTCCCGCGGTCGAAGGTGGAGTAGACCATTCAGTAGCCGCCCACCCTGAAGGTGACGGTGGCGTTCCTGGTGGTACAGGAGTCCCCATTGAAGGCGATGGAGTTCCAGTTGATGATGGTGGAGGCGGATGTCCTGATCCCAAATGCCCTCCTGCCACTGGTGGCGAAGGCGGTAATTGTGGCCCTCCTGCTGAAGGTGACGGTGGCGTTCCTGGTGGCGGGGGAGTCCCTGTTGAAGGCGGTGGCGTTCCTGTTTTTCCTGATAATGAATTTCCATAACGGGATATCCCAGGCATACTATATGTTGGTGGCGGCGGCGGCGGTGGCGGCGGCGGCGGTGGTGGCGGCGGCATCCAAAGTCTTTGCGCAGATACCACTCCCGCAATTGATAAATCTTGTATTTTCTGATCAGCTTCTTCAGCTTGACTATTGCTGATCCTTAATGCATTTAATGCCCCCGAGTTACCCCTGGCATTTCTCATTATCTCTAGTTGTTTAATAATTTCTTCTTGCTGCGCCGGCGCTATCTTAGAATTAGCAATCTGGTTATTAGCAAAACTCAAAACTTTAGTAGCTGTAACACTACCAAATTGTTTAACATCAAAATCATCTTTCCCCAACTTATTTATATCATAAGGAGTATATTTGCTATACTTTTCTTTAATTTTCTTTAATTCTTTTCCTCTACTTATTACCCCTGCCCTTGATTGATATCGACCAGTTTGAGGGTTAACCTCCTGCGAATAATCAAAATATTCTTTACTTGTCCCACCCTGTAAACTGGCTAAACTGGCTATATTTATAAGTTCATTTTGTTGATCTCCTCCTCTTAGATTACCAACCCTGCTGAGACGATCTTTAATATCTTTTGGCCTTAAGCCTCCTCTCCTGGCTAATTCTTCTTGATAAACCTGTTTTCCTATCCTATCTCCTGTTACCCCTTCTAAATATTTTATTCGTTTATCATCCATAGAACTAAATGACCCAACCTGCTCTTCAATTTTTTTACGGCGCGAATATTTAATCTGTTGTTCCCCTAATGCTATAGCACCTTTCTGACCACCCCATCTTTCCTTAATTTTAGAATCTTGTCTTATTTTTCTTGCTTGTCTTTGATCTGGAGCAGCCCCTATTATTCTTAAAGCTCGTCCGCCCAAGGCTTCAGCTTTTTGGGGAATACCCATAAAACGCGCAGTTGCAGCCGCTCCCTTAAACGGCATCTTGGCCGCACCTGTGGCGAATCCTTGCATTTTTTTAATTCCTTGAGTGGCAATTGATGCTCCGGCGACAGCCATTTGCTGAGCAACCATTAAAGAACCGATCAACATCGCAATGCCGATTATAAAATTAAGCATATATTGCGGCTGACCTGTTTCGGAAATAGCTACAGATAAACCGGTCCCCCCTGCTGTTCCTCCTAAACCTTCCGATTGAAGAGATTTAACAGTGTCGGGAGTAACCATTGTTTCATACATTGTCGGTCCTGTTTCTTGGACAACCGCCAATGACAACCAAAGCATAAAAGCCATAGCCGGTCCGGCAATCAAATTATTGGAAAATTTTTCCCACCATTTAACAGCATAACCCTGGCCCTTTGGAAAGAGAGGGGCCACAAAAATTAAAGGTGAGAAAAGAACCAAAAACCAAATTGTCACAATTCTCATTGCTAAAATCACAGTCATGATACCAACCACTATCAAGGCGACAATAGTCATAATCAACCCCAAAACCATGGCTCCAAAAAGTTCATTTGTATTAATATCCGCTCCGCCGATACTATTCCTCATTTCCATTATTTTTGTCAGTCCCAACATCTGAGCAAAATTTCCTTCAGCCGCTGACTTGAAAGCGTTGACAAAAGTCAACATTATAATTTGTGAAATATCAATCAAAAATCCGCAAATAAATTTGGAAAAGTTAACCAAAACTGCCGCCAAAACCAATTGTCCCAAAAGTTTTTTGTAAGAATATTGTTCAATTTTTAAAACCGTGCAAAAAGCGATTATTAAAAGAGCCAAGATGAAAGACATATTGCAGATGTCTCTGATGATAATCCATCCTTTGGAAACCGCCGGTGAATTTATGAAATCATTATATTGAGCGATCCAAACCAAAAGCCGGATAATAACGACCAATAATTTCCCGAGTAAACTTACCAGTCCCATAATCGGCCAACCCAAAATCGTCATTACCGTTTTGCCCATGTCTGACATTTCCGCTTTAGCCGGTGAAAAAGCGCAGAAAGACATAACCAAAATCAACCCGAATAAAACGGGGATGATAATTTTCTTTTTTGTTATGTGGCGCAGAAAATGCATAAAAATTAACTTATTATAACATCTTGACAAAAAGCAAAAAATATGATAGAGTATTATACAGTTAGACAATAACGTTTAACTCAAAGGGGGACAAATGTTCTTTAAAAAATTTATTTTAGTTATAGTTTTAATGTTCGGATTTTTCAGTTCGGTTTTTGGACTAACACAGCCGGTCGATGGATGGATCCCGGTAGATTCAAGTAACGCGGATTCAGTATTTCTGGATTATTTTGGACCTGATGCTCTTTTGAGTTATGGAACAGTGAAAGTTTCAGATGATCATAGCCCGTGGAGAAACAGTCAACATTCTGTTCAATTTATGGTTGATTCCGGAAGATATGCGGAATATTTTAAAAAAGAATATAATCGGGATATTGGCGATACTTCCCAACTCTTTACTGATATTAAAGTTCTGTCAGATTCTGTCTGTTTCCGATTTTATATGATTTCAGAAGGAAAACTTTATTCCAGCTCTAATATTTGGGGGACTAGTTATACCGACTGGAGACAAGAGATGGAATTCCACTCTCTAATCTGGGGGGCATCAAGCTGCTTACGAGCAACAAGAATTGATATTTTAATTCTAGAGGTTTGGTGGGAGACTGGGGAAAATCCCCACTTTCCTTTTGGCGGAAAGCTTGATAATCTTGCTTATCAAACCTATCATAATAACAATAAAGTGCTTCTAGATTCGATGGGGGAAAGTCAAGGAGTTGAGGAAAATGAAAAATGGAAAAATCAAAATGAAAAATTAGAAATCTTTCCAAATCCATTTTCTTATTCTTGCCATTTTAGAACCTCGGTCGTTGGCCAAATTGCGATTTACGATATCAGCGGTAAAAAAGTAAAGACCATTTTGAAAGAACGGATATGGAACGGGAAAAATGAATCCGGGAAACAATTACCTAATGGAATTTATTTTGCAAAAACCTTGATGGGCAATAAAACTGTAACTACAAAATTGACTTTGTTAAAATGAGAAATTTATTTCTCGCCGAGTAGGTCTGTAATAGACCTACTCTTTTTTATTTTCTAAAAAGCCAAGAAGCTACAAGCTAATAAGCTATAATTATTGCGGTCTAATAATTATTAAGCCTCCGAATGGTGTGCCTGCTATCCCCAATCCATTACATTTACCATTAGATGATTTTAATACATTCTCCTTTCCATTATTACACCAACCCCAATTATCTTGAACATAAACGCGAGGTTTAAAACAACAAGTATTGGAACACTTAAAGGCATTCCAACCCGGTGAACCTTCGCCGGCGCATTGATAAATATGAGTAAATTGGAAATAATTATTTGTGCAGGCATCAGGAATATTGCCGAAATTTAAATTAACCATATTTTGACATTCGCTATAAATCGGACAATCTTCTGGTTTATCACAAGCCTGATTTTGATTAACCCCGGCCTGACATTTTTTATTTGTGCATAAAGCATATTCTTTTAAACAATCTGAATCTTTATTGCAAGCTTTGCCGGCATTGATTCCTTCTTTACATGCAACTCCGAGATTTGCACAACTGCCACTTCCTTCACAACAAGCCTGTTTGTGATTTTTAGCTATTACCGAATAAGGATTAACTTCGCCAGCTCTATCTCCCCAATCAATGGAAATTTCCCTGATCGGCATTTGATTTTCATTTGCCCAAGCATAAAATTTCAAAATTGCCAAATATGACTGAACACGAGTAATGTTCTCTCCATCTTTATAGACATTACCGATAGTAATATGATTTGAAGCCCCCTCAGAATCCATTTTACAAACATTCGTTAATTCATCACAGGTTGGGGCCGCCACTTGAGGAGTATTAGTAGAATCCAAAACAGTATATAAGCTTCCCGTATGATATTGAAAATCAGACAAAGAAAATGTTTTGACATCAAAAGATCGAGCAAAAAGTTTTTTAGCAAAAACAGAGTCTTTTATGTTGCCCGTATAATCATATAAAGCACCCTTATTTATTTCACAAGTATTTGATGATTCTGTAATATAAACTGTTGATGTATCCCAATTTTTAACCGCGCCCCAAGGAGTACAATTTTCAAACTCTGTTTTACCATCCACAGAATCATTAAAATAATTTTTAATATTATTTACCCGATTAGTGTAAGCGGTGGCCATTCTGTCAGTATCCGCAATTTTAACAACTTGTTCACAATCATTTTTAATTTTTAAAGTGATTGAATTTATTTTAAAGTATCCAAAATTCTTTTCATCTGCTGCTTTTAATACCAAAGAATCAAAAGTTTGATCTTCTTTCCAGTTAGCAATTATCTTTACGCCATTCCCCGAACCGTAAGATGATGTCCAAGAATTAGAATCATTTAAAGATAATACCAGAGGATCCCAGCCCCAAAGACTTCCTGAATCATTCCCACTAATATCTGTACAGGAACCGCTTGAACAGGTATTCGTATCGCCAGCACCATTAGCGCTGGTACAAGAACAAACATTAATATTAATACTTTCAACCATGTCCGCCTTTAAATTTTTGACTCTATTTGATGAGCTATTACCCAAAGAAAATATCGCTTGAGCGGGACAATCTAAATTACAATTATCAAGCTCACTAACAGAATAAATACCTGTTATATTTGTTGAACAACTATCCGATCTCCAATTATGTGGCCACCATTCCACATCATTACATATATTACCTTTCTGCCAAGCGCATTTCCATGTTTCTCCAGATTTACAATCGTTATGAGAAGTCATTGTTAAATTACCCTCTGATTGTAAATCTATTACTGGAACTTCAATTTTTTTAGCACAATACCATTGTCGCTCATTCGCGGCTTGATAGCCGGCAGAAGTGAATTGATTATAAATATCCGGGTCGCCGATTGCCGCGCCGGGCCACCAGGTAATGCAAGCATTTAAATCAGCAGGTTTTGATGGATCCGGTTCCAAACAAAAACCTCTCAGACCAAGCGCGTTTGTCTGTTTGGTTAAAGTTTTCCAAATTCCCGGAGTATGATCATTTTGAGTGCTCACGCAAATATTCTGAGTTGTATCTCCTGTTTCCTTGCCATCACTGCTGCTCACACAAATTCCCGTTGTTGTCGGCGCCGTATTATAATATTTTGTTGTTCCGCCATAATCATCTTTAGTGTAACTGCATTGGCAATCTTTATTTTCGCCGGTATTATTCGTATCATTGCAAACATTAACATCGGAAAAATAATATTTTTCCACGTCACTCTTAAATGGCGAATCTTTTTCCGGATAAGCTCGACAGGTTTTCCCAATAGTAGATTTTGTCAATTGCGTTGAATTAATCTCACTATCTGGTTGTATCGACGATTTAAGTTTAATTCCATCGACTCCATAAACGCTCCCGTTTGTATCAAGATAACTTAATCTGTAAACACCGTTATATTCCTTGGCCCATAATCTTTCAATCGGGTACATATTGTAAATTGAGTGGCCGGCGTAATCCATCCCGCTCCAAGAAACATCTCGGTTTTGATATATATTATCGGCTAAAACTTTCGGGTCATTTTCCCAAATCAGATGACCGCATTGATTCGCATTTCCAGTGCCGATCAATTTGTCGCAACGGCCAACCGCTTCACAAATATCTTTAAAAGAACCGCTAGTTTTATCCCATTCTGAACGCGAGCTGGTGCAAGTCAGCCATTCGCCGCAAGTTCTATCTTGCCGGACTTTAAGAATTGTATTCGCGTCATTTTTAATTTGTCCGTAAGACGAACAATATTTACAATAATCTGTATTTGTATATTCAGCATCTGTACAACTTTTGCCAGTTTGTGGTACTCCTTTTGTACAATCAACCGGCGAAACCAATCCGTATTTTGGATTAGTTGCTTCCGATTTTTTGTAAGTGGCAAAAGTATTATAAGTGGCCAAAACTTGACCATCGGCATTTTTTAAACTTGAATCAAGTAAGAGAATGCAATCTTGTTTTTGTGAAACATTGCCTTGACAGGAAGATTGATCCAACTTGTCGTCATCAAGATAATAATAATTTTGAATTTGTTTCAAACTGATATCATCAAAATCAGCATATACACTACTATTTGTGATATCAATAACTCCCGCAGTCCCATTTCCTTTGACTAAAACAGGGGATACCATTATTTTATATAAAGGCAAATTTTTAGGATTATCTTTTCCGCCGGCAACAATTGTTTTATTCAAAGTTATCCAATCTTTATTGGTTGTATCAATTCCTCCCCAACCGACAGCCGGCTGATAGCCATAAACCCAATTAAAACACCAACCATTTACATTTCCCAAATTAACATCTTTTAAACATTGTACATAAGATTTTTCTAAATCATTAGAACCAGTACAGTTATCTTTCCCTTGGTCGGCACACGTCCGAACAATTGCGCTTTCCGAATCTGAACAATCTCGGGGAACAGACTTGTCGTCAATTTTTACAATACAACCTTGATTGTCAAATTCTTTATTGCCCCGATAAAATAAGTCCAAATAAACAGTCGCTTTTACGTCATCAGTAAGATTATTATCTAATTTAATTTTAGCCGAAAAATTAAAACTGGCGCCACTTGGCAAATCATTAAATTCCGGGTATTGAGCTACGCCAAAACGAGGACTTGAACCGTCGCTTTCAATTCTTAAAAAATTAGCAGGTTGACCAAATCCGCTTAAAAGCTGAATTGTATCAGGTTTTGCTACTGAACCATAGGCAGGTGTCCATTGACCCAAATTTCCGGTTTCAAAATCTCCGCCATTAATTAAATTATTGCCAACCGTGGCTCCAAAATCAGTAAATTGCGTGCAACCGGTTTGTTTTTGAGGACAAACTCCGGCTATATTTTTATAATCAGGTTCAGCACTTGTTTTAATACTATAAAGACCATTGATTTGATATGGAGTGTTGTCTGTGTTGTAATAGCAAGGCTGGCTGGTTCCCTTTTTGAACCAACCTGTTTTATTTTCTCCTCCGACCATTATTTTTTCGCGCCATTCGCAAAGATTTTCGCCCGGATCTTTGAAATAAACCGAACTGCCGGAACCGTTGATTTTATATTCTTCGCAACCGGTATTCGCGCTGTCGCAAAGAATCTTGGCAGAATAATTATCAGGATTATTTCTTAAATATAAATCAGACCAACCAACTACCGTATCTTCGGAAGAAAGCGTCGGCAAACCGAATCTTTGACAACCCTTGTTTGTTTCTTGACAGGATTTTTTGGAATCATTGATCAAATAAATCGGACTGTCGTCCGGAACCGTTGTTCCATTTTTAAATGTTTCAGCAAACGGCGAAGTGGAATTTTTGGTGTCAATCAAAGCTTCGCAGCCGACTGATTTTTCATCACAAAGACGAGCAAATGAAGTCAGATATTGAAGTTTGTTGTTTTGATCTTTATATGCCTGGCAACCCGAGACAGTGCATCCAGCAGGCATTTTTGTTTTCCAAGAATCTTTGATTAAATTCAAATCGTCTTTAACTTCTTTTAAAATAATATCGTCAACATAAAATCCATTAGGACCTCTAATATTTAGTTCCCAATCACCAGAAGATAATTGATTGTTCGAATAAATTGGCCCCAATTTAATTTCTTGCCAATCATCGGAAAAAATAGTTGTTTTATCTTTATTATTAAACCAAACAGTTTCTTTATCTTTTGTAAAAAATGAGTAGTAGTCACCATTGCCCCTGGCCCAGAAAGAAAGTATATAAGATTTTTCGCTCGTTAAAGAAACTGAGTGAGAAATCATAAATGATGGGCTCTGCAATGAATGACCCGTATAAACTCCTGATTCATTAACAGGCGTCCCATTCCAACCTTGGTCCTTCGCGTCTTCAAAATCACTTTTTAAAATTTGGCGAACATTATTGGCGGCGTTGCCTTTATATTCTCGGCAGCCGATATTGGCCTTGCTACAAGAAACGCTTTCAGTAGGAATGGTTTGATAAATACAATTTCCATTATCCCATGTCCCGCCGCTATTTGAACATTTAGTTGAGTCAAAACCAGTTGGAATAGTTATCCTTAAAGGATGACAATCATCAGAGCAAGTAATAGTATTTTCGTAAATACGATAACTTACTTTTCCATCCGCGTCATAAAATTCTTTGCAATGAGGATTAGTAAAAATTTGGTCTTTATCACATATTCCGAATTGAGCAGACGGGCTGTCAATTTCTGCCGGTCCTCCTGCCCCAGCTGTTAAATAATATTTTTTTAATTGATAACCATTGGTATCTGAACCAACCCAAGTGTAATAATAACCGCAAGTTTGCGTATCCGGTTTTTGGCAAGTTCGAATATAAGAATAATATTGTATTCCTTCACCACCCTTTGCCACTTCATCTAAATTGGTAAATTCTTCGCAACCCGGCGCAGAACAAGATTTGGCTAAAGAAGGAATTAGCAGCACGTCGGGCTGATTGGTTTCAAAATTTGTCTTCATTTCTTTGAAATAATTCGTTCCAACACATTTTTCCGAACAACGATTTCCTTCAGAAACAATTCCCGGGATAGTCGGATCATTATTGATTGGCGCATATAATCCGCAACCGACATCTTCTTTTTCACAACTGGTGGCGAAATTAGAACATTCCAAACTCGGGCTGTCACCTTCACAATCCATCCATTCTGGCGCGGTTTTTAAATAAATTTTTGAATCAGTAGCAGTCCGAATATATTCATGGCAGCCCTCTGAATTTTTGTCGCATTTTTCAACATTGCGATTAAAGAAAATGGCGTTTTGGGTAGGATTTTGCTCAGTACCATTTTTCCCATAAGTTGTACATTGGCCGCTTTCATCTCTGTCTATGCAAGTCAATGATACTCCCGGTTTTTCGCAAGCCCAAATATCTGCCTTATTGGCCCCAAAACTTTTTTGATAATCGGAACAATACCATTTACAACCCACATCATTGACGCTGCAATTAGCAAAATTTAAAGTATTGGCCAAATAAGAAGAACTTTTTTTATCGCTGGTTTTAGTATAAGTTTGACAAGTATTAAATTGGCTGTCGCAAGAATTTCCGCCTGCCCGCCAAATATTTTTTTCTCTGGTGCAATAACCCCAAGTATCGCATTTCCCATTCGCGTCTTCGTGAATACAATCTTTCATATCAATACAGGTTTCCTGACGTTGGTTGGAACCGGGTAAAGGAATAGCCGAATAAGCAATGGTTTCACATTGAAAAGACGGCGCTTTTAAAACCCAATTCGGATCAACCAAATGACAAAAAGGTGAAGCGGAAAATGATTCTTTTGTTTTCCCTACATTAGTATAACAATGATCATTGTCCCAAACCGGACATGGAATTTCCATACTTCCTTCTTTCGGAGTTTTAGTAGGATCAATATAAATCCGACAATCACCGTCTGAACTGACTTTATCAAATCCGTCAACAATATCTTTTAAAGTAAATTGAGCATCACCCAATTTACCGTCATAAATTTTTTGCGCCGCAATTTCCAAACCTAATGGAAAAACTCTGATCGCGCGCAATTTTTTAATATTGGTTAAACTGTAGCGGCCCAAATAATCAGTAGCTGCGTCTTTTTTACTTCGTCCGCTGACCAACCAATCCGAATGAATTAAATTTTTATCCATGGCTTGTTTTAAAGTCAAATTGTCTTCAAGTGCTCTAACCATTCCCGAATCCATTACGCAATTGCTCGGCAAAGCGTATTTCGGATCTTGTGGGCAAACTGAGTATTCGTCATAAATTGATATTTCCCCGCCTTTTTTCAAAGAAGCCACTGTCAAGTCGGAAAAAAGCGATCCACCCGCGTTTGAACCCAAAGTAATCAACCCTCCTTCTCCGCTTAAAAATGGCTGTGTTCTAACCGCCTCCGGTGAAACATTAACATTATAGCCTTTCTCAAAAATTTGTTTTAAAAGTTTATCAATTAAAGTATTGGTAAATATGCCAATTGCGTCGGCCACCGCCACACCGGTATATTGCATCGGACTGGCTGTGCCATTTTTTACCGCCTCCCGAGCCGCCGTATCAACCAATGATGACGGAGTTTTAGTCAAACCGGAAATTTTTGTTGTCACATCATTAAGCCTGCCCTGGAGAGATTGAAAATATTGAGATTTAGATACCGCATTGGCTTGTTTTTCCATCAAACTGGATTGGAGACTTAAAGTAATTCTCAAATCATTATCTTCCGAATACATTCTGCCGATATCTTCCAAGGTAACCTCTTCTTTGGTTGTCAAAGCGGTAAAATCAGTTTTATTAATCATGCCTGTCAATTGGTTGGTCCAATCTATTAATTGTTTAACATAAAGATTGGCTCTATTGGTATAAGCCAAACAATTGGTAAAATTACCCAAACAATCAGTTTTGCTGCAGATATTATAACAATTCAAATCCTGACAAAAATTTTCTTTATTTTTGGCCGCGCAGGCTGACGTATTTTTTTGCCAAAATTTCAAATATTGTCCATATTGTGTCGCCGGAGGTTCGTCCGGTCCCCAAACATTATTATTGATTCTGTTTCGAAAATCAGCTTGAATATTTTCTTTTTGAATTAATGAAGTATTGTTTTTATTGGCTTTTAAATCCTCAACGGTTTGAGAAAAATCTTTTTGAATGCTTGTAATTTTATCAGCAATCATTTTCAGATTTGTTTTGTGATCCCCGCCCGGCCAATCAGCGGTCTGCCATTCATTTAATTTACTGTCCGCTTCAAAAATGGATTTAAAACTGGACTGATATCTGCCAACTGGTCCTTCTTTCAAATCCACGGAAAATTCAATTAAATTTTTTTGACTTGCCTCTTTGATTCTTTGTCTTATTTTAGTGAAAGAACATTTGTTTTCTTGTGTCCAAGTTTTTTGACGATAAAGCGGATCAAAAGAAATTAAAATGTTCAAACGGAGAGTCGGATCAATCGGATCGCACAAGCTTTGTCCGAAAAAGCCTTTCGGTCCTGCGGCCGCGTCAATAAACTCTCCCAACATATTATCTCCCACCTTAACCCAATAGTCCGGATCGGCGATAAACATTGGGGTTTGTCCTTTTCCTCCCGAGGCCACCCATTCGGCAGTTTGCGTGGCTATTTGACTGGTATAAGTGTTAATCGCGTTTTTGTAAGCGATTCCCGCGCCATTTTTCCAAGCTAATTTTAAAAATTCCCAAACCTTATCCACTATCACTTTAAGCGGATCATGAACTACCATTTGGGCTTGAGCTTGTTTTGGATAAAATAAAACCGGAGTCATTATCGATAAAAACATTACCAATAAAACCGCCCCGGTTAAAATTCTAAAATTTAATAATTTTTTAGCTTTCATAAAAAATTTAAAAGCCAACGAGTAAAATAATAAGTTAATAAACTAACAGATTATTACTTCTCTGCTTATTGTGATTGTTGAGCTGACTGTAAAAACATTAATTTTAATGTTTCGTCATCTATTTTATTTAATATTTCCGGATCCGCTCCTTGCGTGATCAAGAGTTGACGTAACTCATTTATATCCAAATCAGAAAAATCGCCCGAAGCAGTATTCGGCGTTGCTATTGCTTCCAAATCTATTCCTGTTTCTGTCTTAGTTTCATTATATAACTTCTGAAGAGTTTCGCTATCAAGCTTATCCACAACATCACGGCTTAAACCTCCTTTATCCACCAATAAATCACGAATTTTCTGAACAGACTCATTGCTTAAATTAGAAGTTGGATTTAATGTCCCAACACTGGGGCTGGAAAATGTTTTTTCTAAATTATTTTCACTTCCCGCTGCCAATTTATTAAGCGGGGTTGAAATAAGATTTAAAGGATCGGACTGCGCGTCTACTTCGGTTTTATCAGAATATCCGTCACTGTCAGAGTCCGCCAAATAAGCCGAAGTTTGATATTTAAACTGTTCGTCGAAGTCAGAAAAACCGTCTTGATCCGTATCAATAATTTTTAAGCCGGCCAAAATCTCTTCTTGGGTTAATGATTTTGGTTTGGAATAACTAATAAAAGGAGCATAAATTGCCCCTTTTATTTTCAGAAAACCAAGAGTAACGGCGCCAATGCCGATTAAGATGAAAAAAACTATAATAAAAGTATTTTTCTTTTGCGGCATGAAATTATTTTTTAATTTTATTAACTAAATTTATCCAATTTTCAATTGATAATTCCTGTGCTCTGGATTTTAGAGAAAGATTTGTTTGAGATAAAATATTTTCACCTTCTTCTTTATTTACCATAGCACTTTTCACCAAATTATTCAAGAGGTATTTTCGCGGCGAAGAAAAACCGGCTCTGACAATTTTAAAAAAAACATCTTCGTCTACATTGGTTCTGTTTGACTCATAATTTGGAATAATTTGTAAAATTATTGAATCAACTTTTGGTTTGGGCCAAAAATTTTCTTTTGAAATTTTAAAAATTCTTTTGGGCTGACTGTAAAATTGAATTGAGATCGCCAAAAGATTCATTTCGGGCGGTCGAGCCAGAATGCGCTCTCCAACTTCTTTTTGAAGGATTAGAGTTATTGATTTTGGTTTTCTCCGACGCTCTTGGTCGGAGTCCCGACCCCTTGCGGCGTCGGGATTTTCTAAAAATTTTCTTAGAACCGCGCTGGTAATATTAAAAGGCAAATTCGCCACCACCTTGTAAGAATCCAGAATTTGGAATCTAGAATTTGGAATTTGAAGAATGTCTTCTTGTAGAATCTCAACATTTTTATAATCTTTCAATTTTTCTTTCAAAACCTCAATTAATTTCTTGTCAATTTCCACGGCTAAAACTTTTTTTACTTTTTCCGATATTTCTTGAGTTAAAATTCCAAGTCCGGCGCCGATTTCTATCACACAATCTGATTTTTCCAAATTAGCCGCGTCCAATAATTTATTTATCGCGTCCTGATTAATTAAAAAATTTTGTCCTCTTCTTCTTAAAGGTTGAATTTGATATTGATTGCAAATTTCTTGTGTTTCTTGTTTAAGCGACATTAATTAAACCACTAAATTAATTAATCTTCCGGCGATAAAAATTGTTTTTTTAATTTTTTGTCCGTTCAAAAATTTCTGAATTTTCTGACTATTAAGAGCAATCCGACTTGCTTCTTCTTCAGTAATGCCAATATGAGTTTTAATTGAATCTCTCATTTTACCGTTAATTTGAACAACTAAAATAAAATCTTTTTCTTTGACTAATCGAGAATCAAATTCCGGCCATTTTTCTTGAAAAATACTTTTTTTACCACCATTAATTTTAGACCAAAGTTCGTCACAAAGATGGGGAGTAATAGGAGATAATAATAAAAGTAAAGTTTTAATGCCGGAGATATTCGGAGATTTTTCCAGAACATTCAAATATTCCATTAGAAAGGCAACCGTGGTGTTGAATTTAAAATTCTCAATATTCTCGCTTACTTTTTTTATTGTCTGATGCATCAAACACTCCAAGTCGTCATTTTTAACATCTGATTTTAAATTTGTTTGAGAAGCTAAATTCCATACCCGATTTATAAAACGCCAAACCCCTTCAATAGTTTGAGTGTTCCAAGCAATCGGCTGATCATACGGTCCCATAAACATTTCATAAAGCCGCAGAGTATCAGCGCCATATTTTTTGACGATCTCATTCGGGTTAACAACATTGGAAAAACTTTTACTCATTTTCCTGCCATCTTCTGCCAGAATCATTCCGTGTGATCTTCTCTTAAAATAAGGTTCATTGCTTTCCGCGAGGCCAATGTCATATAAAAATTTATACCAATAACGGGAATAAAGAAGATGCAAAGTTGTGTGTTCCATTCCGCCATTATAAATATCAACCGGCAACCAATATTTCATTTTTTCCGGACTGGCTAAAGTTTTGTCATTTTTGGAATCAAGATAACGGATAAAATACCAATTTGAACCGGCCCAATTCGGCATGGTGTCGGTTTCTCTTCTCGCCCAAGCGCCGCATCGCGGACATTTCACTTTTATCCAATTCTCGCATTTGCTGAGTGGCGATTCACCTGTTCCTGACGGCTGATATTTTTTAAGATAAGGCAACTCAACCGGCAAATTTTTTTCTTCAATCGCCGTCCAGCCGGGATTTAATAATTCTCCCTGATTAAATTCTTTACAATCCGCTTCTTGTTTCTTACTTTTTATTTTGTCAGCGCATTTTTGACAGAAAACCAATGGAATCGGTTCTCCCCAATAATGCTGACGGGAAAAAACCCAATCTCGCAATTTATAATTTATTTTTAGTCCGCCTGATTTTTCCAAAGTCAATCTTTCAGTGATTTTTTTTCTTGCTTCAGCAGAAGCTAAATTGGAAAATTCTTCCGAATTGATTAAAATTCCCTCTGATTCAAAGGCCTCTAATAACTCATTATTGGCGCCCTTTTCCGCGGCTTTGTGATTTTGGTCAGGTTTGATTACCTCAATAATTTCCAATCCGTATTTTTGGGCAAAATCAAAATCTCTTTGATCATGAGCCGGCACAACCATAACCGAGCCTCCGCCATAAGCGGCAATCACATAATCGCCGAGGAAAATCGGCACTGATTTTTTATTAATCGGATTAACGGCAAAAAGTCCTTTTAATTGGACGCCTGATTTTTCTTTTGCCAAATCAGTTCTTTCCATGTCTGATTTTTCTTGAGATGCTTTAATATATTTTTCCACTTCTTCCAAATTTTTAATTTTTAATTTTAATGTCTCAATCATTTTATGCTCGGGCGCGATTACCAAAGCCGTTACGCCGTAAATCGTATCAACGCGAGTGGTAAAAACTTCAATAGATTGTTCTTCTTCCGAATCAGAATCTTTAATTAAAAATTTTAAATTTGTTCCTTCGCTTCGGCCAATCCAATTGATTTGCTGAGTTTTAATTTTTTCCAGATAATCAACTGTTTCCAATTCTTTAATCAAACGATCTGCATATTCGGTAATTTTAAGCATCCATTGTTTCATTTGCCGCCT
This sequence comes from Patescibacteria group bacterium, assembly GCA_028716665.1. Lineage (NCBI taxonomy): Bacteria > Patescibacteria group bacterium. The sequence continues at coordinate 164,150 of JAQUPP010000001.1, read as the reverse complement.
CTCAGTTTGAGCGCCGCAGCGTTCGCATTTTCCCTGAACCACTTCTTCATTTGCCAAACCGATCTTGCATTTTGGACACCAGTTAATCGGAATTTCAGATTGATAAGCCATTCCTCTCTTAAACAATTGGATAAAAATCCATTGCGTCCATTTATAATATTTCGGATCAGTGGTATTAATTTCTTTAGACCAATCAAAAGAAATTCCCAAAGATTCAAATTGTTTTTTAAAAACAGCGATATTTTGAGCTGTGATTTTGGCCGGATGAATTCCTTTTTTGATGGCATAATTTTCCGTCGGCAAACCAAAAGCGTCCCAACCCATAGGGTAAAGAACGTTTTGCCCTTGCATTCGTCTTTTTCTGGCCAAGACGTCCATGGCTAAATAAGGGCGGCAGTGCCCCACATGGAGACCGTCACCGGAAGGATAAGGAAATTCCGCCAAAATATATTGTTTGGGCTTTTCGGAAGAATCCTGAGCCTGATGAAGCTTCAATTTTTCCCAAACTTTTTGCCACTTTTTTTCTATTTTGGCAAAATTATAATCTTCCATCTTTTTGGTTAATTTTTTTGAAAATATTTTACTTTTCATACTCTTTTCTATATTTTTATCATTTAATCTTAACATAAACTTATCCTCTTGACAAGCGAAAAATTAGTGGTATAATAAAGATATTAAACCTTTGATATCTGCGCTTGCTCGGAAAAGCACTCTCGCATTAGCGGATTGCTTTTCTCTCACTCGCTTGATAATAAAAAACAACCCTGAACAAGGGTTAAATTATGAAAAAACCTCTTGAAAACAATTATCTTAAGGTTTTTCTGAACAATTTGTGGTCCAATGTTCAATCAGGCTTGGCCAATCTGGGAAAAGCGATTATCGGGAGAATACTTTACATCTCTCATTTTTGCCTTAGACACCGTGATAAAATAATAACGGGCGAATTTGCTTTAGTGGCGGTAATCGCCTTTTTTATTATTTTCTCATCTTTGGAAATGAAAAATCTTTATGAAAACTCCAATCATGAAAATTTGATTACCTCTATTACCAATCAAGATAAAATTATTGTTAAGGCTCAAAATAATTTTAACAATCAAGCCTCTTCCGATAAGAAGGAGGCTGATTTTCATATTGCCGGCAATAGAATGCTGGCAAATTCTGATATTTCTTTAACCCTGGGCGGCAGCACTTTAATTACTCCTGAGACAGAATTTAATGACTCAATGCCAAACACCAGAACAGAGGTTGAAAAATATGTCATTGAAGCAGGGGATACTATTTATACTATTGCTCAAAAATTCGGCATTAATATCACTTCCATTCTTGCGGCAAACAATTTAACGCTTCGTTCGGCAAATCTTATCAGACCCGGACAAACACTTTCTATTTTGCCTATCGACGGTTTAACTCATAAAGTCAAATCGGGTGAAACTTTGGATCAAATCGCTAGAAAATATAAAGCGTCAATAAATGATATCGTTGATTTCAACGGCTTGGCCGATGCTTCTGATATTTTAGCAAATGATATTTTAATTATTCCTTACGGATCTCAACCTTCAGCACCTCCGCCGGTAGTGCCAAAACCTCAAGTTGTTCAACCTCGTTTTGAAAAAACAGAATTGGTAACAACTTCACCAAACTACAATTCTTGGTTAAGAAACACAAAATGCCACAAATTTTATAACGGTCAATGTACTTCTTATGTAGCTTATAAATGGGCAACCGATCTCGGCAAATGTGTCGCTTGGAGCGGTAATGCCAAAGACTGGCTCGGTAACGCCAGACAGCGAGGATTTAAAATTGGAGATGATCCTCAAAAAGGAGCCGTTGTTTCTTTATGTGAGGCCGGCCGCGGTTGTTGTGGAAGAAGTTCCTATTGTTGGGGACACGTTGCTTATGTTGAATCTTTTAACAATGACACTATTACTTTTACTGAGATGAATCATCCTACTCCTTGGCGCGTCACCCAGAGAACAATTAACCGTAATGATGTGCGTATTTTGGGTTATATTTACGCGGAGTAAAAAAAATTAATATATTAAAAAAGTCTCTCTAAAAATTTTTAGAGAGACTTTTTTAATTTTCTAAATTATATCACTAACTTAAATTTTAAATAGCTTTTTAAGATAAACCGGCAAGGCAAAAATCGCCTGATGAATTTTCGGATAATACCATTTCAAATTTTTCACCTTGCGTTCTTTTAATCTTTTTTGAATAATTTCATTTTTTATTTTTGTCGCGTCAATATAATTGCTGTTAATACCGAAAGCCATTAAAGATCCATAAAGAGGGATATAAGAAGCAAAAACCGAAGAAAATTTAAAAACAGATTTTAAATTTTTATAAATCCATTTTGATAATTCCGGCCGAGTGGTCACCAAATCCAAATGTGTCATAAAAATGCCGTTTTTCCCCAGTTTTGATGAGATTTTCTGATAAAAACTTCTTGTATAAAGCGCTTTTGACGGACCAATCGGATCGGTCAAATCGGAAATAATCACATCAAATTTTTCTTTTGTTTCTTCCACAAATTTTTTCCCGTCTCCGACAATAATTTCAGCTTTAGGATTTTTAAATGAATTTTTGTGGATAAATTTTAAATATTTTTTGGAAAAATCAATCACTTCCTTGTCTATTTCCACCATTATTACTTTCTCAATTGATCGATGCGCCAAAACTTGCTTTAAAATTCCGCCATCTCCGCCGCCGATAATCAAAACTTTTTTCGGATTGGGATGCGAGAACAAAGCCGGTTGCGTCATTGCTTCGTGATAAAAAAATTCATCTTTTTCAGAGGTTTGGAAATAACCGTCCAATTTCAATAATTTGCCCAGCCACGGCGTGTCAAAAAGTTCAATTTTCTGATATTTGGTTTTGCCTTTATAAATAAGTTTGTCATAAGCAAAACCGTAAGCATAATTAAAATTCGCTTTTTTGCCCTCAAGAATTTTTCCCGTGGGATGAAATTCAAATGTATATTTTTTCTTCTTCATATTATTTTCTCAGTTTTTCACCGAATAAAAATCTTGTCATTCCGCCGGACAAAAACCATTTATCTTCCATGATAATATGATCATAAAATTTTTCGGCTGAATTTTTAATGCATTTCAGTTTTTGCGTTTCCAAAATATTTCCCGCGCAAGCCGACCAAGCCGGAACCTTTATTTCATGCAGCAATTTCATCATTTCGTTGTAGAATTTTTTAAATTTTGTTTCTGATTCTGAAATAATATCCACCACCGCGTAGTCAATTTTTTTGTCTTTCAAATAGGGAATGGTTTCAAGTGCGTCGCCGTAAAACATTTTCAAACGCGGATCTCTCAAAACCTTATTTGCTCCCAAATATTTTTTGGCAATTTCCACCACTTGCTGATCTTGCTCAAACATATAAATGTCTTTCAAATGCTTATTCGGAATTATTTTTTTCAGAACCGAACAATCTCCGCCGCCGATAATCAAAACCGATTCCGCCTTGATAAGTTTTAATTTTTTTAACATTTGATCATCATAAAAATTTGAATCAGTTGTTGCATATTGCAAAATACCGTTTGAAAAAAGACAGGTACCGAGTTTTTTTGTTTTAACCAATTCCAAATTTTGATATGGAGTTTGTCGTTTATGAATTGTTTTTATCACCTCAATTTCACGCCTGAATCCTTCACTTTGCAAAATTGTCTTCCATTGACGCATTGTTCCTCTTTTAATAAACGTCCAACTTACATCTTTGGCGCCGATTTTTTCCTTTAAATAATCAAGGATCGGCTCTGGTTTATTCGCGCCGCAAGTAAAAATATCAATGCCGACATAGCCGATTTCCGGATAAGTATGCACGCTGATATGGCTTTCGGCTAAAATTCCGACAATCGTTATTCCGACCGGTGAAAACTTTTTGGAGACCAAACTTAATAAATGATGGTCTGTTTTGTGGATAGCTTCCTGAACCAATCTTTTTAAAAGCTGCTCATCATTAATGATTCGCGCGTCGCAGCCCTTCATATCGGCGATAATTTCGCGGCCGATGCGATAACTTCTTTTTAAATGAATAACTTTATTTTTTTTCATCTTCGTTATTTATTTACTTATTAACTTATTTACTTAGTAAGCTTATCAACTTATTAGCTTGCCCTATAATACTTCTTCTAATTTTGTCCTATATTGAATGGCTTCGGCAATATGATTAAAAGTAATTTCTTTGTCGCCGGCCAAATCGGCAATGGTTCGGGAAACTTTTAAAATCCGATGATAAGCGCGCGTTGACAAAGCAAATTGATCAATGGCTTTTTTCAATAATTCGTGGCTTTTATCGTCAACTTGACAGAATTTTTTCAATTGCGGCAAAGTCATTTCGGCATTGGTTAAAACTTTTTTCTTGGATGAATCATTTTTAAATCTTTTTGTTTGAATTTCTCTCGCTTTTTCCACTCTTTTTCTGATTTCTTTTGAACTTTCAGCAACTTTTTCATTGGTTAATTTTTCAAATTTAAGACGGGGAATTTCCAAGTGCAAATCAATTCGGTCCAACAACGGCCCGGATATTTTTTTACGATATTTTGTAATTTCGCCAATACCGCAGCGGCATGGTTTTTCCGGATCGCGATAATATCCGCAAGGACAAGGATTTTGAGCGGCAATTAAAATAAATTTTGATGGAAAAACCAAAGCGCCCCTGGCTCGGGAAATGGAAATTATGCCATCTTCCAACGGCTGGCGCAAACTTTCCAAAACATGACGGGAAAATTCCGGCACTTCGTCTAAAAATAAAACTCCCCGATGAGCCAAGCTGATTTCACCCGGTTTGGGGATTTGTCCTCCGCCAACCATGGCTACGTCAGAAATAGTGTGATGAGGAGATCGAAAAGGTCTTTCAAATTTCAGTTCGCCTTCTGTTAAAAGTCCGGCCACGCTGTAAATTTTTGTTACATCTAAAATTTCTTCTTTGGACATTTTCGGCAAAATTGAAGGTATAGTTTTTGCCAAAAGAGTTTTTCCTGAACCCGGCGCGCCGCTCATCAAAATATTGTGTCCGCCGGCTGCCGCGATTTCCAAGGCTCTTTTTGCCTGTTCTTGGCCTTTGACATAAGCCATATCAAATTCATATTCTGTTTCTTTCTCCAAAACATTAATATTTTCGCCGATAAAAGGTTTGATTATTTTTTGTCCGGTCAAATGACTGATTAAAGAATCCAAAGAATCAAGCGGATAAATTTTAAAATTTTCATTTTCTATCAAAGCCGCCTCTTGAGCATTAGAAGAAGGCAAAAAAATATTTTTGATGCCTTTTTCCGCGGCTAAAATCGCCATTGGTAAAACCCCTTTAGAATGACGAAGCTCGCCGTTTAAAGCCAATTCGCCGACAAATAAACTCTTCTCTTTTAAAAAATCGGCCGGGATCTGATTTGAAGCGATTAAAATTCCAACCGCCATGGGCAAATCATAAACCGAGCCTTCTTTTTTCACATCAGCCGGCGCCAAATTAATTGTTAAACGTTTTTTGCGCGGATCCGGTAAAAATTTCAAGCCGGAATTAATAATGGCCGAGCGAACTCTCATTTTTGATTCTTCAATGGCCCGATCCGGCAAGCCGACAATATCAAAACAAGGAAATCCGCTTGCAATATCCACTTCAACTTCCACTAAATTTGATTCTATTCCGACATTAACTGCCGAAAGAATTTTCGCTAACATAATGGTTTTTGGTTATTAGTCTTTAGTTTTAGTTTACTGGTTTTTGGTTTTAAACTAGCAACCGACCAACTATAACCATTAACTAAAAACTGTAAACTATTTTCTACTTCAATAAAGTTCTGGTGCCGATTCGATTTGCTCCGGCTTTAATCATTTTTAAAATTGTTTCCAAATCTCTAATTCCACCTGAAGCTTTTACGCCGAAATCTGGACCAACTGTTTTTCGCATCAATTTAATATCTTCTTCTTTCGCGCCTGACGGTCCGTAACCGGTGGAAGTTTTGACAAAAACTGCGCCGGATTTTTTCACAATTTGACAAACTTTCTTAATTTCATTTTTAGTCAAATAACAAGTTTCAATAATCACTTTAACCGATTTCGGTTTTGCCGATTTAACCACCATTTTTATTTCATTTAAAACATATTGATAATTTTTTTCTTTAAAAGCGCCAATGTTCATCACCATGTCAATTTCGTCAGCTCCGTTTTCAACCGCCTGTTTGGCTTCGGCCGCTTTAATTTGGCTGGTGGTGGTGCCATGTGGAAATCCAACCACGCTGATTAATTTTATTGATGAATTTTTCAAAAAACTTTTAGCCAATTTTGCTCTTGAAGAAGTCACGCAAACGGAAAAGAAGCCGTATTTCTTGGCTTCTTGGCAAAGTTTTTTAATATCAGAACTCGTGGCAATCGGGCTTACATTCGTATAATCAATAAGTTTTGCAATGTCTAGTTTGTTCATTTTATTTTTGAGTTAACGGATTAAAGAGTTAACGAGTTAATTTTATTGAAAATTGAAAATTTTAGATGAGTCTGTCTTTTCCGACAATTAATTTTAAAACTTTGGGAGCAACTTCAATTATGGCCGGAGTTTTAACGATTTTATTCTGATCAACTTTAATAAATACTTCATCGCCCTCTTTTTTGGATTCAACTCTCAATTTTTTTACGAAAAATAAACTGTCTTTTTTGTCTTTGCCTTTTATAAAAAGAAAGTCTTTGCCCGCATTTCCCAATAAAACTTCCAAATAATTGTCTTTTGGATCGGAAACTGTTTTTTTAAAATCAGGGTCCTGAGACATTTTTTTAAATTGCAAAAGATCCAAATTAACAACTTTTGTCAGATTAATTCCGGTAGGATTGATTTGATATTGTTCATCGCAAATCAAACGGGTCTGAACCGGATTAAATTCTAAAGACGAAAGAAAATACTGCCCGTTAATCATGCCCAAGCTTACATCTTCAATTCGGCGCGATGAAATCACATCACAGGCGAATTCATTGGTCGGCAAGCCTAAAATATGCGCCATTGTTGAGTTTGACTGAGTGGGGATAAAACCCAGAACCGCATTTTGATTAGCCATGGGAATAGCCGCTTGAATAAAAGTTTCATCACTTCCCACAATCACTACGGTTGGATTTTTATCTCTTAAACTTTCTTTGATAATATCCGAGATGCTTTTTAAAATGGAAAAGCGGATTTTTTTGCCCGTAATACCTAAATTAGCCAATCGAATTTCTATTTCATTGACTTGTTTTTCATACCTTTTCTCAGATAAAAAAGAATCGTAAATGTAAAAATACATACCAAAATTATTTGAAAATTTAAGCTGAAAGCGCAAAATTTTTAACTATAATTTTGCGTACCCGCCCAAGTTTTTGGACACTTACTTGCCACAATCTTCGGGTCAGATAAAACATAGACCTAATACATCGCCCTAATCTTAATTAATAGTCCAAAAATCTGGGCGGGTAAAGGTTTTCTAGTTAAATTTTTATCGTGCTTCGCGCTCAAAAATTTAAAGAAAGCCCTTTATATCTCTTCTGCTTTTTCTCTTTTATGTCCGGAAGTTGATGGGCCCTTGCCAACGCTGCAGCGGCCGCTTAAAGTCGCTCCTTCTTCCATGGAAAGGATTTGGCAATTAATATCGCCCGCGACATTGGCCGTGGAAGCCATTTCAATTTTATTCAATACTTCCAAATTTCCCTTAACCACTCCGGCTACGGAAATATTTTGGGCTTTAATGTCGGCTTCAATCAAGCCACCCTGTTTTAAAATCAAATCACTCTCGGTTTCAACTGAACCGATGATTTGGCCTTTGACCACTACGTCTCCGGCGGCCACGAAAGTTCCTTCAACTTTTACCCCGGCGCCGATAATTGTTTCGGTGTCTTCGGGTTTCATTTTTGCGTCTTTTTCAAACATAATATTTTTTAGTTAATTATTAATTAAATTAAAGACATGATATTAAATTATAATAGAATAATTTTAATAGTCAACCTTTTTATACCCTCCCAATTGACAAAAACCTATTTATCATTTAAAGTATTGGATATAAGATTTTAACTAAATATAAAAATATGGCTCAAACAATAAAAATCGCCAACGAAACAAAATTAAAAACTGCCCCCGATACCAGTGATTACATTCGCAAAGGATTAAAAAAAGTATTTTGGACAACCACAATTTTAATTTTGGTTTTAGTTGTCTTGGCAATTATAAACAGTCAAACAAGTTTCTTATCTCATTTGGCCGAATCGCTAATGGGAAAATTGATCAAGCAATAATTTCAAGCTGACAAATAAGCTAACCAAGCTGGCAAGTTAATAAGTAGATAAGTAAAAAAGAAATAATAAATTATTTATTTGCTTATCCACTTACATACTTATCAGCTTATTTACTTAGTTAGCTTACCAACTTATTAACTTATATACTTGTTAATTTTCCGCCCTCGTAGCTCAACGGATAGAGCAAATCCGTCCTAAGGATGAGATAGGGGTTCGATTCCTCTCGGGGGCATTGATTATAAAAACACACAAATATGCATTATTATCTTATAATTTATTACTTAGCTGGCGTTTTGCAGGATTTTTTGTTAACTCTTAATTGGCGATATATCAATAAAGAAAAAGTTGTTCCCGCGGCTATTTTTTCTTTTGCCGTGACAGTTGTATCAATGCTCGTGCTTTATAATATTTTAACTCGGCTTGATAATGAAAGAAGTATAATAGCAATTATGGTTTATGCGGCGGGCGTCGCAACCGGAACAATTCTCGGCATGAAAACCAAAATTGGTTCTAAAAAATAAACAATTCGAAATTTCTATAAATAGAAAAAAGGGGCTGAATTTTTTCAGACCCCTTTTTTTGTTACCTTTTCTTTGTCCTTTTAATTTCTCTCTCTAATTCCTCTTTTTTCTGAAAAAGTTCTGGAAATTTTTGGCGAGTTTTCCGTTCTATAAATTTTTGAAACTTAACCGTAGAAGCACAAAGAGCCATGCATATGGTTAGAAATATCAGACAACCACCTATAAAAATAACGGGGTGACATTCTATTACTAATCCTACTCCCAGGATAGCAAATCCCCAAAAACATCCTACGAAGATAAGCCCATAATAAGGGGGTTCTTTTTTTCTAATTTCCTGATTCACCTTCTCTAATCCCCGAACCTTTTTTTCATCAGCCGTCAGACAATTTGATTTTATTGGTGCATGCCATTTATCACAGACCGAGCATTTTGCTACTAAAATTTCACCACACCTGCCACATTTGAGTTCTTTGATATCCCAAATAAAGTTACTTGTGCTCTCAATCGTAAATCCTTCTTCAAATACACTACTTCCGCATTTAGAACATCTGAATTTAGGATATTTCATTTTTTACCTCCTTTTTCGTTTTTTTCTTCAAATATATCTGTTTCTACAATGTACGTAAGCCGAAAAACTCCTCCAAGTGTGAGTATAGCTCCTCCAAGTTCTCCAAATAAAGTCCAAATAGGCACCACAGATGATTTCATAAACGCATCTTGAGCAACAAATAGACTTTTGAATAGAAAAATTACACCTAAGCACACAATAATCACTGGACCCCAAAATCTAAAAAAATTTTTCATCTCTTCCCCCTTTTTAATATTCTAAAAACAGTATAGCACAATTTTTAAAATCTGTCAAGAATTTTAGACGCCAAATAGTGAATAAACAAAGTTAAATGTATCTGTGGATAACTTATGTGTCAATAATCTTGACAACATCAATAAATATGTTATAATAAAAACATGAACACTTTAAAGGAACAATTAACTAAATTCGGTCTGGCGGAAAAAGAATCAGCTGTTTATTTGGCTGCCTTGGAACTTGGCGCCGGCACGCCCATGGAAATCAGCAAAAAAAGCGGAGTCAAACGTCCAACTACTTATTTAATTTTGGATTTACTGGCCGAAAAAGGATTAGTCACCCGCTCGCTCAAAGAACGGACCCAAGTTTTTATCGCCCAGCCGCCAAAAAAAATTTTAAATTCTTTAAATGAACAAATTTTGGATTTTCAAAGTTTATTGCCTCAATTAATGGCTATCCATAATTTAGAAAAACAAAAACCAAAAATTATGATTTTTGAAGGCGAGGACGCGCCGGATCGGGCTTATCAGGATATCTTAGAATATCAGGGTGAAATATTATTTATTAGTACAATAAGCGAGGCTGACAAACGATACCCCAAAATGGCCAAACCTTTTGAAAAAAAACAGAAAAATAAAAACTTCTCGGTTAGAGAAATTTTATTTGACGAGCCGGTTGCTAAAGATTATACTAAAAGAAATCAAGGGCCGTTTCACCAAATTCGTTTTTTGCCTAAAAATATAAAACCGTCTGGCAGTGATCTAGGTATTGTCGGCGATAAAATTTTACTCGGTTCTCTGCAAGATGAAATTTTCATTGTTTCCATTGAAGATAAAAAAATCGCCAATTTTGTCAGAATTTTATTTGATTTAACCTGGCAAGGTTTGGCAAACAAGGGCCTATAGTATAGTGGTAATACGCCGCATTCGCATTGCGGAGACGGCAGTTCGATTCTGCCTAGGTCCATAAAAAATATTTTAATTTGCGTTTATGAAAAAATATCAAAAAGAATTGGACAAATGGTTTAAAGAAAACGACTGGAAATACTGGTCTCAGTTGTCAATTTTGGCGCGGCTTTACGAAGAATGCGGCGAATTCGCGAGATTAGTTAATCATCTTTACGGCGACAAGCCGAAAAGAGATGAAGAAAAGAAACAAGAGCTGGAAGAAGAAATCGGCGATATAATTTATACGCTGATTTGTTTTGCCAATTCAAATAATGTTGATTTGGACAAAGCAATCAGAAAAAGTTTTAATAAAGTTGTCAAAAGAGACAAAAATAGATACAAATAAAAAAATTAATGACTAATGTAATTATAATTCATGGTACCTGCGGAAGTCCGAAGGGAAACTGGTTTCCTTGGTTAAAATCCGAATTGAAAAAAATCGGTTGCCGGGTTTTTATTCCTGAATTTCCTACCCCCAAAAATCAATCTTTAAAAAATTGGCTGAAAATCTTTAAAAAATACAACCAATATTTAGATAAAGATACTATAGTTATCGGCCATAGCTTGGGGCCGTCTTTTTTATTGAGTGTTTTGGGAAAATTGAATCATCCGATTAAAGCCGCATTTTTTGTGGCTGGTTTCACCGGCTTGATAGGCCGTAGAGATTTTGATAAACTTAATAGAACCTTTACGACCAAATCCTTTAATTGGACTAAAATAAATAAAAATTGCCAGAAATTTTATGTTATCAATTCAAATAATGATCCCTACGTCCCGCTTGAAAAAGGCAAAGTGCTGGCAAAAAATTTAAATACCAAATTAATCATTATTAAAAACGCGGGACACATTAATAAAGATTCCGGATATATTAAATTTGATTTTCTTTTGAATAAAATTAAAAAATATCTAAAAAAATGAAAAAAAATATTATTACATTTCTGGCGATTGTGATTTTTGGATGCGCGGCGATTGTAGTCGCGGCGGTTAAAGTTATTACCCCGACTCTCACTGCCTCAATTGCCGACATTGCTTCAATTGATAACGACCCATCAAGTTGCGTTCTTTCTTTATCAAATACCACTTTTTTTAAATCATATCGCATTTTGGTATTCACAAAAATTAATGGCGCATGGCCGACCAAAGACGGCGGTTATATTGTTTCCGGAACCACGGATCCGAATATTATGTTTATCCCGCCGGATGGTTTTGTGGCCAAACTTGATAAAAAGGGAGGTATCCAATGGATGAAACTTTTAAAAACCAAAAATGCCGCCGGCGCAGGAAATCCTTTGGGAGATGAAGACGTTCAATCAATTATTGAATTGAAAAGCGGCGGATATTTAATGGTTTCCAAGGTTTGGGGTTTTATCACTGCCAAAGAATGGAGCGCGGATAACGTAGAACTGGACAAAATAATGTTCACCAAATTGGACAAAAACGGCAATATGATTTGGAGTAAATCATTTACCGGCTTTGTTGAAGACGCCAAAAATTCTTTATTGGAAACCGCTGATAACGGTTTTTTATTTTACACAAATATTACTGATTTAACGCCGGATAAAGTCGGAGAAGACAGCGATGTTTATTTTGATCAGCCCTACTCATCGCTTAAAGTTTTTAAATTTGATCAAAATGGAAATATCCAGTGGTCTAAAAATATAAAAAATTTCATTGCCCGCGAAAACGATTCTTATTTAATTCCCACGCCGGATGGCGGTTATGCTTTAGCCGGCAATTTAACTCAGTCGAATCCGGAAAAAGACCCTCCTTACAATTTTGATACTTATCCGGGCTTGGCCAAATTTGATAAAAATTTTAATTTTGAATGGGCAAAAAGCATTGAAGGCATCCCTTTGGAAATGGCGGCTGTAATCACCAAGCCGGAAGGCGGCCTTGAAATGGGTTGGAAAGAAATGCGGCAAGGAGCAATTGTCGTTCAAGGTCTTGCTAAAACCAAAGACAACGGTTATATTGTTTTTGGAAATTTATCCGCTGCTTTATCTTTAATTACAGACAGCAATAGCGTAAATTCAAAACCAAAAAATTCTTTAATGGGATTTAAATTTAGTTCCTCTGGAAATTTGGAATGGGCCAAAAAAATAACTTTGAGTTTTAATGATTTCAGCGGACCGATGACAAATTATTCCATTATCTCAACGACTGACAATAAAATAATAATTGCCGGACCCAATACTTGGGCTGATGATGATTGCGGAACCAAAATGCAAGATGTTAACGATCAGCGCAAATGGTATGTTGAAAAATACGGAGAAATGGAAATGTTGAAAGAAGGAAATCAAAAAACAAAACAATCGCAAGAAGATTGGAAAAAAGTTCAAGCAGCCATTAAAGCCGCGACAGAAGCTTCTCACGGAAGCATTCTGACAATAAAAACTGATCAAGAATTAAATATTGACTGGATAAAAGAAATCGAACCGCCCAAGTCCGGCCCTTTGACTAATTATGTCATGAAAGCAACACCGGACAGTGGAGCGATTATTGCCGGCGAATATACGACTGACGTGGTTCAATCCGTTTTGCTTAGCAGCATCACCTATTATAAAGACGGTTTCTTGGTAAAATTGGACGGGAGCGGAAATGTTAAAAACAACGCCGGGTGGGTCGTGGATTATAACGATAAAATCATCACGGAAATAACAACTCTTTACGCAACAACCAATGATTTAATCAGCCAAACAGATTCTTACTCAGTCAAGTTAACCAGTCGCAAACCGGAATTTTCTGTTTACAAAAAAACAAAAACCACCACTTATGTTTCCCCGAATAATTCCAAAAATACTCTCTGTCCGACACTGCCTAATGTTTTCGCTTATAATACTCCGGTTCAAAATTCGAACCTTGCTTCAACCGCAACAAGAACTTGGCCGGAAATTAATTATGAAAGAGCGATCCCTTCCGAACTGATTAATGACAAAAGCCGAACGATTGATGGCGAACTTTTGCCGATTTTAAATCAGCTTTATAATAATCAAGTTAAAATGACTGATAATATGGATGGCTCAATGCTTGATTATATATTCCCCCGTATTGTTACTAAAGACGATGTCACTGCGGTTAAAAATCATCTAGAAGGCCTTGGCTATAGAACACAAGATGAAGGACTTAATCAATTGACCATGTATAAACCCGGTTATTGGCTGATTATGACTTTTTCCACTGATCATCCTGATAAAGCATTTTTGGAAATTACTTTTTGACAATTAATAAATAGTGTGCTTTAATAGAAATATAATAATAAACCTTTGAAAATCGTATGAATAAAAAACTTTTATTTGCCATCATTATCGTTTTAGTGATAATCGGGATTATTTTTGTTATTATCGGCAATCGATCGGGACAAAAAAGTAAAAATAATAGTCCGGAAGACGGAATTGTTTTATTCTTTTCTCCGACCTGTCCCCATTGTATAAAAGTGGAAGAATTTTTAGCCCAGAATAAAGCGGCTGAAAAAATAAAATTTGAGAACCGAGACACTTCTATCGCCGTCAATCTTGAATTATTAAAAGAAAAAGCCGGGGAATGCGGATTAAATGAAGGAGATCTTGCTATTCCTTTTTTGTTTGACGGGTCAAATAAAAACCCAGTCTGCTTGATAGGAGATGTTGATATTATTAAATTTTTCCAAAGTAAATTATAATCATGGATTTAATTAAAAAAAATATTTGGCTGATTTTAGCCATAACCGCGATTTTTCTGCCATACCAAGCTTCTGCTGTTTGCCCCGTTTGTACTATCGCGGTTGGCGCCGGTATTGGGCTTTCACGCTGGCTGGGCGTTGATGACGGAATTACCGGTATTTGGGTTGGAGGCTTGATTATTTCCTTAATTATTTGGTTTTTAACCTGGTTGGATAAAAAAAATATTCATTTCAAGCTGCGCGATTTCGTCATTTATCTCGTTTTTTATTTCTTTTTTATCGCCTCTTTTTACGGTATGGGGCTGATGGGGCATCCTTTGAACCGCCTGTGCGGGATGGATAAATTATTATTCGGCATTATTTTGGGCGGTTTGGTTTTCCTGATCAGCGTTGGTTTGAACAATTTATTAAAAAAGAAAAATCACGGCAAGGTATTTTTTCCTTATCAAAAAGTGGTGATTCCGGTGTCTCTTTTATTAATCACCAGTTTAGTTTATTATTGGATTACTAAATGTTATAAATAAACAAATTTATGGATTTGGAACAAGAAAAAATTCAAAAACTTTTAAAAAAAGTTGAAGAAAGTAAAAGTGGCGGACTGGATCTTTCGTTGGACGAAGACCTCTCTATTGCCATCATGAATTTAATATCCATTGAAGAGCATTTTTTCTTTACCGCAAAAAAAACCGGTAAATCGGAATATTTTGATTTATTAAAAACTGTGCGTGAAATGCGCAAGGACTTATTGAAAAAAATTATCAAGGATTACGAAGGCGAAGTTTGGTGCATTTCCAAACACTTACTGGCCGGCTCGATGAGATTGATGGAAGTCGGGACAAAACACTTGGGTCAAGGAGAAAAAGAAAAAGCCGAAGATTTATTTAAAAAATCATACGAGCTTTATTCACTATTTTGGGCGATAAATTTAAAAATAATCGACACTTCAAACTTGAAGAAAATTGACGACAACCAACTGAATGTCCACGACCAAGAAAAAACCGGATTTTTCGGCAAAATGGGAGATTTATTAAAAAAGGTTCTTAACTGCTGCAAGGAATAAAACACCTAATTTAAATTTTTTAAAATAAAAAAATAGTATTACTGCTATTTTTTTATTTTATTTCGCAAAAAAGTATTACTTATTATTTTTTAATAAATAATTCTTTGCAAACTTTTCTATATTTTTACCTTTATAAACAATATCCGGACTAATTTTTGTCTTTTCTATTGGCTGTTTTTTATCTTTCAAAAAAAATCTCCAAGTCGGAATTCTAATAATAAATTTCTTTCCAAAAATCTCAACTATTTCTGATATCGGGTTGGCGCTTCCTCCGGCCGTGGGTTCGCCGATCAAAACAGCTCTTTTTAAAATTTTAAATGGTGCGAGAAACAGTTCATTTGAACTAAAACATTTTCTTGAAATTAAAATTATAATAGGCTGGTCAATAAAAATCTTTTTATTCGGTTTAAATCTGCCCTCTGTAGTTTTCAATTTACCGTTTTCATTTTTCTTGATAAATTTGCCGTAAATAAATGTCTTTTTGAAAAAAATGCCGGCAAAATTATGGGCAATTCTTGACGACCCGCCTTGATTCTCTCTCACATCAATAATAATGGCATTATACTTTTTAATATTTTTTTGACAAAATTTATTTAATTTTTGATCAATATCGCCAAGCCATTTCGCCCATGACGGAATTTTAATATAAAGAATTCTATTTTCAATTTTTGAAAATGGTGATTTTTTAATTTTCGCCTTGCGCATAAAATTACGATCCGACTTGCGCCATTCTTTAATATCTGCGTGACCATTACTATTAAGAAGGGCCAATAAATTTTTAATCGAGATTTCTTGTTCTGATTTTCCACATTTAGATTTATCTAAAATAAATTTGGCCTTCTTCTTAAATATATTTTTCTCCGTTTTCGTTAAAAACGGGTATATTCCCAAAATCTTTTGATAAATTTTTTCAACAACAAATATTTTGTCACTATTTTTCAATTTCATATTCTAAATTATACCTTAAAAATAGATAAATACAATAATTTTATCTATTGACAAAAGGCAAAAAATGTGCTATTATTTAAATATAAAAATCAGACAATGGTTCTTTATAAAAAAACAAGGAGGAAAAATGAAATGTCCGATATGTGGAGGAGAAATATTCATAGTAATGGAGAATGAAATTAGGTGCAGCTGTGGTGAGACCGTTTTAAAACGTTGCCCGGTTTGCAAAAATCTCCATCCTTTTCCCCTACCTGATTTTTGCCTGGCAACCGGCAAAAATATCAAAATGGTTCGGGAATTGGAAAAATTAAAAGAAACAATTCACGAGAAAAAACCTCGTTGGTTTTCCGAAGTTTGGTTCTTAATTTGGATAATTATTTGTATAATAGGAATAGCGCATATTTTTTACCCTACTGATTTTATTCCAAGAACTCCGGCAATTTTTATCGCCGGCTTAAGTTTTATCGCATATTCGTCTATTCCTTGGCTGTCGGAAATTTGGCAGAACAGATATGTCCAAAAAAGGTTTCCCGAATTACTCAGGGAAAAAGAGGAATTAGAAAAGGAGATTGGACGAGTAAAAATATCTGATTTAAAATAAGAAAAATATTAGAGGCAAATCACAATTGATTTGCCTCTTTTTTAATTGAAAAATTCTAAAATTAGGATATAATATAATGACTGCAATTTAATTAAAATAATGTTAAAAATATATGGAAAAGAAATTTATTTATTTTTTCAGCAAAAATGAAACTGACGGCAATGGACAAATGAAAAATTTACTCGGCGGCAAAGGAGCTGGATTGGCGGAAATGTCTAAAAATGGCATTCCGATTCCTCCCGGTTTTACGATTACAACCGAGGTTTGCTGCTATTTTTACGAGCACAAAGAAAAATTGCCGCCTGATTTTAAAAAACAATTTGAAAAAGCTCTCAAAAAATTGGAAAAAGCAACCAACAAAAAATTCGGCGATCCGACCGAGCCATTGCTTCTCTCAGTGAGAAGCGGAGCGAAATTTTCCATGCCCGGAATGATGGATACGATTTTAAATTTGGGTCTTTCTTTAAAAACCATTCCCGGTTTGATTCAAAAAACTAAAAATCCGCGTTTTGTTTACGATGCTTATCGCCGTTTTATCCAAATGTTCGGCAATGTTGTTTTGGAAATCAATAAAGAAGAATTTGAAGATATTTTAAATAAGAAAAAAGAAGAACTCGGAGTGAAATTTGACACTGAACTCAGAGAAGAAGATCTTAAATCCTTAATCACGAAATATAAAAAATTCATTCACGAAAAAATCGGCCGCGAATTTCCCGATAATCCGTTTAAGCAGTTAGAAATGGCGGAAATGGCAGTTTTCAAAAGCTGGAATAATCCGCGAGCCGCCACTTACCGCCTATTAAATAAAATTCCTGATAATTTGGGCACGGCAGTGAATATCCAGTCCATGGTTTTCGGCAATCTTGGCGAAAATTGCGGTACTGGCGTGGGTTTTACGCGTAATCCTTCAACCGGCGAGAAAAAAATTTACGGCGAATATTTGATCAATGCCCAAGGCGAAGACGTCGTGGCCGGAGTCAGAACGCCGAAACCGATCGAAGAACTTAAAAAAGAAATGCCGAAAGTTTACGATGAATTAAAAAAAATAGTCATGCGGCTGGAAAAACACTGGAAAGATGTGCAAGATTTTGAATTTACGATTGAACAAGGAAAACTTTATATGTTGCAAACCAGAACCGGCAAACGAACCACTCAGGCGGCGGTAAAAATCGCCGTGGATATGGTCAAAGAAAAATTAATTTCCAAAGAAGAAGCTTTAATGCGTCTTGAACCGGAACAAATTAATCAACTGCTTCACCCGATTATTGATCCAAAAGCGAAAATAGAAATAATTACTCAAGGACTTCCCGCTTCTCCGGGCGCGGCCATTGGAAAAGTTGTTTTTAATGCCGATGAAGCGGTTATTTTAAGCAAAACGGAAAAAGTAATTTTAGTTCGCGCCGAAACTTGCCCTGATGACATTCACGGAATCAACGCAGCGGAGGGAATTTTAACTTCTCGCGGCGGAATGACATCGCATGCCGCGGTCGTAGCCAGAGGAATGGGAAAATGCGCTGTGGTTGGTTGCGAAGAAATCAAAATAGATGAAAAAAATAAAAAATTTTTCACCAAAAAAATGACAATCAAAGAAGGAGATTGGATTTCTCTTGACGGTTCAACTGGCCGAGTAATTTTGGGGAAAATGGCGAGAATTGAACCTAAATTAAGCAATGAATTTGCGGAGTTTATGAAATGGGCTGACAAAATCAGAACATTAAAAATCAGAACCAATGCCGATATTCCGCGAGATGCAAAAGTCGCCCGCCAATTTGGCGCTGAAGGCATCGGCCTTTGTCGAACCGAACATATGTTTTTCGCCAAAGAGCGCTTGCCTTTGATGCAAAAAATGATTTTAGCCGACGACCTCGCCGGCCGAAACGAAGTTTTAAATAAATTATTCGTTTTCCAAAAAGAAGATTTTAAAGGCCTTTTTAGGGAGATGAAAGGATTTCAAGTGACGATCAGATTCTTAGATCCCCCGCTCCATGAATTTTTGCCGAAAACAGAAAAAGAATCTTTCGAACTTTCCGAAAAAATAAATGTGCCCGGAGAAAAAATTTGGCAAAAATCTTGCGAACTTCACGAAACAAATCCGATGCTCGGCCATCGCGGATGCAGGTTGGGTATTACTTATCCGGAAATAACCGAAATGCAAACCCGAGCCATTATTTCCGCGGCTTGCGAATTGGCTAAAGAAAAAATAAAAATAGTTCCGGAAATAATGATTCCTCTGGTCGGACATGTTAATGAATTAAAAGACCAAAAAAATGTCGTCATAAATATTGCTGCCGAAACAATGAAAAAATACAAAGTAAAAATTGAATATTTGGTCGGCACTATGATTGAAGTTCCAAGAGCCTCGCTGGTGGCGGATGAAATCGCCGCGGAAGCGAAATTTTTCTCGTTCGGTACCAATGATTTGACGCAAATGGGCATGGGATTTTCTCGAGACGATGCCGGAAAATTCATTAAAATATATTTGGACAAAAAAATACTCAAAGACGATCCGTTTAAAACTTTGGATCAAGAAGGCATCGGACAACTGATAACAATAGCCATTAAAAAAGGAAGAAGTGTCAGACCTGATTTGAAAATCGGAATTTGCGGCGAGCACGGTGGCGACCCGGAGAGCATAAAATTTTGCCATAAAAACGGATTTAATTATGTGAGCTGCTCCCCTTATCGCGTGCCTATTGCCAGGCTTTCCGCTGCTCAAGCCGTTATTCTGGACAAAAAGCAAATTGAATACACCTCTAAATAAAATTTTATGGCAAAAAAAATTACAGCCATCGGACTTTTTTCCGGCGGATTGGATTCTATTTTGGCGGCAAAAATATTGCAAAAACAAGGCATTAAAGTAATTTGCCTTAATGTTGAAATTCCGTTTATTCCCGAAGATAAAAAAAATAATCTCAAGACAACGGCCAAAAAATTAAAAATCCCTTTAAAAACCATAAAAGCCGGGGCTGATTATTTAAAAATGGTGCAAAATCCGAAATATCATTACGGTTCGGCGATTAATCCTTGCATTGATTGCCGAATTTTTATTTTAAAAAAAGCCAAACAATTGGCTAAAAAAACAGGAGCGAAATTTATTTTTACCGGCGAAGTTTTGGGTCAGCGGCCGATGTCTCAGCATTCCCAAGCCATGGAATTGGTGGAAAAACAAACCGGATTAAAAGGAAAATTACTGCGTCCCCTGTCCGCTAAATTGCTTTCGGAAACCGAAGCGGAAAAAATGGGCTGGGTCAAAAGAGATAATCTTCTGGATATTTCCGGACGATCCCGCCAGCGCCAATTAGCTTTGGCTAAAAAATGGGGAATCAAAAATTTCCCTACGCCGGCCGGCGGCTGTCTTCTAACTGACAAAAGTTTTGCCAAAAGATTACAAGATTTATTCAATCAAAATAAAAAAATCAGCGATGCTGATATTTCCCTTTTAAAAATCGGGAGGCATTGGCGAGTGGATAAAAATAAAATTATTATCGGCCGCAATTTTGAAGAAAATAAAAAATTAAAAGCTTTAAAAAATCCGAAAGATTATTATTTTGAAACCGCCAAATATCCGGGCCCAACCGGCCTTTTAATCGGTCCGGCTAGCCAAAAAGCTATTATTCAAGCGGCTGCTTTAACCGCCGCCTTTTCCGACGCACCGGACGAAAAAGCCATAGTCAAATACGGACAGAAAAAATTAAATAAAAAAATCATTATTAACCAGCCAAAAAATTATTTAGAACAATTGACCGCGTCTCGTATTATTTAATTAAAATATAAAAAGAAAACGCTAATCAATAAACGTTTTCTTTTTATTTTAAATAAATTTCGTCCTGTAGAGTATGTAAATAACTTATCAGCTATATCTAAAGTGTAAAGCATTTTGGGGTAGGCTTTTGTAAAAAGCCGAGATCAAATATGCCGTGTTGTATGATGTAATAAAAAATTCTTTTTCACTGATTAAACGGAAATAAATCGAGGCAAATTTATTATTTATTTTTATATATAATATACCCTGGATTATCTTCAACATTCTTATTGTTACTAATCCCCTTGTCTTTCATTAAAAAATCACCATCTAAAAACAAAGTTGCTAATTTAGCGATGCGCAATGTTCTTTTATCTTGAACAACTTCAGACCAATATTTACCTGCTTCCTCTCTTAAAACATTAAGTTCATTTCTAAATTCTTCTTTTATTGCTTCAAATCTTTCCTTTAATTCAGGATTATCTTCTAAATATGGCATCCCACCACTCGCAAAAGTATGAAGACTTAATTCTCGAGGGAAGCCATATTTTTCCAATAAATTTTCATATCTTTCGCTATAAAATTCTGTGAAATCCGGTCCTGTCTCATTATCAAATAAAACGAATAATTGTTGCCCATTATGGTTATTATTCCAATCAGGATAGAAAATTTGATCACCAATAACCCCAGTTTTTCTTTCTTCTCCGCCTACTTCTGGGGCGACAGAAAAAGCAGCAGGATGATTGTAGTATTCTTCCATGGAATATCCAATATATTTTGCTTTTTCTTTACCAGGATAAACTTCGAGAACAGGATATTCGGGCAATATCATTTCAACAATTTCCTTTCTTTTTTCAATTACTTCAGAATTTTCAAAATAATTCGGCACATTATTTATCTTTTCCATCAATCCTAAAAATATCTCCCTTCTTTTTTCATTAGAAATATTTTCAATAGATTTAATTTTTTTAATAATTTCTTCAGCTGCAACAAAAAAATCTTGCTTTTTCTGTTCTTGTTCAATAGCTAATGCTTCTTTTTGTTGGCTCATTTCTCTTTGTTCAGAAGTCATCATTTTTTCAGCTTTTTCTACTTCCTCTAAAGATGGAGTATATTTTATTTTTTCCATAATATTATTTTTTAAGATTTAAATTATTTACGATCTTTTATTATTATATCTTATAATATAAATATAGCACAACTTTATAAAAACGTCAATAGCGTTTTCTTTTTATTTATGTATAATATATTTTATGCACGAATGGTCATTAGCTCAGGCCGTTGTTTATTCGGCCATAAAATATCAAAAAAAGAATAAACTGAAAAAAATTTCCGAAATTAATTTAAAAATAGGCGAACTGCAACAAATAGACAGGGATATTTTTAAGTTTTCTTTAAAACAAATCGGCCGACTTAAAAAAATAACCGGCAAAATAAAAATTAAAACCGAAAAAGCGATTTTAAAATGCCGCATTTGCCAACATCAATGGAATTTTAGTAAAATCCTCAAAAAACTCAATAAAAATGAAGCTGAATATATCCATTTTATCCCCGAAATCGCCCATACTTATCTCAGATGTCCGAAATGCAAAAGCCCGGATTTCAAAATTATCAAAGGCCGGGGCGTTTGGATAGATTCTATTAAATGAAATTTATGGATCCACGACCAAACATCATTAATCAAAGATTAAAAAACATTAAAACTATTATTGCTGTTTCCGGAGGCAAAGGAGGAATCGGCAAAAGCTCAATTGCCTCTGTTTTGGCGTTAAATTTGGCTAAAAATGGCTTAAAAACAGGCCTTTTAGACCTGGACTTTTGTGGACCCTCAACTCATACCATTTTGGGAATCAACAACCTCTTCCCAAAAGAAGACAAAGGAATTATCCCGCCGGAATTTGAAGGCCTGAAATTTATGTCCATTATTTACTATACGGGCAAAAAACCGGCTCTTTTAAGAGGCGAAGACATTTCCAATATTATTTTAGAACTGTTAACCATTACTCAATGGGGCGATTTGGACTTTTTAATTATTGATATGCCACCAGGCATTGGCGACGCGGCTTTGGACATTTTAAAATTAGTTAAAAAAACCGAATTCTTGATTGTCGCCACCCCATCTAAAACCACCATGGAAACGGTTAACAAAAATATCAAAATGTTGAAAGAACTGAAAGCGCCGATTTTGGGCATTATTGAAAATTATCAATCTCACCAATTTTCTCAAACAAAAACCGAAAGTAAAATTTCCGGTGTGCAAATTTTGGGCAAAATAAATTTTGATTCAAAATTTGAATCAGCCATTGGCAACGCGAACAAAATTTTAAAAACCAAATTCAGTCAAGATTTGAAAAAAATTATTTATAAAACCTTAAATCAAAGGGTATAGTTTAATTTCCATTGTACGACGCATAGATAATGTTTAAACAATAAAAAATACTCTTTTTTTATATAATAAGTAGCTAATAAAACCAAAATTGTTCCACGTGGAACAATTTCATTTTATAAATCAAATGACTATTAAGCTTATTCAAGCCAAATCTATTCTTAACCAATCCAAAGCTTTTCAGAGTTATACCTTAAATCCTTATTCTGGCTGTCCGCATGGCTGCGTTTATTGTTATAACCTTCAGTTTATTCAACGATTCAAGCCCGATCAAAAATGGGGTCAATTTATGGAGGTTAAAATTAACGCCCCGGATATATTGGAGAAAGAAGTTAAACGAAAGCCAAAAAATGATGTTTTCTTTTCAACCATTACTGACGCCTACAATCCTTTAGAGCAAAAATACCAAATTACCCAGAAATGCCTCAAAATTCTCTTAGAGCACCAATGGCCGATCAATATCCTGACTAAATCTGACCTTATTCTGCGAGACATAGAACTAATCAAAGGTTTTAAGCAAAAAAAGGTTGGTTTCAGTTTAATCAATCTTGATCCCAAAATAGCCAAGATCTTAGAACCGGGCACCAGTTCACCTGAAAAGAGACTTCTAGCCCTCCAGACCATTCACCAAGCTGGCATTCCGACTTATGCCTTTGTTGGGCCTATTTTGCCCTATATAACCGATTTGCCGCTTATCTTTAAGAATCTGGTTGGTAAGGTAGATGAGGTCTTATTGGATACCTTTAACACTGCACCGGCTAATTGGCAAAACTTCAAAAATGCCCTTGAACCGAGTTTCCCCGAACTAATACCAAAATGCCAAGAGCTTTTGTTCCAAAAAAGGCGAATTTATGAAAATAACGTTCGCCAGGAGATCTTAAAATTAAACCAGCAATTTAAACTGCCGATTAAGATTTGTTTTTAAAGACAGGGGGATAATTGTTCCACGTGGAACAATTAAGTTAATAATTTATATAAAAATAACTTTTATCTAATAAACAATAGCTCTTTGTGTGTCGTAAAATAGAAAAAGACCAACTTTATACGTTGGTCTTTTGATTCAAAATAAAATTTTTGATTCTTCTCCTGTGGCTATTATACAAATCCACAGGTAATTCTTCTAATAAATACCATTCTGCTTCATCAACATCGGACGTTGATGAAACAAATTTTATGTCATCTGATTTTACTTTTAGATCTGCTCTACGAGTAAAAATCTGATGGCCATTTCCCTTTACTTCTTCAATCTCTTTTTCACCGATTTTTATCTGATCGGCGACAATACCGGTTTCTTCTCCAAGCTCGCGAATTAATGCGACCAAATTTGTTTCGCCTTCTTCAATTCCGCCGCCAGGTAAGCCCCAGCCTGCTTCCTTTGTAAAAGGCTTATCACCGGTAGGAGGAGTCTCTTTATTGTGAACCAATAAAACTTCTCCCCATTCATTAAACAATAAGACAAAAACACTTGCTTTCGACATTTTATCCTCCTATTTAAGGTACTGTTGTTTTTGCGCCAAAACTAAATTGTTTGACTATTATATTTAAGCATATTTTTCGCTTTTTGTCAACCCCCTCACCTAGAACACTGATAAATATTTGATTTTTTATCTTATAAATCTTTAAATTCAATTTTATATAAATAAAAATAGAATCCTTATTTAAAAAACACATCAGCGTTTGGTGAGGGGGTCAACCCCCACAAAAAAATAAGACCAAATGGTCTTAAAAAATTTCAATCAATTATTCAGTTAACCGCTAACAGGCCAAATAAACAACTTTTATTTTTTCTGATTTTATATGGAAATTTTTAATCAAATCTTGTTTCGATTTTTCCGAATCAGTAATGACTTTTTCCGCCCGTCGCAGAGCATTTTTCAAAATTAAAATAAAAAATCCGTGTTTGAAAGAATATATAAATTTCGCTAAAGAATTTTTA
Organism: Patescibacteria group bacterium; assembly: GCA_028716665.1. Taxonomy (NCBI): domain Bacteria; species Patescibacteria group bacterium. Next base: position 139,293 of record JAQUPP010000001.1, on the reverse strand, counting down.
TGTTGAGTCGGGTATTGCAATAAAGTCAAATCATGAATCGTCACCACAAACCGGCCGAGATAAAACAGAGGGACATTAAAGTGGAGAAAATGAACTAAATCAAGGCGTTGAGAGGCGAGTTGTCTGGGGAATAATATCTGCTCTTGCCAGGAATACCAGGGATAATCGGCCAAAACCTTGTGAAAATGAGGGTTTTGAGGATGATATAAATTAAAGCCCTCTTGGCGGAGGAAAATAAAATAATCATCTTTTTGCCCGCCTAAGTTTTGTGAAGCAAAATTTTGGCGGGTTTCTTCAAGATTTTTGATAAGTTCCTGAGTGTAGCGCCCGATTCCTTTGCCCGTCGGGCCGTAGAATCTGGCGTCGATTCCGATTTTCATAAATTTTTGTAAATTTCTTCTGTTTCTTGGGCGCATTTTTCCCAAGAATATTTTTTAATTTGTTCAAATCCTTTTTGAATTAGTTCTTCGCGAAGATTTTTGTTTTCTATAGCTTGATTAATGGTTGCAGCCATTTCTTCTATGTTTTTAGGATTAAAATATAAAGCAGCTGAACCATAAATTTCAGGCAAGGGTTGATGTTTTGAGGCGATTACCGGTAGACCGAACTTCATTGCTTCCAAACCGGGCAGGCCAAATCCCTCAGATAAAGAAGGAAACACATAAGCCAAACCATTTTTATAAAGCCAAGCTAATTTTTCATCAGAAGCTTGACCGGAAAAAATAACTTTTTCTTCCAACCCCAATTCTTGCGTTAATTTTTGCAAATTATGATAAAAATAATCCATTTTCCCGACTAAAATTAAACGAATCCCCGGGTGTTTTGATAAAACAATTTTAAAAGCCTTGATTAAACGTTCCAAATTTTTGTGCGGGTAAGCATTGCCGATATATAATAAATAATTATCCGGGATCTGCTCCGAAACCGGTTCAAAGTCTGAAATCTTTGGCGCCATATCAGTCGCTTCATAAGTTACAGAGATTTTTTTTGGATTAATTTTATATTGTTTCACAATTGAATCTTTAATAAAATTAGAAACCGTGATAATTTTTTCCGCCCGTTGCATGGCATTTTTAATAATCAAATAATAAATAATTTTTTTAAAATAAAAAATTGATTTCCAGTGTGTTGAAGCTTTTGGAGTAGTTTGATTATGAGTCAAATCATGAATCGTCACTACAAACCGGCCGAGATAAAACAGAGGAACATTAAAGTGGAGAAAATGAACCAAATCAAGGCGTTGAGAGGCGAGTTGTCTGGGGAATAATATCTGCTCTTGCCAGGAATACCAGGGATAATCGGCCAAAACCTTGTGAAAATGAGGGTTTTGAGGATGATATAAATTAAAGCCCTCTTGGCGGAGGAAAATAAAATAATCATCTTTTTGCCCGCCTAAGTTTTGTGAAGCAAAATTTTGGCGGGTTTCTTCAAGATTTTTGATAAGTTCCTGAGTGTAGCGCCCGATTCCTTTGCCCGTCGGGCCGTAAAATCGAGCGTCTATGCCTATTCTCATAAAGTTTTTCAATTAAAACTCAATTAAACTCAACTTACTTATTCCTATCTCTTAACAAAGCGATGTCCCGTACTGATTTGCCTACCGGCGAATCTAGTACTGGGACGAGCGTCAATTCCGATGCGCATAAATTTTTTCAATTATTATTTTGATTGCAGCCAAAGCATTTCAAATAATGCTTTCATGGTTTGGCTGAATTCTTGACTTTCGATTAAAAAACTGAAACTTTCTTTTTTGGAAGTAATAATTGCCACTTTATCATCCCAAATTAGAATAGTTGAATAAAAAGTGATTGACTTTGGAAGATATCGCATCTCCCGAAGTTGTTCTTTGTGTTGAAAAAAATATTTTTCTTCTGACTCGCGTGTCTTAACGCGCAGGGTTCTGCTTTTTATTTTTAATTTCGTTCGAGCGGCGACATAATCTTTGGCAAAATCCACTCCGATAAGATCATAAATGTCTACTGACGGAAGAATGGCCATAGCTTCTTTTTTTCGGCAAGATAATGTTTCTCTAAATATGTTTCTTGCCCCGGAAACTCCCTCATAAAATTTTGTTTTTGGTTTTATGCCCGGGATATTATAAATAGATTTCAATTGAGGGAGAACTTCTTCTAATGCTCTCTCTTTTTCGTGAAGAATTTTTTTAAGTATTTCCGGATCTTCGGCTAAAAAATATTTTTTATTATTTTTTATAGTATGAGTAATAAGCCCGACTTTTATCAGGTCTCCCAAAATATCATAAGCGCTGGTTCTTTTTATGCCTGCTTTCTGGGCGACCACTCCGGCCGTAGAAGGACCCAGCTCCAAACAGGTGAGATAGACACTAATTTCTTTTTTATTCAGATTAAATTGTTCTAAAACTTTTTCTATTTGCATAAGCGTATTTGTTGATATTTTTCGACGACACTTTTATTATATAATACCCATAAAATATGTCAAATTAGTTATCCACTCTCTTTATGTCGAGAATACTTGACAAAAATTAAATTTGTGCTATAGTGATAATATAAGACAATTAAATGAAATTGTTCTTTAAAAAGGAGGAGAAAATGGCAAAAGAACCGATCAAATTAAGTGATATAAAAATAAAAGAAATTTTGGAGAAGTTAGAAAAAATTGGGATTGATAAGTTCAATAAAATAGAAAGAATAGACAAAGACTCTCTTGTATTAACGATTAGCGGGAAGATGGAAATCACTATTAAAGATATTTCTAGCTACTATGCAGATTATGACAGCGGTAGTGGTCAAAAATGGGTAGTAGAATATACCTTAATGATTCTTGACGGAGAAGGTAGATTTTTTATAGCAGAAAAAGTAGGGGGCAGAGAATTGCGTCTCTCTTTCATAGGGCTAAAGAGGAACTAAAGAAAAAAAATGATCAACAAAAAATAGTTGAAGAAAAAAAGCTTAGAAGAGAGAAAAGACAACAAGAACGGGCAGAAAAAAGAGCTCAAGAGCAATTAATAAAAAAGTTGGAAGTATAAGTTATTTAAAGGGGGGCGAGAAAAAATATTCTCGCCTTTTACAAGAAAGGAGGAAAGATGGTAAAAGAACCAATTGAATTAGGTAGTTCAGAAACACGAGAAATCATGAAAAAATTAACAAAACTCGAGACTGATAAATGGAGGGAAAATGGGAAAGATAATTTCTCAACAACTGATAATGGAATAGAATTTATTATTATAGAAGGTTGCCAAGATACAAGTGGTATATATGACACCAGCTCGATAAGCTATTATTATTTTTGTGTTCTTGATGGGAAAAATGAATTTAAGTCTGCCGGGGACTATTATGGAGACTCTTGGGCACAAAAAATATTATTCGAAATCTCCCATCAGCTCTCGTTAATTGTTAAAAAAATCAGGGAGAGTATTGTAAAAATAGAAAATGAAAAATGGGCAGTTGAAGAAGGGGGTCGCGAAAAAACAGAAAACAATGCTCGAGAGGAATTGTTAAAAAAACTGAAACTATAGCTATTTTAGGGAGTAAAAAACATTCTTATTCGTTTTGTAAAAAGGAGGTAAAAGATGTCGAACTGTTATATAATGGTTGGAGTGCCGGCTTCCGGGAAAACTACCTTTGCTAAGAATTTGGCGAAAAAATCTAAATTGGAAATTCTTGATGCTGATGAAATTAAAAGACAATATAGAGATAAATCCGAGATGGAAATATTTGAAATCATTAAGAAAAAATTAAAGAAGTTGTTATCTGAAAAACAAAACGTGATAGTGGATATGCCAAATGCTTTTGTTAATATGCGCAAAAAAATTATCGAAATTAGCAGAAAAGCTGGCGCAAAAAAAATAATTTGTATCTGGATGAAACCACCGCTTAATACTTGTATTCGCAGACATTACCAACGATTAAAACAAGGTAGGGGTCCCGCATTCCCTGTGACTACTGATACTATCAAAACTCATTATCGAGCGCTGGAGGAAGACCCACCTAAACTATCAGACGGATTTGATATGATTTTTAGAAAGAAAGGATTAAATCTAAACCTTATAAAAAGGAGGCCTAAAATGGCAGAAGCAATTGAATTAAGATCTTCTGATGTAGAAAAAACACTCGATCTTTTAAAAAAGGCTGGGGTTGTATGGAGAAAAGAAAGGAATGATTATTTTTCTTATTCAACAGTTTACAAAAGAAAAAAAATTATTATTACGCAAGAATCTGGCAGCACCACCGCCTTATATGAATCAGTAAGTTGGACGTATTATTGTTTACGCATTATTGATAAGAAAAAGGCATTTGAATTTACTTCAAATAGCGAGGGACGTCTTGCACAAAGAATAGCAAGTGTGTATTTCAAAGCTGAGAAGACAATAGAAGAACAAGAAGAGGCTAAAGAAAAGAAAAAAAGAAAGATCGAAGAAGAAAATCGGAAGCAGCTATTGAAAGATTTAAAGAGGTGATTATTTATTTGAGGGCAAGAAAGATATTCTTGCCCTCTTTTTATTTTTATCTATTTTTGCCGAGAGAGAAGATAAAAATTTCGCGCCAGACTTCTTGATTGGCTCGGGCGTAAATAATTGATTGCCGCTTGGTTGATTTGATAATCGGATGATTTTTTAAATTTTCAGGAATGGGATTAATAATTTGCCAGCCTATTTTTTCCAGCCCGAGGCTGGTCGGCCTTGGGCGGATAATTTCCGGCAAAATAAATTCGGAAAAAATTCCATTATTTTGTTTTAAATCCTGATAAATCGGAAAAATCATCACCACTTGCCCGTTTGGTTTTAAAATTTTTTGAAATTCTTTAAAAGCGCCAAGATATAAATCAGATAATTTAGACATTATAATCGGCAATTGAGCTTTTAAACTGGAAATTTTGGTCGGACCCAAATAAGGCTCGGCAACAATTAAATCAATTGATTGAGGGTCTATTTTTTTAGAAATTTCTTTAACATTGGCCTGAAAAATTTTGTAATTGGTCATTGGCAATTGGTTGTTTTCGGCAAGCCATTCTAAATTTCCCTTAGTGTCTTTAATCGCTTCGGGGTTTAAATCAGCGCCAATAATATTTTTATAACCCATTAGGGCTGCTTCTTGCAAAATCGTGCCCGCGCCGCAAAAAGGGTCTAAAATTAAAGCTTTTTTATCCAGTTCGCCGGCCAGATTAATCATAATTTTGGCCAGTTTTGGCGGTAAAATTCCCTGTTCCATTGACCGATTCGGCCGGCCAAAATCGCGAAAGCCGTACTCTTTAAAATCCTGACAAGCCAAGGTTCTGCCGAATAAAAATCCGTTTTTCTCGGCGAAAAATACAAATTCCGCGCCGGTTTCTAAAAGCTTGTTTGTTTGAACAATAACCGAAGAAAGAGCGTCTTCGCGAGAAGTGACCCAGCGGGAAGAAATTCCTTTTTCTTTAAGGTCTTTTTTCAAATTCAAAGCCAAATTTTTGATCAAATTTACGATTTGAGAAATTGAAGCTTGATGATCCAGACGATAAACACTGAATCCGAATCTGACTTTAGTGGATTTTTCAGAAAACAAATCAGCCAAATTTTTTAAATCCTGATTTGGTAAAATTTTGCCGATCTTAACAGTTCCGCCCAACCGGTTTTCCAAATACGCAAAATCAATTTCTTTATTTCCCGGCAAATCTATAATTAAAACTTCTTCTGATATTTTTTTAATCTCAAAAGGGCCTGTGAGTATCTTTAAGATTTCAGCTATTGACAAAGTTGGATTATTGCCTAATATAAGAAAATATGTCATAATAACATTATTATAGTTTAAATCATTAATGTCAAATCTTATGTATGAAATTCTCTATATCATTCCCACTCCTTACACGGAGCAAGACGTACCGGTAATTTCAAAAAAAATAAGGTCGTTGATTGAGAAGGCCGGCGGCAAGATTCTTAAAGAAGAAGAACTTGGCAACAAAAAACTGGCTTACCCGATTAAGCATGTTTATCGCGGGTTCTACAACCTTTTTCGTTTTGAAATAGAAACAAAAGAAATAAAAGGAATAAACGACACAATCAGATTAATGCCTGAAATTTTAAGGCACATGATTGTAACCCTTAATTCCAAACCGATGAAAATTAGAAAACCGAGACACTCTGTGGAAAAAAAGGAAGAAGAAATTAAAGAAGTCAAAGAAGAAGAAAAAACAACTGTCAAAACCAGTTTAAAAGATTTAGAACAAAAAATTGACGATTTATTTTAATCTAATTTAATAATTTTTTAATTATGAATCTTAATAAAGTTTTGATTATTGGACGATTGACCAGAGACCCTGAAGCGCGAACCACTCCTAATGGCCAAAATGTGGCGACTTTCAGTTTGGCTACTTCAAGAAATTGGACCAGCGCTCAAGGAGAAAAAAAAGAACAAACCGATTTTCATCGAGTAGTTGTTTGGGGCAAATTAGCCGAAGTCTGCAGCCGTTATTTGGTTAAAGGACAAGAAGCTTATGTTGAGGGCAGATTAACCACTCGTTCTTGGCAAGATGCTCAAGGAAATAAAAAATCCACCACTGAAATTATCGCTCAGGCTGTCCAATTTGGCGCCAAAGCAAGAGGAGGAGCTTCTTCAAATAATGAACCGCGCGAAGCTGAAGAAAAACCATTACCCGAAGAAGGGAATACCCCTGAAGAAGAAATAGACGTGGAGGAGATTCCGTTTTAATTAAATGCGAATCGCTACAAATAATTAAATAATATTAAATACAAATTTTTACGAATATTTGTAATAATTTGTAAGCTCTAAAATTTGTAATAATTAGAATTTAAATTATGGAAAATCAAAAACATTGTTATTTTTGCATCAATAGCGTTAATGAAATTGATTATAAAGACATAGAACTTTTGCGCCGATTTGTTTCCACTTATGAAAGAATTTTACCAAGCCGCAAAAGAGGAGTCTGTGCCAAACATCAAAGAAAATTAACTCATGCCATTAAAAGAGCAAGATTTATGGCTCTTTTGCCTTTTGTTAAAAGCTAAAAAAATATTATGTTATCCTTAAATGATTTAAAAAATATTGGAACCATTCTTGAAATTGATGACGCGCCTTACGCAATAGTCAGTTCTCTTCATACTCACGTTGCCAATAGAAGAGCATCTGTGCGCGTAAAACTTAAAAATCTCATTACCGGGCAGGCTTTGGAAAAAACTTTTTCATCAAGCGATAAAATTGAAGAGGCTTCCACCAGTACTTCCAAAGCAAGTTTTCTTTATCCATCCGGAAAAGATTTTTATTTTATGAATGATGACGATTATGAACAATTTGCTTTAAACGAAAAAATATTGGGTACGGCAAAAAATTTTTTAAAAGAAGGATTGGAAGTGGAGGTATTGCTTTTTAATGAAAGACCAATCAGTATAAAAATTCCAAAAAAAATAGATTTAAGAGTAATTGAAGCGCCGCCTGCAGTTAAAGGTGATTCAGCCACTACTCCCAGTAAAATTGTTACCATAGAAACTGGAGCTCAACTTACTGTTCCTATTTTTATTAAAGAAGGCGATATTATTAAAATTAACACCGATACAGGCGAATACGTATCCAGGGTATAAAAAAACTAACTTGAGAATTTATAAAAGCTAATAAGCTAATTCCTAAAAAGCTAAAATATGAATCTTGATGAAATATTTGAAGGCGCAGTTGCGCTAAAAGCATCAGATGTTCACTTAGCCAACGGCTTGCCCGCATTTTTCCGCGTTGACGGAATTTTAAGGCCAATACAAAATTGGCCTATTTTTGACCACGAAACTATTTTAAAATTGGCCGAACCGATTATGACCCCGGCCCAAAAAGAAGTACTTTTAAAAAAGAAAAATTTAGATCTTTCTTATCAAATTAAAGATAATATCCGTTTTAGAATTAATATTTTTTGGGAAAAAGGACATTTGGCTTTGGCGGCCAGAGTTATTCAACCGATAATTCCAAGCATGGAAGAAATCGGCTTGCCTCCGGCAGCTCATGAATTAATTAAACTTCAAGACGGGTTGGTTTTAGTGACTGGGCCGACAGGCTGTGGAAAATCAACCACTTTGGCGGCAATGATTGAAAGAATTAATAATGAACGAGCCTGTCATATTATTACCCTTGAAGATCCAATTGAATATGTTTTTACTTCCAAAAAAAGTTTGATCGCTCAGCGAGAGTTAGGACAAGATATGACCTCTTTTGATTCGGCCTTAAAACACATTGTCAGACAAAATCCTGATGTAATTTTTGTCGGAGAGATGAGAGATTTAGAAACAATCGGGCTGGCTATTACTTTGGCTGAAACCGGACATTTAATTTTAGCCACTCTTCATACTGCAAACGCCCCTCAAACCATTGATAGAATTATTGATGTTTTCCCCCCTCATCAACAAAACCAAGTAAAATTGCAAATTGCCTTGGCCTTAAGAGGCATTATCTCTCAACATTTATTACCAAAAATTGGCGGCGGCAGAGTCGCGGTCAGAGAAGTTTTAATTAACACTCCGGCAGTTGCCAATTTAATCAGAGAAAATAAAATCGCCCAAATAAAATCTTGTATGCAAACCGGCGGCAAAGAAGGAATGTGCACACTGGAAGATGGCTTAAAAAAGCTTTATCGGGAAAAAGTTATTACTTTAGACACAGCCTTGGCCCACGCAACTTATCCGGAAGAATTATTGAAAGAATAAATTAATGACTAATTAGTCTAATTAATCTAATTGATCTAAATAAATCCCAATGACTCAATGACCCAAAAAATTTTAGACATTGGGCGTTTAGTTGTTAGTTATTGATTAGGTCAATTAGAAATTAGGTCAATTGGTCATTTTATATTCTGCCTCCGTAGCTCAAAGGATAGAGCACTGGTCTTCGGAACCAGGGATACGGGTTCGATTCCTGTCGGAGGCATATGAATAATATTTTAAAAAGTCGTTCAGATTTAATCTGAACGACTTTTTTAATTTTAATCGAGTAGAATCTTACCCTCCCAAGTAGGATTTACCGAGACAATTTTGATAGGAACCCCTAACCCTCCAGAGTTTTGCAAGAATTTAATGTATTCTTGCGCCTGACTCGGAAGTTTTTTAAAAGTTCTTATATTGGTTAGATCTTCTCTCCACCCTGCAAATTCTTTATATTCCAAGGGTTTGCATTGGAATAAAATTTGAGCCAATTCACCGATTTTTACTGAATTGATATCCGGTTTTTTGAAGGCAAAAATTTTTGCTCTTCTCTTTCCAATAGATTCCCATTTGAAATAAGGTTCAAGAATTCGCAAATCTCCATGGTAGTCATAAGAAGTACAGACCCTTATTGTCTTTAGTCCTGAAAGTTGGTCTAAATTCGTCAAAGCAATCCAATCAACTCCCTCATTAATCAAAACTCCATATCGAATAGCCAATAAATCAAACCATCCTGAACGTAATTTTCCTTGCCATCTATTCTCCGGATTATATGAATCGTTAACCTTCTTCCCCAAATTAATATCTTCTGTTACAAAAGGTCCTGGTCCGTGACGGGTAAGATATGCTCTAACAACTCCTATCTTTTCAATTTTTGAAACTTGTCTCAGAATTTTTTCTGCATTATGAAACGTCGCCCTGGTTTTTGTAATATACGGACTGAATCCATAAATTGAATCAAGAAGTGCGCCTTGAGCTCCTTCAAAAACCATCTCAATTTCTTGTTTAATGGTTCTAAAGAAATAATCCTCTTTTTCTAAATTGATTTTTGCTGTTTTTAGAAAATGAGAATAAAATTGCGCAAGCATTCGAGGATTGACTCTGTCTAGAAAGTAATCATAGATTTCCTTCATCTCCAGAGATGGACATTTTTTGAAAATTTTTTCAGCCTCTTTGAGTTTTATCCCAATTAGATGTTCTAATTTTACCCTTAAGGCATTTTCATCTAAGACATCTCCCATCACTATTCCTAGACCCTTTTCTCTATCATATAAGGCTTGTCCAACACCTACCCCACAAGAACCGAATCGGCGTTCTTTTCGGCCTATTTCCATCATTTGGCATATCATTTTATGGGCCGGAGTGATAATAGTGGCATCTGTATCAATTATTAACCTTTCGAACACCTTCTCCACTCCTTTACTCTTTAAAACCCGCGCTTCTTGATCCAGATTTTCCAACTTAACCAACATCTGTTTGGAAAGAAATGTCTTGATCTCGGGGACTAATGTTCCTGCTCCGAATTGGGCAAAACAATGCCACCGACCATTTGGTTCGACTACATTGTGCCCTGCTTGCGGACCGCCTGTGTACCTAACCACTAAGGGTATTTTGTAATGCCTTACCAAAAAATCAATTAGAGAACCCTTACCTTCGTCGCCAAATCCAAGACCGCAAATAACTTTACTTTTTTTCATTAGCCACCTCTCTTTCAAAAAAATTCAATATCTCCATAGCTTTCTTAAAAGAATCTTCATGAAAACAAATCATGTCGCTCAACAAAAAATACCTATAACCCATTAAAAACATCAACCTTAAATCGGAAATATCTGCCATTTCCACCACTTCTTTTTCCTCTAAAGACGTCAAGATTCTCGAAGCGACTATTGCCCTTGAGTCTGCTCTGATAATTTCTGCGAGTATATCAAATATCTTTGTCTTTTCTCTACCTATATTAATATAGAGATCATCACGAGCCGCCATTAATCGAACTTGTCTTCGATATTTAGGATATACTTCTCTGACAAAACTTAACCCTCTTAAAGATTCAATTTTGGCAATTATTCGGGCTTTGGGGTCAGCTTTTAATATCTCAAGAATATCTTTCTCTTGTTCCGTGAATGAAAGCATATAATTATGAATATCAAAAGCTTTTGCCGCCTCAATATATTCAAGATCACTCTTAGTAAAAAATCCTTCCACTTCCAGAGAGGGGTCAAGAATATTTACCGGTTCTCCGGCGCCAACGACTCTCACAGGCCTTTTACCAAGAATCAACTTGTTTCCATCTATTATTTCAACTACTTTGGAAACACAATCCTTAAAATATATCTCTGCCGGCAAATTAACTTTTATCTTCCGGCTCAACTCAACAAATGAGTACGGCAAATAAGAAAATTTTGTGATTCTAAGTTGCCTGGTTTTAAGATCCAGCCAGATTTTTTTTCCTTTAGCCTCTCTGACTAATCTTAAAAGAAGACTGTTTTTGTCTTCGGCGATCGGCATAATAGTATTGAATCTTAGACCGCTAATAAGAGGATGGCCTATTATAGCTCCTCGATGGTCCACATAAGGCGGGAGAGTCCCTATAATCCTTATTCTACCTTTATTCATTTCTACCTCCTTTTTAAAGTACGATAATAGATTCTAAAAATTTTATTTCGGAACCTATTTTTAAAGAAATAAAATAATTTCTGTAAAAATAGATCTCAAAACTTTGAGAGTAAAACGGCCCGCCGAAAGTTTTTAATTTCTTGCGACGGGCTTTTTTTATTTATAGTCTTCCGACTTTTTGCGGCTTTGCTTTTACTGATTGCGGCTTTGCTGACGACGGCTCAACTTTAATTATTTTAGAAGTTGACCGGACATTCGATTTAACCGTAGCGGCGAATTTTTTTAAAGATTTTTCAATCTCTGCAATCCTTTTTTTGTCTTGCCCTCTATTTTCCATCTCTTGAAGATATTTCTCAAGAGTGCATTTACCTGTGACAAGAGCAAATATCCCTAAGGTTAAATCCGCTATAGCCAAATCACTTTCAAGTTTTATCACTTTCTCTTCGCCTAAGACACCTTCCCATTGGTTAACGATCCCTTTGTCGTTTCCTCCCTCATAGTAACGATGGATGAGAAAAACATTGCCCATAAACTTCTTTTTCAGCTCTTCAAAAATCAACTTACTGCTGACGCTTTCGTGCTTTCCTCCAAAATGTTTCCCCAGATCGGCAGATGTTAAATTCTCACGAAAACCCTCGTCACCGGTAAACAAGAAAATTGGGGTTACGGCATTAGGCATTTTAAATCTCCGGGCATAGAAATAAGCGGTGAATTCATACGACTCTTTAGATTGACCGCCTCCTCCGCCTTCTAACCATATTTTCTGCAACCAGCTATCCAAATTGCGAATAAGAGAAAAATCACACACTTGAATCGGAGCATCATCGCATTCTCTGTCTCCGACCGCCGCAAGACTGATTACCGGGTCTTGAAGATAATTCTGTTCGACAATTTGCCCTGCTATCATCGGCATCTTATCATAAATGATTTTTGGCAAATTCCCCATCGAACCCGTTACATCAAACGCGTAAACAATCGGGCTCTTATTCGGACATACAATTTCCCGATTTACAGTCAAAAGCGTTTTATCAACATTGCTGTTTCTCATCTTCTCTTCCGCAACAGTTGAAGAACCTCTTGAAGTTCTGCTCGTTTTAGGCGTCACATCTCTATCGTAATAAGTTCCTCCTCCTCCCATGTTTACCCCCTTTGCAACCCTTATTGGGATTGCAGTTTTATTACAACTTTTTTTAAGATAGACAAAAGAAATATCTTGCCGAATGGCACAAGGTTTTTAATTATTTCTAATCAACACCTATAATATTTCTCTCTTTAATCTGAGACAAAATCGCATCCAAGTTCTCGACAAGATTTCTAGCTTTAATCTTGGCAATAATTTCCTTTACATTTAGCGGAAGTAAACGGCGCGATGAAGATTCCAATATAGCCATTAAAGTCATTGTGTCAATTTCTATTTGACTGGCGCTTGGAATAAAATCTTTAATTGCCTCTTCTAACGCAATTTCATCAACTCCTTTTTTACTTTGAACCGAAGCGAATCTGTAAGCATTGAGAGATATTTTTTCAATATCTGCTCCGGATGAACCTTCGGTAAGTTCCGCAAATTTGGAAAAATCAGAAATTATAGTGGGTATTTTATGCCTCTTAAACATCACTTGGAAGATAGCTGAGCGTTCCGGTTTCGACGGCATTGGTATCAAAATTCTATCATCGCTTCGGCCACTTCGTTTTAAGGCTGCATCAATCCGATCCGGTCTGTTGGTGCAAGATATAATAATAATCTTCCCTCGAATCTTCGGATCTGAAAGAAGCTCCATCCACATTTTCATTAAACGTTCAGAAACTCCTGAGTCTCCTTTTGATGAATCTCGACTAGCTTCAGCCAAATCAGCTTCATCATTATTTACTACCACTGGTGCCAGAGAACGAAGCCCGTATGTCAATTTTTCCCCGCGAGTTTCTGATTCTCCAACCCACATTGATCTCAGGTTTTTTATTTTAACGAAATTGAATCCTGCTTCTTTAGCCAGAGATTCCACAATTGCCGTTTTGCCTGTTCCGGGAGGTCCCATTAAAGTGATTCCCATTGGGACTAAACGGTCCTCGCCTTTTTCAATAGCCCTTAAAACGCTTTTAAGATAGGTCTTGATATGTTCAAGTCCGCCAATATCTTCTAAGCCTTTTTTAGGCTCGCAAATTTCCATCACGTCACCGTATTCGGAATTAAGAATTTCCTTTTTCTTTCCTTTTACATATTCTAAACTTATTTCCTTTTTTTCTTCTTTACTGCGAAGGAAAATTTCAAAAATCTGTCGGTAACTCATACCTTGAGTGGCCAGAGAAAAAATTTCCAAATTGAAATTTTTAGGCACAGGAAAAATATTTGAAAAAGTTTCTAATTTTTCCTGGTATTTTTGAATTTCCTCTTTAACTTTCAACCCTTTTTTCGACCGGAATTTTTCTAAAGTTTTTTGAATCTCCTGATATTCTTTATTACCCTCAGTAATTGAACGTAGAAAATCCTTTCTTTCTTTTTGAGAGGCCCGAGGAATAAAAATCGTTTGGACTGAGCTGCTGCTTTCTTTTAATTGAGAAGAAACATTCGCTATTTGGTTGGTTAAAAGCAGAATAATACTTCCTTTTTCTTTTATTTCCTCACTTTGCGCCCAATTTACCAATCTTACCGTATTGGTTCTGTCATTTGACGCCAATGATGTGCCACTAGAAGACGGGGCTAACATATGAGCGTAGCTTATCACCACGGCAACATCTTCTAGATTTGTCAAAGCTTTCTCAATAAGAGGAAGACAGGCTTCCGGTTCTCGAGGAATTCCGCGTTTTTTTGAGAGGGCATTTTTCGCAGCAGCGACAGGATTGTTACTATCTGCCATATCAACATCCGACCCTGTTATTTCTCGAAATTGCGCTTCCATCTGTTTATTTAAAAAACTGATGCCAGACGCAATGTTATAAAAAATAACCATTGGACGCTCGTCAAAAACCTTCTCAAGAAATTGGCGAAACGAAATATAGGGTTTGTCTGATTCGTCATCCATGTCAAAATTTGTAACCAGATCGGAGATATTCCCGTGAAGTATAAACTGATGGGCAATTCCCGCATTATACCGAGTGGCAAGATCGTTAAACCAGTCAGGTAAACGACTGCCGGGCTCTTTCTTGTCTGATGAATTATTCATATTCTTTCCTCCTTTTCAAACAGATATTAATTCTTTTCTTGTTTTTCTTCCAAAAAATGTTGGTGAACTGTTCCTTCCGGAATAGGCTGACCTCTTTCTTTAGTTTCCGAGAAAATAAGTTTTATCCCGAATTTTTGAGACAGAGCGAGAAGTTTTTCTCTTTCTTGAGCCAAAGACTCAAGAGATTCAAAGTGTTCAAAACATAAATTTGCCTCACCCTCGGAAGTTTTGGTGATTTTAACATATTTATGCACACTTTTTTCTTCCTTCTTTTCTCCCTCTAAAACAAAAGAATCTCGGCCTTTATCAGAGATTGAGATCTCGTAGTCGAGAAGTTCTAGAATAATACTTAAAATATGAAGTTGAAATTTGCTAAAAACCAAGTTTGTTATTGTCTCTATCTTTTTTTTCTGGATAGATCCATTATAACTTGCGTTTGCCTCTAAATAACCATTACTTTTAATTGAGAAACTTACTAAATCAGATTTATCAATCTTTAGCAATGCTCTTTTTAAGGCCTCTTTTAGCAACGGAACGATATCTAACTCTTGTAACCATTCAATAAATTCAAAATCACCTTCTCCTATCTTGGCCAAAAGTTCTGCATCAATTTTTGGCGTCTCGATTTTACTCTTGAAATTCTGCGGCTGAGGGACAGGAATCTTTACTCGAGAATAACTCTTAAATCCGATATTACAAGGCATGATTACCTCCTTTTTATAATATACCCTTTTTTAATGATCTATAAATAATTTATCATATTTTTAGAAAATGTCAAGCCCCTAATAAAGCTTATTAATAATACAAAATCTCCGGCAGGGGCTTTTATTTTTTCAAAAACATGGTAAAATAAACTAAGATTAATCATCTATTTCTATCATAAAAATTGCCCCCTTAGCTTAACTCCGACGCTTAGGGTCGGAGTCCCGACTTCTACGTCGGGATGGATAAAAATTTTATATTTTTTAGTGACTAGTCCTTAGTAATTTATAATTTGTTTTGTGCCCCCATAGCTCAATGGTAGAGCAGTTGCCTCTTAAGCAATTGATATAGGTTCGATCCCTATTGGGGGTATTTTATACTTTAGTTTAACTCCGACGCTTAGGATCGGAGTCCCGACTTCTACGTCGGGATGGTAAATCCGCCAGCTGGCGGACTCTTAAGCAATTGACAAAGGTTTGATTCTTTCAGAGGGTATATATTATTAATTTAAATATCTTTAAGTTATGTCTAAATTAGTTTTTGATATTGAAACTATCGGAGAAAACTTTGACGAAATGGATGCGGCGACTCAAGAAATTCTTATTAAATCAATTAAAAAAGAATCTAAAGATAATGACGAATATGAAAAATCCCTGCAAGATTTAAAGCAAGGGCTCGGATTTTCGCCTTTAACCGGCGAGATTGTCGCAATCGGCGTTTTAGATTGTGAGAAAGATAAAGGAGCGGTTTGTTTCCAAGCTCCAAATGCCAATCTTAAAGAAACAGAAGAAAATGGCATTAAATTCAAACCAATGACCGAAAAAGAAATGCTGGAAAATTTTTGGAACGGCGCGAAAAATTATCAAGAATTCATCAGTTTCAACGGCCGAAGTTTTGACGTGCCATTTTTGATGGTCAGATCAGCAATTAATAATGTTCTACCAAGTAAAGATTTAATGTCTAATCGATATCTTGGAAGTCAAAAATATGATTCTAAACACATAGACTTGTTTGACCAGCTCTCTTTTTATGGCGCTGTTTGGCAAAGAAAAGGAGGATTACATCTTTGGAGCCGCGCTTTCAATATTGAAAGCCCCAAGGCCAATGGAATAACCGGCGATGACGTGAGCGCTTTATTTAAAGAAAAAAAATTCTTGGATATTGCCAAATATAATGTCGGTGATTTAAGAGCGACAAAAAAACTTTACGAATATTGGGAAAAATATTTTAAATTCTGAATTTTATACTAAGAAAAAAGAGGCGTATTTTACGCCTCTTTTTTTTAATTTATCAAGCTTTAACTGTTTTAAATTTCTTTATCTCAATCAGACTGGCGATAAAGAAAATAATATTTAAAACAAACCAAATCCAAATTGAAAGAAATCCACTGTAAACAATAATTAGAAATCCTCCGATAGCCATTATAACAAACCCTATTTTCTTTGGCATTTGCGTTAGCCCTAAACCGCATCCCAAAAGACCGAAAGAACCTACCCAGTACCAGATACCGTTGATTGAGTGAGTAAGAAGTAAAATAGTATAGACGATTACCGTAGTAAGACCGACTATAAAAAGATTGCCTCTTTTAACGCCAAATAGATTTAAGGCGCCTGAAATAGCAACCACAAACTCTAGACCAACCAATAAAGAATTGTGAAGGAAAAACCAGGCATAAAGGCATAGAATTATCGCCCCCCAGACGAAAAAATGATTTCGGAATTTTGCCGAAACCACTCCGATAATAATCATTGCCATTCCAAAATAAGCCAAAATATTCCAAATTGTACTGACCAATCCCGTAAAACCCAATAGGGTTAAGATGGTATTCATAAAGCCTCCTTTTTTTATCTGCTAATTAATAAAAAGATCTGATTTAATTATAGCACGATTTAAAAAAAATAAAAGAGGAGATACTTTAGGTATCTCCTCCTAGATATAGATCACCTCCTTTTTTTGAAAGGAGTCATTTTTCCCTCCTTTTTAAGTTAGACCGGATAAAAACTGGTTTCCCCATTTTTTTCCACGATTTTGCCTATAACTTCATGGGTTATAGGATCTTTGACTACTGACTTAAAACTTTGCGCACTTTCTTTTTTTGATGCCATCCCATCCTCCTTGCTTAAATTTATACTCTATTAATATGCTTATATATTAGCACATTAATTGTTTTTTGTCAACCCCTATAAAATAAAAGAGTCTGTTATTTTTAATATAACAGACTCTTTTAAAAAAAATTTCAAATTTATCTTACAGAAGTTTTGAATTCTTTACCAGCCTTAAATTTAGGAACTTTCATTGAAGGAATTTGAATTTTAACTTGAGTTTTTGGATTAATACCAGCTCTTGCTTTTCTCAATTTAACAGAGAAGGTTCCAAAACCGGCGATAGCCACCTTATCTCCCTTTTTTAAAGCGGCGATAATGCTATCAATAAAAGTATCAATCATTCTAGCTGTTTCAGCTTTAGAACAATTTTTAGCTTTATTGGTTACGACTTCGATTAATTCAGCTTTATTCATAATTTTTTTAAAGATTTATTTAATTTTTCGTTTTTAAAACGAATAGTGAGAATAAACGACCTTTAAAATATTTTTATGTCTTATTTATTTTTAATCGGCATGATTAAATATAAATAAGATTCATCAGAAACAGATCTAATAACGGCGGCAGTATTATCATTTGTCACTTCTATATTCACTTCTTCACCGCCCAAGTTAATCAAACCATCAAGCAGATAACGATAATTAAAAACAATTTCATTGTCTTCTCCTGAAATTTCCCCTTCTAAAACAGCCTTATTTTCTCCAACTTGATTATTTAAAGAAGAAATCTGAATTTGATTTTTTTTGGCAACTAATTTTAGAAAAATATCATTAATGCCGCTTTTTGTAAAGAAACTGGCGGCTTTAACTGTTTTTAGAAAATCATCTTTATTAATAATGGTTTTGGTTTTAAAATTTTGAGGGATAATTTGTTTATAGTCCGGATAAATACCGCTAATCAGGCGAGAAATCAATTCGGTATTCTGATAAATAAACAAGATTTGATTTTCCAATAAATAAATTTCCACATTATCTTCGTTTTTAATAATTTTTAACAATTCTTGTAGGGTTTTGGCCGGAATAATAATATTTTTTATTTCTTTAATAGACAATTCTTTTAGAACAATTGATTTTTCCGCCAATCGATAACTGTCTGTTCCGACAATGGTTAAATTTTTATCTTTAGGATAATTCAAAGTGAATAAAACACCACTTATTTCCATTCTTGTTTCATTTGGTGAGATGGTAAAAATAATTTTTTCCAAAGCATCTTTTAAAACCTTACTTTCTACAATAATTTTTTCTTTTTTCTCTATTTGGGGGATAATCGGAAATTCTTCTGACGAAGATCCTTTAATTTTTGCTGTTTGATTTTTAGCTTCAATAATCAATTCATTATCTTTAATTTCCAAGTTTAAAACTTCTCCCAGGGGTAATAAATTTATATAGTTATTAAATATTTGAGAGGGAACAGTAAATGTGCCTTCTTCTTCTATTTTAGCTCTAATTATAGTTTCTATGGCTATTTCAAGGTTTGTACTGCTTAATTTTAATCCTCCTTTTTCAGTTGAAATTAAAATATTATTTAAAATAGGCAATCCCGATTTATTTATCCCTGCTAAATGACTTACCGTATTAAGACCTTGAGATAAATTTTCTTGTAAACAGGAGAATTTCATATGATGATTAGTATTATGAATTATTTTTTAATTTATAAATATATAATAACAGTAGTAAGCTATGTTGAAAAGTGGGAAAACCTTAAAAATCAATAGAGACTTACTTTTTAATAAACAATATTTGTATAAAAACAGTAGATAAAAATGGGAAAAGAAATGGATAAGTCAGGGTTTAAGAAAAACACAGGAAATAATCACATCTTATTAACATTTTGTTTCTTCATTTTTCCCCTTCTTTTTCACAGTTTACAATCTTTCTTCCGGGTGAGATATTTGAAGGAATAAATTATTCCAAATTAGAAATTGAAAGGCGGAAAGAATTGAAATGAAGAATATTAATATTATTGATAAAATAAAAATCCAAAACAAGAAAACCAACCAAAATCCAATAGTTAAATTGAATTGTAAAAATATATAAAACAAGAAGAAACAAGGCCAAGAAACACCAATAGATATCAATAAGATTATTAATCCGAATAAAACAGTGATTAAAAAGAGAATTAAAGAGGTTTTAATGGTGATAAACCAATTTTTTATAAAGAAAACAACGCCCTTTTTAATAGCCGAATAAAATTTTTCTTGTTCTAAAACCAAAAAACAGACAATGTAACGGGAAACAAAAGAAATAAACACCTCAATCAGAATAAAAAATATAATGTAGACAAAAATAGGGATTTGAATTTTATAAAGCGGCGTTAATCCGACCAAGCTTAAGAATCCGTAAATAATGAAAAAAGAAATAAGATTAAGACCGACAACCGGAATAATATATTTTTTGCTTTTTTGTAAAATTTCAGGGATAATTAAATTTTCTTTATTTCTTAACTGTCGAACAATAAACAGAAAAGAGATATAAACGAGAAAAGATATGTAAAAAAACAATAAAGTAAGGATAATTATAATAATAAATAAACAGATGCCTTTTATGCCAGCCGGCGATTGAGAATTGAAAGAAGAAAAAATTTGTCCGAATTGAGTACGAATTACTTTAAAGGTGATTAAATTATTTATCCAATTGTCTATTTTTTCAATATTAACAATAACCAAACTAATTTCATTGACCGCGAAAGGGATGCCCAAAAAACCCAATAACCATAAAATTGGTCTGTCCCAGATAGTTTTTAGGGTTTGTTTTAACGCTTTAACTTCCATACCAGGTAGTAGAACTTTGACAATTTTTGTCCAATCATCAAGGTTGTGAATTATTAATTAAATTTTTATTTTTGAAAACCTTTATTTGTCTTATGAATTTTTTGTCCGACCAAAAATCAACAAAATTAAAGATTCCAAATAGATTAAATACGCGATATAGGTATTACCAGGTAAAACTTTTTAGTTGCGAAGGACAAGTCAAAGTCCACTACCTGGCATAAAATTAATTTTTCATGATTTTGGCAAATTCATCTTTCTCAATCGTTTCTTTTTTAAGCAGAATTTTGGCCACTTCTTCCAGTTTTTCTTTATTTTTTTCAAGAATCTCTTCGGCTCTATTATAGCAAAGATTAATGATTTTAGAAACCTCCTCGTCTATAGTTTGAGCGATTTTTTCAGAATAATCTCTTCTTTCGGAAATTTCGCGACCCAAGAAAATCAGTTCTTCTTTCTCGCCAAAAGTGCGCGGACCCAAAATATCACTCATGCCAAATTCGGTCACCAACTTGCGGCTTAAATGTGTTACTTGTCGTAAATCATTGGAAGCACCCGTGGTCACCTCTTTAAATGTAAGTTTTTCGCTTATATAACCGCCAAGATAAACGGCGATATTATCCAAAAATTCAGGCTTGGAACGAAGATATTTTTCTTCTTCCGGCATGCGCAAAGTATAACCGGCGGCTTGTCCGCGGGAGATAATGGATACTTTATGCACCGGATCGCAACTTGGCAAATTCCAACTGACGATAGCGTGTCCGGCTTCATGGAAAGCGACAATATTTTTTTCTTTATCTGAGAGGATATGGCTTTTTCTTTCAGGCCCCAATAAAACCTTATCTATGCTTTCTAAAATTTCTTCATGGCCGACTTTCTTTTTATTATTTTTAACAGTTAAAATAGCCGCTTCGTTTAAAAGATTTTCCAAATCCGCTCCGGAAAAACCAGGCGTTCTCTCAGCAATTTGATGCAGATTTACATTTGAGGCTAATGGTTTACCAGCGGAATGAATTTTTAAAATAAATTCGCGATCTTTAATATCAGGTATGTCTAAAATAACTTTTCTATCAAATCGGCCCGGTCTTAATAAGGCAGGGTCTAAAATATCCGGTCGATTTGTCGCGGCCATAACCACTAATCCGCTATTTGGTTCAAAACCATCAAGTTCAACAAGAATTTGGTTTAAAGTTTGTTCTCTTTCGTCATGAGATCCTCCAACTCCTGACCCTCTAATGCGACCAACGGCATCAAGTTCATCAATAAAAATAATACAAGGAAGATTTTTTTGCGCTCTTCTGAAAAGATCTCTGACGCGCGAAGCTCCGACGCCGACAAACATTTCCACGAATTCAGAACCGGAAATATGAAAAAACGGAACATTTGCTTCTCCGGCCACGGCTCTTGCCAGAAGGGTTTTTCCTGTACCCGGCATGCCGATTAAAAGCACTCCTTTGGGAATTTTAGCTCCCATATTGATGAAATTTTTCGGACTTTTTAAAAATTTTACCACATCTTGGAGAGCTTCTTTGGCTTCATGAACACCGGCTACATTTTGAAAAGTTACTTTTGTTCTTTTGTCTTTTGGATTAACTTGCCTGGCCTTGCTTTCTCCGAATTTAAAAGCTTGCATTCCTGATCCTTTCATTTGATTGGATAAATAATAAAAAAAGCCCACCAAAAGCAGGAAGGGCAATAAAATAGGCAAAACAACGGTTAAAAAGACGTTGCGATTGGAAGCATTTTTTATTTGGATGGAAAGTTTGGAAAGTTTTTCTGAACTGACTCCATAATTGGTTAAAAGCTCCACTAAAGGCTGATTGTCTTCTTTTAAGGTAGTTTGTTTTTCTTGATTAACTAATAAAATATTCAAAGAATTGTCAGTAACAACAATTTCCTTTACTTTGTCTTCTTGAATTTCTTGAACCAGCTGGCTTATGCTTATTTCTTGAGTTTTTTTATTGTCAGAGCTTGTTAAACTGAAAATTCCGGCAATTACCAAAAAAATAATCAAAAAAATGAGAAAATTCTTTAATAAATTTTTCATAGTGTTTATTGTCAAGCGAGCGAGGGAAAAATAGTCCGCTAATGCGGATTACTTTTCCGATCCCGCTGTTAGCGGGAGCAGATAAAAAAGGGCTTAACATCCTGCCATGTCTCAAGAATCCCTTTCGGGGTTTACTCTGAGAATCTAATACCCTTTATTTCTCGTCGCCAGATGGTTGATCTTGAGGCTTATCTTCTTTATTATTTCTCAAAGAAAGTCCTAAACGATGATTTTCAGGTTCTACCGAAACAACTCTGAATTTTATTTGATCGCCGATTTTAGCAATTTTAGACATATCTGTCACCGGTTGGTCGGAAAGCTCAGAAATATGAGCCAATCCGTGAATATCTGGGTCCAACTCCACAAATAAACCGAAAGGATTAACTTTTAAAACAGTTCCCATAACTTCTTGCCCCACTTTATATTTTTCAGACACCTTGACCCATGGATCTTCTATTAATCTTCGGGTGGACAAAGAAATTTTACCGTCTTCGGTAATACCGATAATTTTTGCTTTTACTTTATCCCCAACGTTGATCACATTTTTAGGATGATCTATTCTTTGCCAAGCCAATTCGGAAATATGAATCAAGCCTTCCTGACTTTTATCAAAAGTGACAAAAGCGCCAAAATCAACTATGCCGCTGATTTTTCCTTCAACAACATCGCCAACCTTATAATTTAACAAAATAGATTCTCCTGTTGGTGTTGAAATATTTTTTTCCGAAACAATAAATTTTTCATTTTCCTCATCAACATTGATAATTCGGACAGAAAACTCTTGTCCGATATATGTTTTGAGTTTTTCCAAAATTCTGATTTTATTTCCTCCATCAACTCGAGGATAGTGCTCACTGTTTAAGTGAGAAACAGGTAAAAATCCCGCTACTTTTCCAAAACGGATAAGAAGACCGCCCTTATTAGCTTCTAGGGTTTTTACTTTTATTGGTTCGCCCTTCTCCATCAGTTCTATTAACTGATCCCATGCTTTTTTATGGCTGGCATAACGGAAAGATAATTCCATTAAACCTCTCTCATTCTCCAAATCAATAACAGTTGCCGAAGTTGTATCGCCAACTTTTAAGTTGGAAAATTCACCGGATTCATCAAAAAGTTCCGGCCCCCGGATAATACCGGTGGTGATTCCATCGATGTCTAAATAAATTTCATTTCGGCCAATTTCTAAAATTTGGCCCTCAACCAAGTCGCCCATCTTGGGAAGCAATTTGGCCGATTGAAGATACTCTTTTTTAATTAATTTTGTTGTGTCGCTAATCATATAGGATTATTATAAACATCTTTAAAAATCAGTCAACCCCCTCACCTGAACACTGATAAGCACTTAGCCTTTAGTATTATATTTAATTTTTTCACATAATAAATGAAAAATATTTTAAACATAAACAATATAGATTTTGTATTTGTAAAATACATCAGCGTTTGGTGAGGGGGCTAACCCCCATAATATTGAATAATAGCTAGATTGACATCTCTGTTTTAAAGATTAAAATAAAGGACAAATAAGAAGTTTTTTCTGATTTAAAATTAAAAATGTTTAAAAATTTTCATAAAAAATATATTCTTTTAATACTGGCGGCTTTAATACTGATCAGTTTTATTATTTTACTCTCTTTTTTCTATTATAAAACGGATAATCTGGTAAACTACGCGCCTTCCAATACGCTTTTCTATTTACATCTTGATTTAAACAAATTTCACCAAGGCGGTTATTTGGGTGATAAATGGTTAAAAGAATATTGGCCGGGAAAAACAATGAATTCTTTCTTGACCAGTCAATCGGATTTAGCCATTATTGGCGCCAATTTTCGCCGAGAAACAATTTCTTTATTGGACGAAGCAGGCTGTTTTGTTTTTTTTGAAAATAATTCTTCTCAAAATCCTTCTTTGGTTTTTATTTTCAAAACCAAGCCAAGGGTTGTTGATTTTCCTTTGGTTATGCTCGGAAATGATTCTAAAACTTTTTATTATAAAAAATTAACTCCTCGTATTTGGGCAATAGCCAGTCAGTCGGAAATTTTAAACAATATTAAGTTAAATTCATCAGGATTTAAAAAACAAATTAAAGATTTTTCTTTTTCTCCAGAATTGGTTTGGGGCAGGGGATATTTAAATTTAAGAGAATTTGCCGATTCCCCGTTGTTTAAAGCGGATATTTTGGGGTTAAACAGCGAAACTATTGATAAAATAAAGAATTTCAAGGGCGTATTTTTGAAAATTAATTTTATCCCGTATCAAAATTCTTTGGTTTTGGATTTTGGCAATTCTTTAAAACCCTTTTTGAATTCAGACGATCAGGAATTCAGTTGGGAACAAGGAAAAAAATTTATTATTTCTTCTCTCCAAGATGATTTTAAAACCAATGCCCTTTTATGGGGCGGCTGGGATTTATTTTCTTCAGATATTCAAAAATTCTCCCCGAGTTTAATTTCTTTAAATCAAATAAAACAAGAATCAGTATTGCCGGACAAGTTAAGTTTCACGGTTATTTCCTCTAATATTAAGGCTATGGATAGCTTGGAAGAAAAGATTAAAGAAAATTTAGCCCTTAAGAATCCGGTTGAAAAAAAAGTGATTTTGCCGGACAAAACTTCTTTTATTGAATTGGTGGCCGACCCGAATATTTTTCATTTTAATGAAAAACAAATTAATAATTTAAAATTATCTTATTTCTCAGACGATAAAATAGAAATAGCCCTGGCTCAAGATAATAAATACGCATTTATTTCAAATAATATTTCCTCTTTAGAAAAAATACTCATTAATTATCAGACCCCTTCTCAAATAAATAATGATTTAAATATTTCCAACTATTTTTCTTCGGATATTTTAAGAAAAAATTTCTCTCCTGTTTTATATTGGAAAATTAAACAATTTGGGATAGATGATATGGTTATTATCAATCAAAATCAAAAAATCAAGGGTTGTTTAAGATTATTCTAGATGTGGATAACTTTCCTTGAAAAAGATAGATTATACCCTAATATAATAGGATTAAAATAAAATTATTATAAGAGATAAAATTTAACAACTTTAATTTTTGAAAAAATATGTTGAAAAACTTTTTAGCTTCAAGAAAGGAAGACCTCTTAAAACAAAGAAGTGAATTAAAAAAACAATTGGAAGAAATCGCCAATAAAAGCTCTCGCAATCAAAATGGTTATGAAGCTAAATTCCCGGAATATGGTGATTCTGAGGACGAAAACGCCGATGAAGTGGCGACTTTTATCGATACTCTTTCTCTGGAAGACAATCTTGAAACTTCTCTGAATAATATTGAGGCTGCTTTAAAAAAAATTGAGAAGGGTAAATATGGGCTTTGTGAAAAGTGTGGTCAACCCATTAACCCAAAAAGACTCGAAGCTTTGCCTCAAGCCAAGCATTGTCTTGATTGTCATAAATAATATTTTTTAAAATGAAAAATAAATTAATATTAATTAATATATTGGTTTTATTTTTTTTTATTTTAGACCGGTTATTTAAAAAAATAGCCCTTTTGGACAGGACTATTGGTAATTCGTTTTTTAATTTTTCTTTATTTAAGAACCCGAATTTGGCCTTGAGTATTCCTTTTAACGGAATACTTTTTTATTTTTTATTAATCATTATTTTTTGGTGGTTGGTGGATAATTTAATCAAAAGTTACAGAACCAATAATATCCTTAAGGTTTTAGCTTTTAGTCTGATTTTTGCCGGAGCAATTTCAAATCTTTTGGACAGATTGGAATATAAGGCGGTGATAGACTATTTAAATATTTTTTATTTTTCAGTTGTCAATCTGGCTGATTTGATGATTTCCGGAGGATTGATAATTTTGATTTTGTCTGAATTTTCAAGCTATTTAGCGCAGAAAAATTCAGGAACAAAATAAAACCCCCTCCTTTATCTCAACGATAAGTTTTCGATAATCGTTAAAATAAAAGGCGAAGCCGCTTCGCTTATGTAATAATATAAAAAGAAAGACTTTCAATGGAGTAAAGGAGGGGGTGCTCAAAATTGTAATAAAATTTTCTTCTTCGCCAGCTGGCGAATCTAAAAATTTTGACAATTTTGGCAAAAACGAAAAGCGGCAATCGCGGCGATAGATCCTTCGGCGCTAGCGGTGACAACTTGCCGCAGTTTATCTTTTTCGCCGGTAATATCACCGGCGGCAAACATGCCCGGAATATCAGTGCGCGTTAAGTAGTCGGTTTTAATATAACCGGCTTTATTTTTTTCCGGATTAGCTGAGATGTCAAATAAAGATAAGTTTTTGTTCGGTTCATAGCCGATTTCCACAAACACACCGTCAATTTTTAAAATTTCTGTTTCTTTCGAAGGAGTGTTTAAAAGAATCTCCTGAACCATATCTTTGCCTCTGATTTCTTTGATTGAATGATTAACAATAGAAGTGATTTTTTTCTCTTGCTGGATTTGTTCTTGTAAAATATTTTGGCCCTTAAATTGTTCATAAATGCTGATCAAATAAACCTTAGCCGCTTGTTTGGCTAAAAAAATGGCGCTGGAAAGAGCTGAATTCCCGCCACCAACCACTGCCACTGTTTTATTTTTATATAAAGGACCGTCGCAAACAGCGCAGTAACTTACTCCCTTGCCGTTAAATTCTTGTTCCCCCGGCACGTTTAATTTTCGGCGCTGATTGCCATAAGCCAAAATTATTGTTTTTGATTCAAAATTTTTGTTATTTTTGGTTTTGATTTTAAAGATTTCTTCTTCTTTTTTGATATTAACAACTTCATCTGACAAAATTTCAGCGTTGTATTTTTTGGTTTGATTTAAAAATTTTTGCATTAATTCCGGTCCGGAGATATTTTCAAAACCGGGATAATTTTCAATGGAAAAAATGGTAGCAGTCAGTCCTTGCTCCATTTGGCCGATCAATAAATGTTTAAGTCCGGCGCGAGAGGCGTAAATAGAAGCGGATAATCCGGCCGGTCCGGCGCCGACAATGATTGAGTCGTAAATCATAAAATTGAATCAATTTCTTGTTGTAAATTTTCTTTGCTTTGAGGTCCTCTTAATCTTTTTATTTCTTCCCCATTTTTAAAAAAAATTAAAGTTGGGACAGAACCGATATTATATTTTTGAGTCAATTCTACGCTCTCCTCAATATTAAATTTGCCGATTTTTATTTTTCCTTCCATTTCTTGGGATAATTTTTCAATAATTGGAGCAAGCATTTGGCAAGGAGGACACCAAGTGCTGAAAAAATCCACCAAAACGGGCAATTTTGATTCTAAGACTTCTTCTTGAAAATTTTGATTATTTAAGATCATAAAGTTATATTTTTTTTTAAAGAATAATTATTAAAAAGCGCCGCTGCTTGAAAGTTTTTCTTTGGCTTCTTGAAAAATTTTTTTCTCGCGATATTGTTCTCTTAAATAAGAAATTTTTTCCAAAGGCTCGATTAATCTGGCGTACTCGGAAAGTTCATAAAAAATTGATTTGGCTGCCCCTGAACTCGGGTCACCGCTGAATTGATATTGGTCTATTTGAAGGACGGGTTTGTGAGTCTCAGGGTCTGCCTCCCAATGGTGATAATAAAATTCAAACTGTTGAGCGGGTTGGACTAATGGTCTCCCTTCCTGTTGAGCTTTTTCGCGCGCCTGACGATCAAACGCCTTTGAAGAGGACAAATGAATTAAATGATTTTCTTTCGCTCCAGAGAGAATTATATTTTTAAAATTTTCTTTAGTAAATATATGGAGTCTTAATTCTTTTAACGGTTCAATTAAATTTTCAGCTTGATCCAGTCGTTTTGATTTAATATCTTCATTAAGGGCCTTGTAGATATTCCAAAGCAGTTCAGGAACCGATTTTTGCTCATATTTTTTCACTAATTTTCCCAACTCATTTAAAACCTCGCGGGGTTCTTTTAAAATTTCATCAAAATTATCCATTAATTCTTGTTGCTCATCCCTTTGATTGTTAATTTCTTGTGAATGAGACAAAGAACCAAAAATTTGCCCCTCTTGGTTTTGGCTAATTGGATTTTCTTTATTATTTTGTTTTTTTCCTATTTCTTCTTGATTTGAAAATATAGAATAATTTTCTCCAGATTGTTCAATCCTGCCCATAAATTATTTAGTTGTTTATATAATGTAGGGTATTATAGCATTTTTTATTTTGTTTGTCTATTAAAAATAGACAGCCTTGACCTTCACACCAGAATGACGATAAATTTATTTTTTGTGACTTTAAGATTTAGAGATAAAATAATTTTATAAAAAGATAAATGAATTTAATAAATTGTTATTTTCTAGATACTACATCGTCATTTGGTGTGGGGGTTGACAAAAATCAAAAAATTTGTTTAAATAAATACTAATGTAATTTAAAAAAAAGGAGGAAAGATGAAAATAGTGCTTAATGCATCTTGTTGTGAATTTTGTCTGTCTCACGAGGCGATAAAGAAATTCGCCAAGTTAAAGGGGTTTAAAATTAACCTTAGAGAAGGCAACTATATTAAGGACGGGAAACGTTTTTATTTTTCTTCAATTGGGAGAACAGACCCCGCCTTAATTCAAGTAATAGAAGAATTAGGAGAAAAAGCGAATGGTATTAATGCAAGTTTGGTAATTATGAAAATTCCCGACGGGACGAAATATACAATAAGAGGAAAAAATAGTGACGGAGATGATTGCGCTACGGGTGAAGGAAATCAATATATTGTAGAAGAATGCAGAATTTGGCAGTCAGAATATCCATACAGGGGGTGGGTAATAACAAGAACCGGATTGAGTACAACAATGAAAGAATTAAATTCTATATATGCAGAAAAAAACGGGGAAAGAATAACTGCCAAAAATTTAGAGTTACTACGCAAAATGATTGATAAAAAAGACTGAAAAATAAAAAATGGGTTGTTAAATAACAACCCATTTTGATTTATATGACTGACTTGCGGATTATTTCATTTTTGCTATAATAAAAACATAATAATAACTTATATGATTTTATGACTAAACCACGTTTGTCCTACAGTCTTTGCAAATTTATTCGCAAAGAAAAAAGCCGTTTGAGAAAAGAAACTCCTGATAAAGAAAAATTAAAAGAATCAATTAAAGAAATATATAAAAAATTGGGACTTTAATTATTTTTTTGTATGGAAAAAAAAGGAATTATCATCGGTTATTTGGTTTTTGTTGTTGTAGCCATTGGTTTGTATTTTTGTTTTAATCATTCAAAACCTGCGGTCACAGAAAGCCAAATTCAAACTTTTGTTGTTGAAAAAGGAGAAGGACTTAATGATATTGCCGCCAAATTAAAAGACAAAGGCATTATCAGTAATGTTAAATTATTTGAATTGTACGCTTTTTTAACCAACACTCGCAATAAATTTTTAGCCGGAGAATATTCTCTAAATAAGGGAATGACCTTGAATGATTTGATTAAATCTTTAACCAGCCGGGCAATAGCTCAAGAAAAAACAGTTACTATTATTGAAGGTTTAACCAATAAAGAAATCGGCTCTGTTTTAGAAAAAGCAGGATTAGTTTCTCAAACTGATTTTTTGACTGCTTTGGAAAAAATGAGCCAAGATCAAACTTTGTATTCTACTTATGATTTTTTGGCCAGCCAGCCGGAAAGTAATAATTTGGAAGGTTATCTTTTCCCGGACACTTACAAATTTTTTAAAGATACCACCTCTGATGCCATTATCAGAAAAATGCTGGATAATTTCGGCAAAAAAATGGACGACCAATTAAGGGCTGACATTAAAAAATCAAATAAAACCATTTTTGAAGTTATAACCATGTCTTCTATTGTGGAGAAAGAAGCAGCTTTGGACCAAGACAGAAGATTGGTGGCGGATATTTTTTGGAAAAGATTGAAAGAGAGCTGGGCATTAGAATCTTGCGCTACAATAAATTATATTTTAGGAGCACCAAAAGCGCGTTTAAGTTTTGAAGATACCCGTACTCCCTCGCCTTATAATACCTATCTCCACCGCGGTTTACCCCCCGGACCGATTAATAATCCGGGTCTTTCGTCAATCAGGGCGACAATTTACCCTCTAGACAGTGACTATTGTTGTTTTCTTTCCACTCCTGAAGGAAAGATTATTTTCAGTCAAACAATTGAAGAACATAATAAAAATAAAGCAGAATATTTGAAATAAATGAAAAGAATTATTGAAAAAATAAGAAATCTTTCAATTATTCAAAAATATCCTCATCTCAGACAGTTTATTAAGTTTTTTATTACCGGCGGGATCTGTACGATTTTAGATTTCGCCGTTTATATTTTTTTAACTCGTCTTTTTCCATTTTTTAGAATTCATTATCTTTGGGCCAATTTTTTTGGCACAGTTGTTGGGGCAACGGTTAATTTCACCATGAATAAAAAATGGACATTCAGAAATGAAGAAACAAAAATTTTAAAACAGTATCTGAAATTTTGGTTTGTCGCCATATTCGGTTTGATAATTTATCAATATTTATTCGGATTTTTAGTGGAAAAAATAAATTTATATGATCTTTTGGGCAAGGCAATCAGCGCCTTGGTTGTTATGTTTATCCGTTTCTATTTAAATAAATTTTGGGTATTCCAAAATTCTTCAAAAATTCGAAGCTAATAACTGAAGAATTTTTGATTAGAATTTTGAGAACCCCGCTCTAAATCTTTAAATAAAATTAATCTAAAATTAAAATAAGCCGCAATCCAAGTTTTATTTGGACGTAGGCGTTTCCGCGAATTAAATTAATTAAAATCTCTAAACATGCTTCGGATTTAGGGCGCGGGTTAAATAATTTTATATTTATGAAAAAAATTTTAATTACCGGCGGAGCCGGTTTTATAGGAAGTAATTTTATCCATTATATTTTAAAAAAATATAAAAATTATCAGATAGTTAATTTGGATAAATTAAATTATTGCGGCAATTTGGAAAATTTAAAAGATATTGAGAAGAATTCGCATTATAAATTTATCAAAGGTGATATCGGCGAC
This sequence comes from Patescibacteria group bacterium, assembly GCA_028716665.1. Lineage (NCBI taxonomy): Bacteria > Patescibacteria group bacterium. Next base: position 108,296 of record JAQUPP010000001.1, on the reverse strand, counting down.
AAAGATTTAGTTGATAATTTATTAAAAAATGAAAAACCGGATGCAATTATAAATTTTGCCGCCATGACTCATGTTGATCGCTCTATTTTAGACGCAGAAGAATTCATTAAAACCAATATTTTGGGCGTTCAAATTCTACTTGAAGCTTCAAGAAAATATAAAATCAGCAGATTTATTCAAATCAGCACGGATGAAGTTTATGGCTCTATTTTAAAGGGCAAATTTAAAGAAACAGATATTTTAGATCCTTCCAGTCCTTATTCCGCTTCAAAGGCGGCGGCGGAATTATTGGCCTTATCTTATTTTAAAACTTATAATTTGCCGGTTTTAATCACTCGCAGTTCGAATAATTATGGTCCATTTCAATATCCGGAAAAATTAATTCCGCTTTTTGTCACTAATTTATTGGAAGGCAAAAAAGTGCCGATTTACGGCGATGGCAAACAAGTGCGTGATTGGCTTTATGTTTTAGATAATTCCAGGGCCATTGATTTGGTTCTACACAAAGGAAAAATTGGAGAGATTTACAATATTGGTGCAAATTCAGAGAAAGAAAATATTGAAATCACTAAAAATATTTTTAAGATATTGGGTAAAAACGAGTCGTCCATTGAATATGTCAAAGATCGTTTGGCTCATGATCGCCGTTATGCCATAGATTCGTCAAAAATAAAAAAATTGGGCTGGAAGCCCGAATATAAATTCAGCGAGGCAATAAAAATAACCGTTTATTGGTATAAAAATAATAAAAATTGGTGGCAAAGAATCAAAACCGGCGAATATTTAAAATATTATAAAACCCAATATGGCAAAAAATAATAGAAGAATTGCTCAAAAAATAATTATTATTTTCGTAACCATTGCCACGGTTTTTGTTTTTGATTTTTGGTTATTTTCGCCCAAAGATTTGTCAAAAAAAGAAGTAGTGCCGGCCCAAACAAATCAAACTGAAAAAATAAATATTAATCAATCTGTTCCGGGACAGAGTAAAACAATAAACAAAGAGATTCAACCCCTGGTTGAAGATAATAAAACACTTCCGGAAACTCGAGAAATAAAATCAAGCGTTAATTTATCCGTGCCTTTTGTTTCTCAAGCTCCTTTTGGCAAATGGGATGATTTGCATAATGAAGCTTGTGAGGAAACAGCCTTAATCATAGCCAAATATTGGTTGAATAATCAAAAATTGTCTCCAACTGCGGCAGATCAAGAAATTCTATCTTCAGTCGGTTGGCAAATAGATAATTTTGGCGGACATTATGATTTAAGCGCGGAAAATATTATTAAAATGGCTCAACAGTATTTCGGTTTTGAAAAAATATATCTCACTCCAATTAAAAATATTGACGATATAAAATATCAGCTTAGTCAAGGCAATTTAGTGATTGTGCCAACGGCCGGACGATTACTCGAAAATCCTCATTATCAGCAACCGGGGCCAGTTTATCATATTCTAGTGGTTAAAGGATATGATGACAAAAAAATCATTACTAATGATCCGGGCACCAAGCATGGTGAAAATTTTTCTTATTTTTATAATAATTTTTGGAACTCAATTCACGACTGGCCATTTTCTTTAGGAGAAAATGAGGACTTATCAAAAGATGAAAAGGCAACAGAAATTTTAAATGGCCCCAAAATAATGATTGTGATAGAAAAAAATAATTAAATTTTTTCTAAAAAGTTCTTTACAAGCGCCCAAAAATGGGCAAAGGCCTAAAAGGCCAAAGGAGGAAAAAATGAGCCTTTTTAACGAAAAAGGATTGGAGAATTTAAGATTAGTAAGAGATGTTTTTTTAAAAACAGGACTGCCCGGGTATGATAAAAAATCAAAAATTATCTATAGTCCCAAAGAGCATAATCCTCTAACGGTCTTGTGTCAGGAAGTTTTAAGTATTTTATCGCCGGAAAAAACCAAAGCTGTTCAATTGGGACGATGGATTGAAATCGGTCTTTTGGAAAAAGCTAAGTTATCTCTTAAAAAAATTATAGAAATAGTGCCTATTCCCCTTGAGAGAGAAAACGTAGTCTTGGTTTTTCCGGAAAATATTATTTCTTTTGAAAAACAAATTCAATTGATTGGCGGCAAGATTATATTAGAATTGGAATTTCTTAAAAATCTTACCTCATCTCCTTCAGATAAACCGTACTGGTTGTATAAAGCAAAAGACGGCACAGATGATTTTCGCGAAATTTCATTGGATAAAATGGCTAAAGAAAATTTTGTTTTATCGGAAAACAAAAGAGGCTTGACGCCGACCGAAGGACTGGCAATGTTTATCCAAGACCCAAGTATTTTAAAGGGGTTAAATACTCTAATTCTTACCAACTCTATTTGTCAAGGAAAATTCCCAAGATTGTTAAAGAACAGACTGGGCCAAGTTGTTTTAAGCGTTTCACATGGTCAGGGTTGGGGGGCGCCGACTTGCGCAAAATGATTTTTGTTAAAAAGAAAACCGAGCGTTTAAAATAACGCTCGGTATTTTTATTAGAAAGATTTTTTATTTCACTTCAATATTTATTTCATCAGCCGGGATTGAATTTAAAGAAGTATCAACGGCTTCAACCCAAAGTTTATATTTCCCGGGTTGGGCGCTTGGCCAGGTTAAATCAAATTGACCATTGGTTTCAGGTGTAAAAATAGTGCTGATTAAAAATATTTGATTGGTTTCCAAATTTTGAGCGAAAAATTTAATATTATTTATATTAACAATCGGAGCCAAAACGGAAAGGGTTACGGGAAAATTTGATTGCCATAATATTTTATTATTTTCCGGAGAAATCCAGGTTATTTTTTTCTCAAAAAATTGGGTAGTCGTAATTAAAATTTCTTCAGTTTTTGAATTATCAATATCATCATAGGCTGTGGCGCTAACCTTGTGTTGTCCCGGGTTAAGACCGATAAGATTCAATTCGCATTTATAAGGATAATAATAAGCGGTGGTTAATGGTATATTGTCAACTGAGCAAATTATTTTTTTAATTCCTCGCGGCGCTGAAGCTCCGAGTTTAACTTCTAAAGTTTTATCTCCACTGATGGCACCGGTGTTAGGCCAAATAATGGAAACATTGGGTTGATTGGCCGGAACATGCAAATCATCATAAGCGGTTGGTGCTAATTCGGCAATTAATGAAGGATTTTTTTGCGTTTTTGCTTCTTCTGTTAGCCATTTTTGGATTCCTTCCTCCCAGCGACTGTATTGAGGATCATCAGCCGGATTTTGGAGAGCCGGTCCTTGAGGATTATTTTTATCGACATAATAAAGAATATCGTGATATCCTTTAAAGGTTTTTTCTACAACATAAGAAGCCGGGGTTAAGTCTGTGGCAAGTTTGCCTGAAGCTTTGTCTATTTTTACAGTAACTTCGTTGGGCAGTTCTCCTTTAAGAATGGATTTGTCCGTAGAAATCGGTTGAGGCGGAATGAAATTTTCCGGAGAAGTATTTTTCAGCGCTTCTTTCATAAAATTTTGCCAAATTGGCGCGGCAATTGTTCCTCCATCCGCTTTTTCTTTCATTACTGTATTACGGCTATTGCCAACCCAGACGCCGGTGACAAGTGAAGGAGTATAACCGATCGTCCAAGCATCTTTAAAATCATTTGTGGTGCCGCTTTTGGCCGCGACCGGACGATCAGGCAGAGTAAAATAATTTTGTTCGCCAAAAACATAACTTCGCGCTTTATTATCAGAAAGAATATCATTAATATAATCAGCGGATTGTTGAGAGAGAACTTCTTGAGGCAAGAAAAGATGAGAATCATTCATTTCTAAAGTTTCCCCTTCATTGTCTTCCACCTTTAAAATTGCGACATTGGGAATTTTTTTGCCTTCTCTGGCAAAAATTCCAAAAGCCGAAACATGTTCTAATAATTCAACTTCACCGCCGCCTAAAACCAATGAAAGTCCGTAGCGGCTTCGGTCGGTTAAAGTGGTATAACCCATTCGGCTGGCCAAATCCAAAACATTGTCTACTCCTGCCAAATAAAGAGTTTTAACGCCGGGAATATTTAAAGAACCGGCCAGGGCTTTACGCATTGTCACGGGTCCGTTAAATTTTTTATTGTAATTTTGAGGAATATAATCTTTCTGCCCTATTCCGGAAGAACCGAAATTTGTTTCAGTGTCAAAAACAATCGTCTCGGGTGTAAATCCATTTTCAAAAGCCTCGGCATAAACAATTGGTTTAAAAGAAGAGCCGGGTTGGCGAGAGCGGAGAGCAACATTAACTTGTCCGTCAATTGAATTGTTGAAAAAATCTTTTGACCCGACCATGGCTAAAATTTGTCCGGTTTTAACATCCATGCTTACCAGAGCGGCATTGGTTGCGCCGTAAGTTTTTTCATTTTTCTCGGCAAATTTTTCAATAGATTCTTCGGCGATTTTTTGTTTATCCGCATCTAAAGTGGTAATAACTTTAAGACCCCCTTCTTCCACTAATCGCTGTCCGTATTTATCAGTTAATAATTCTTTGACATACATTACAAAGTGAGGAGCAATGATATTCTCTCGGCGGGAAATAATTTTTTCCAAAGTGTTAATATTTTTGGCTTTTTGATTTGATTCAGGAGAAATATATCCTCCTTCAACCATTAAATCTAAAATATAATTTTTTCTGGCTATTAATTCTTCACGATGATTGCCGTCTGGAGAATAATAAGTAGGGGCCTTAGGTAACGCGGCTAAAAGCGCAGCTTCATCCAAGGCTAAATCCCTAACTGATTTTCCAAAATAAATTTGACTGGCCGCCTCCACGCCATAAGCGTTTGAGCCATAAGGTATTTCATTAAAATACATTTGGAGAATTTCTTCTTTGGTATATTTTTGTTCAATTTGATAAGACAAAAATATTTCTTTGATTTTACGAATATAACTTTTCTCCGGCGATAAAAAAGCATTTTTAACCAATTGCTGGGTTAAAGTGGAACCGCCCTGGACTTTACCCCCTCTTAGAATATTAATAATTACAGCTCTGGCAATAGATTTTAATTGAAAACCGGAATGGTTGAAAAAATCTTTATCTTCCGCCACTATGGTTGCCGAAGATACATCTCGCGGAATATCGGAGAGTTTCACCAATGTTCTTCTTTGGTTGGTAAATATTTCATAAAGCACAACCTTGCCGGTTCGATCGTAAATTTTTGTGCTTTGGGCAATATTTCTTTCTGATAATTTATTCGGGTTTGGCAAATCTTTACTGATCCAAAGCAAACCCGCGAATATAGTTACTCCCAAAAATAAAATAAAGAAAATTATTATAATAAAAGAAACTCTCAAAACTTTTCTTTTTGGTTTTTTGGGAGTTTTTTTTATTGACTGAGATCGCCAATAAGTAGGTTGTTTTTTTACTGTTAATCCGGAAATAGGCATACCAAAGATTATAACACAAAAAATATATTTTTCAACCCATAAAAATTTAAAATTCCTCGCGCAGTCTCGCTCCCCGCTTCGTCCCGCCTAACGGGATCGTTTCAACAATATGACCAAACTTACAGCATGCACATTTTCGGCTTGTATTTTTGTTTTGCTGTGTTAAAATAGATTTTATGAAAATCATTATTGACGAAAAATTAATAGATGAAATTTTAAGCCGAAGCGTGGTTGAAATTTTGCCATCAAGAGAAAAGTTGAAAAAAGAACTTTTGTCCGGCAAGCCTTTGAGAATTTATATCGGGGCGGATCCAACCGGACCGGCTTTGCATATCGGCCACGCGACAAATTATATAATTTTAGAAAAATTAAGAAAATTGGGGCACAAAATAATTATTTTAATCGGTGATTTTACTGCTCGCATCGGCGATCCGACGGACAAATCAGCAACCAGAGTTCAATTGACCCGGGAAGATGTTGTTAAAAACACGAAAACTTGGTTAAAACAATTAAAACCGATTATCGCCATTGATGACAAGAAAAATCCGGTGGAAATAGCTTATAATCACGATTGGTTCTCAAAAATGTCTTTTGAAGAGGTGATTAAATTGGCGTCTAATTTTACGGTTCAAAGAATGCTGGAAAGAGATATGTTTGCCAAAAGATTGAAAGAAGAAAAACCGATTTATTTGCATGAATTTTTTTATCCGCTGATGCAGGGTTTTGACAGCGTGCACCTTGATGTGGACGTTGAAATGTGCGGCAATGATCAAAAATTCAACGCCTTGGCAGGAAGAACTTTAGTGCAAAGATATAAAAATAAAGAAAAGTTTGTATTTATCACCACCTTGCTTGAAAATCCGATTACAAAAGAAAAAATGATGTCAAAAAGTCAGGGAACGGGGATCTTTTTGGATATGTCAGGAGGGGATATGTTTAGAGGAATAATGAAACAGCCAGATGAAAATATTGTTCAACTTTTTATTGATTGCACATTAATGAGTCTTGAAGAAATAAATAAAATAAAAGATCAGCTTGTTCAAAAATCAGTTAATCCGCGAGATATTAAAATGCGTCTTGCTTTTGAAATTACAAAATTGTATCACGACGAAAAATCGGCTCAAGAAGCGGAGGCCAACTTCATTGCATGTAAAAGTGAGAAGGTTGTTAAGTTGGAAAAAAATGATTTAGAAGATAAATTAATCGATATTTTAGTAATGATAAAAGAGGCCTCAAGTAAAAGTGAAGCCAGAAGATTAATTGAACAAGGCAGTGTTGAAGTAAATGGTCAAGTGATTAAAGACTGGAAATATAAGTTAGAAGTTCCAAAATGGCCCCGGACGCCGGCGATGTGGGATATTAAAGTCGGTAAAAGAGGATCTGTTACAATTAAACGATAATAATTAAAGGGGATAGACTTTTCCACAATAATTTGCTAAACTATATTGGCAATATGCCTGCCCAAATTTTTTCTAACACTGTTTATTTTTTAAATCTAAAGAGGGCATAAATTAAACAAAAAAAGTATTTTAATATTATTAAACTAATAAAAATTTAGGCGGGTATGTCAAAACAAAAAATACAAATTGCTGTAATTTTTCTAACTGCTGTTTTTTTGATAACCACCGGTTTTGGTTGCGCGGGTACTCCTAAAAAATTGGCAGAAAAAATTCAGCCGATTAATTTAGTTTATTGGCGAACAACTGATGATCAAGGCGCTTTTGACAGTATTATCAATGGATTTCACGCGAAATATCCTCATGTTTCCATTACTTACAGATTAATCAGACCGGAAGAATATGAGCAAACATTACTTGAAGCTTGGGCGGAAGATAAGGGGCCGGATATTTTTTCCATTCCCAATACTTGGCTAAGAAAATATCAAACCAAGATTTCACCGTTGAATATTCCTGATGAATTGTCCTTGGCCAGAAAAGTGACCACCGGAACTTTCAAAAAAGAAACAAAAGTGGTTGAAGAAAAAAAGAAAACCCCTGTTTTAAGAGAACTGCAAGAAAAATATGTTGATACGGTGCCAAAGGATGTGATTATTGATAATAAACTTTACGGTTTGCCTTTATCCCTTGATATTTTAGTTCTCTATTATAATAAAGAACTTTTAAATAATGCCGGTATTGTTAATCCGCCGGCTAATTGGCAGGAATTTGCCGATGACGTCAGGCTTTTGACATTCAAAGATAAAGATGGTAATTTTGTGCAATCAGGAACAGCTCTAGGCGGAATTGATAATGTCGCCAATTTGTCGGATATTTTATCTCTTTTAATGCTGCAAAATGGCACAACCATGATTAGCGAGAGCGGCCAAGCATCTTTTAATCGTCCGGCGGTTGATGACGCAAGTTATTTCCCGGGCGAAGAAGCTTTAAGATTTTATACTGATTTTGCCACACCGGGCAAAGAAATTTATTGCTGGAATGAAAAAATGACAAATTCTTTAGACGCTTTTATTCAAGGAAAAACAGCTTTCTTGTTCGGCTATTCTGATTTCTTGCCGACCATTAAAGAAAAAGCGCCAAAATTAAATTTTGATATTATTAAAGCCCCGCAAATTACCGGATCATTAAAAGAGGTTAATTTTGCCAGTTATCCGATAGAAACAATTTCCAAAAAAAATACTCACCCTGATGAATCTTGGGCGTTTCTTTTATATGCCACTGAAGAAGCGAATAATAAAACTTTCTTGGAAAAAACCAAGCATCCGACCGCGATTCGTTCTTTAATTCAATTTCAATTGGAAGATTTTGATTTAGCTCCGTTTGTCAAAGGCGTGCTAACGGCTCAAACTTGGTATCAAGGGAAAAATTATTCCTTAGTGGAAGAATCTTTTAAGGAGATGGTAAGAAATGTTTTAACCGGCACAAAAGAAATTAAACAAGCCCTTGATTATTGCGTTCAAAAAGTAAATTTAACTTTATAAAGGGCTTTCTTCAAATTTTGGAGTCCAGAGGACGAATAAAATTTGACTAGAAAACCTTTACCCCCTCCTTTACTCCATCGAAAGTTTACCTTTTTAAGATACGCCATAAGCGGAGCGGCTTCGCCTTTTGCATTAACGATTATTGAAAGTTTGTCGTTGAGATAAAGGAGGGGGTACTCAAAATTATAGTTAAAAATTTTGCGTTTTCGCTCCGCTCAAACTTAAATTTTAAAATAATTTTGGTATGAAAAAAATAATTTTTATAATTTTTATCGCCATTTTTTTAATTTCAATCGGCAGCTTTGCTAATGCTCAAAAATACGAAAGAATTATCGGCACAAAAAATATTACTGAAAACGGTGTATTAAAAACTCAAAATATAATTTCCAGTTGTACTTGTGGCGTCGAAGACGAAGGGAAAAAATGTGATTGTTTCTGTCAGGGAACCAATAATGTAACGAATTGTCATGTGGGTGGATTAATTAATCAACCGATTTGCGCTTGTTGCGGCGATTGTACGGTTAATGATTTCGAAAGGTTGTATTTAAATCTTGCCAATATAATTTTAAAATATTTAGGAGTGATTGCTTTGGTTCTGTTTATTTTTGGCGGAATATCATGGATGACCTCTGCCGGTTCTGAAGAAAAAGTTAAAAAAGGCAAGGCTATTATTATGGGAGCGGTTGTTGGAATGGTTATAGTTCTAAGCGCCTATGTTATAGTCCAAGCATTAATGCAGGCCCTCCACACGGAAAGTTATTTATCGCAAGAAAAATGTCAGGTTGATCAAGTTGACGATGGTTCATGTATTGAAGCGGGATCCAGATATAATGATTATAAAGACAATAAAGTGGAAGGTTTTAAATGCAGTGCAGGTAAATGTTCAGGCACAACAACCATCTGCTGTAAAGAAACAAAATAGAAAATTAATTAAAATCATATACCACTAAAGGGTATATGATTATCGTGAATTCTTTAGTGGTTTGCGATAAAATATACAACTTTATGACTAAAAAATTTTACTTTCTTTTAATTTTAAATTGTTTGGTAGTTGGCTCTTTATTATTGATTCATCCTTGTATGGCACAGAATGCTGCTAATACTGCCAATACAGTTGTGTCCGAAGAAGAGTTAGAGCTACCTCAACCATTGGGTCATCGATCCATCCCTGTTATTATTGGTGATGTTTTAAAATATATTTTGGGATTTGTTGGTGTTATCGCTCTAGTAATGTTTATTTATGGAGGTTTTACTTGGATGACTTCAGGTGGTAATGCGGATAAAATAAAGACCGGCAAGAACGCTATTGTTTGGGCAATTCTGGGTATGGCTTTCATATTTTTAAGCTACGCCATAGTCGAATTTCTTTTAAAAGCTTTCGCAAATAAATAAATAGTTGTGATTATGGATAAACTTTATCCACAAATCCAAATTGACAAAGAGCTTTTAAGGTGATTTAATAATATTATAGTTAGTCTTTAATTAAATATTAACTTTCAAGGTCGTTTTTTTAATAAATCGTCCTACTTAAAAGGTTGGACGAAAGAGGAAAAATAAAATGAAAAAATGTTTATTAGCAATGACTTTGGTCTTAGTGGTGGGTTTAGTTATGCCATTAGTCGCTAATGCGCAAGAAATGAACAATGGTTTAGAGAACTTCCGCAGCGCCGCGAATTATGGTAATACCGACCTCCCTACCGCCATGGGTAGAATTATGAGCATTGTCTTGGGCTTTTTAGGTTTAGTCTGCGCAGTCATCATTATCTCCGGTGGTTTTAAATGGATGACTTCAAGTGGCGATGAAACTAAAATTGCTGAAGCCAAGAAATTAATGGCTGCTGGTGTAATTGGTATTATTATCGTTGTCTTAGCCTATGCTGTTGCCAGTTATCTTACTGCAAGAATACAAGATGTTACGAATTAATAATAAGTGAAATTGAATATGAAAAAACTCGACCAAAAGCAGAAGGTCTTTTATATCTTGTTGATAGCCGTGTTCTTAATCAGTATCTGGTTACCGAATATGGTTAGACCGAATGTTTTAGCCGAGGAGCCAGATTCTTTACAACTTTTGAATCAAACCGGTCAGCAAGCCAATCTTAAATCCAACACTGACTTACCGACTTCTATAGGTAGAATTGTTAAGATTATCCTCGGATTAAGCGGATTAATTCTGACAATTTTATTGATAGTTGGCGGAGTAATGTGGATGATTTCCGGTGGTCAGGAAAAACAAATTAGTCAGGCTAAGGCCTTGATGCTTAGCGCAATAGTAGGATTAGTGATTATTCTCTTATCCTACGCGATTGCCACTTTTGTTATTAATTCATTAAACCCGCCGCAAAAAATTGGTTTGGGATCTTAAAGTAAAGAATTTAGGTTTAAAATCTAAAACCCTCTCGTTATGAGAGGGTTTTAGATTTTTTATTGATTTTTTGGATATTTTTTATTTGCGGATTTTATTATCAAGCGAGCGAAAAGTAAAGGGTTTAAAACCCTTTATAAAGCCGCATTTTTAATTTTACTAAATTCAAGATAAAATTAAAACTATCTTTCAATAAGCGAACCTTGGTTTTTCTTTGATCATACCTGTTTTCTTGCCAATCAACCGGTATCTCTTTTATTTTATAACCAAAATATTTGGTAAAAATAATTAATTCCGTGTCAAAAAACCATTTATTGTCATTAATATAAGGGATAATTTTTTTAAAAATATCGGCTTTAATCGCTTTAAATCCACATTGCAGGTCGGAGAGATTATGATTAAACAATATTTTTGACAACCAATTATAAACTTTTGAACTTAAACTTCTGATAAAAGATCTTTCTATTTTTGAAGTCGACAACAATCTGGATCCAACCACCAAGTCATATCTTTCTTTAATAATTGGATCAATCAAGTCAGGGATATTCTTTAAAGAAACAGCCAAATCAATATCCATATAAACAATAATATCAGCTTGGCTTTTTAGGCAATATAACTTTATAGCTCGTCCTTTGCCCGGTTGTTGGATGTTATCTATCTTTATTTTTTGAGGATATTCTTTATTCAATTCTCGTAAAATTTTTTCAGAATTATCCGTCGAGCCATTATTAAGAATAATTATTTGCCAGTCAAAATTAAAATTTTGACTATTGCAATAATTCAATAGCTTTAAAATGTTATTTTTTAATATTTTTTCTTCGTTATAAATTGGCAGGCAAAATTCTATAAACATAAGTGTCCCCATCTTGAAAACTCGGTTTATAATTATTTAAAATATAATTGTCAACCGGGTTATTTTTATCATAATTAAATTTAGCCACTATATTATAGTTCAACACGGCGCAAGTTGGCTGGTATTTTTCGAGCATTTTTTTCGCTTCCAGAAATTGTTCTTTAGTTTGCTGATTGGTTATCAAAACAGAATATGGGGTAGGGTTTATTTTTTTTGTTTCAAAATAAATATCAGGCATAAAGGGGCCGGCATACAAATAAGTGCCCGGGCAATTATCCCTTATATAAGAGATAATTTTATCATTTTTTACCGAATAGAAAAGGGACTGGGAGCATATAATCAGTATTGAAGGATAAATAATTAATAAGACGACCAATGATATTATAAAATAAACGGTTTTTCCCAAGAGATTGGTTCCTTTTATTTCCCCCAATAATACGGGGAAAATGGAATAAAGGGGGAATATAATTAAAGAAATATGATAAAAATCAGGCCGTGGCAAAACAGATAGGAGCAGAAAAAACTGAACATAAAATAACAACCAAATTTTTTTGGATTTCTCATTTTTTAAAAACCAGATCACTAAAAATAAAATGACCAAGAAAAACAAGAATAAATAATAAGGGTATTTATTCGTTTCCGTATAATTGAGGAGAGGAAAGATAATTAAATTTTCGTATAATATTTTTAAAGGCCATTTCAGTAAAAGTAGAAGCGGGAGAAAGGAAAAAATGAGAAAATAAAAATTTAATTTTAATAATAAATATTTTCTCTCTTTAATTAAAAATATGATTAAAAATGACGATAAAGCCAGAAGCAAGGCAATTCCTCTTTGCTGTAGAAATAAGACAGACAAGCCGGATAATAATCCGCTGATGATAAAATTATTTTTTGAATAATCAGATAATCCTTTGAGAAAAAAATAAACAGCCCAAATGACGAAAAATATGTTAAAGGTATTATGATTGATAATCGGCCAATAAATGGAAGCGATGATAAAAACAAGAGGAAAAAAACGATTGAATTTGTTTTTGGAGATTGTTTGAGTGATTCTGTATATGCCTATTGAGCTCAAAAAAACGATTAAAATAGCCAAAAAATTAGCTATAAAATAATGAATACCAAAGATTTCCCAAAACCAAAAAATTAAATAAAAGCTGCCCGGAGAGATAAATTCAAAAAAATCAATATATAATTGCTTGTGATTTATTAAATTCCACGCACCGTTTGTGACAACCCCTTCGTCACTGCTGGGGAGGCGAGCCCAATGGAAAAATAATAAAATTAAAAATAAAAACAGCCACCAGCTGTTAACTGCCAGTTTGTCTTTTATTGTCAATAATAAATTTTTATATATATTTTTCATTTAATTATCTGAGAATAGTGTAATATAATATACCATAGAGAGTGATAAAATAAAGAAGAGTATTGTTTTTTAAATTTAAAATCAATAGAACTATCAATAAAACAAGGTACCAGGGCATTAACCAACTGACCGCGGTTATGATAAAAATAAAATAAACAAAAAAACAGTATTTTAAAATATCATTTTTAATTAATTTACAGTGATCAAAAAATATTTTTACTGTTATTGCGCAATAAGAAGTTAAAAATATTATTTTGCCGATTATATTGGCTAAATTGAAATAGTTGTTTAGATGCAAGAAATAAAACAGCAATGAAAGTATTAATATTGCAATTGATGAAAATATCATTTCTGTTTTTAGAAGCTGTGTTTTGACCCCGGAGAAACCTTTTAAGCCGCCCCAAAAAGGTAAAAAGCAAAGTATTGCAATTATTATGGTTGTTAAAACGGCCGTTAAGGAAAAATACAGTTTTTCTTTTTTTGTTTTAAGATTAAACAAAGAGATTAAAAAGAATATCGGCAAGAATATAATTGTATAGAATTTAATTAACACAGAAAACATTAAAAAAATCCAAGATAAAACATAATTTTTTATTTTATCTTGGCGTAAAAAGAAAAGCAAACCAAGTAAGACGAAAAAAATAATTAAGACGTCATTATGTCCGTTAAGAGCGAACTCGTATAAAATTAAAGGATTCCATGCATAAAGAAAAACAGCTTTGGCGCTATTTGAAATTTTATAAATTAAAAAAAGATTTAAAAAATTAATCAAGATAAAAAAGAGCTTGAAAATCAGCAGGGAAAACAATAAACTATTTTTCCCGATAAAACTTAATATGCTACTGATAATCGTCCAAAACGGCCCATACGGCGTTGTGTTTGTTGACCATGAATTTTTGATCAAATGATAGAAACTGTCGTTAGGAAATGCGCTATAAGGCGTTAAATATGGGTTGGCGTGATGTACTGATAAAACCCTGGATTGATAAATATAAGTGAATATATCGGTTGAACCGATTGGCCAAATAAACAATAAGGTCAAATTAAAAATAATAAAAAAAATGATAATTGTTTTTAAATTAACATTCTTTTTAATTACTTGTTTGTAACCAAAAATGTAAAAAATTAATGCCAGAATTAATAATCCAACTATTAATAAAAATAGGCGATCATTGCAGAGAGTAATGCATTGATCGCCTAAATATTTTCTTAATGGTTCAATAAAATAAAAGGACAAATAAATTATTTCAGTTAATAATCCAAATATAAAAAATTGTTTTGAAACATTAACTTTTGGCATAAATATAAACAACTCTATTCTTCTAATTTATAATCACAACGAGGGAGATTGCATAGTAGGAGAAATTACCCCTACTCTATAAATAATCGCCTCGTCGTCTTCGTAAGTTTTTTCTAATTTTGATTTTTTCAGCAAATTGGCGAATTCTTTGTCTTGTTTGTCCAAAAGAATATAAGAGGCATGAAATTTTTCTTTGATAATTTGAGCAGCAGTTTGAGGATCAGCGCGGCCGGAAACCAAATTCAACCATATTTTATATAGATCTTTATCTTTCTCGTACATGAAGGTTTGGTCCAGCCCATTAATGTAATAATTTTGATTATTAAAATAAAATAATTGGGGAAAAATATCCCAGTTACTTTGAAAAACTATTTCTTGCGGTTGGCTGTTTTGTTTTAACCACCCAGAAGCTCTTTGAAGGTGATTAATAGACGGGTCGTCGAGCTCAGATCTCCGCAATTGATAGATACTTTGATCAATATAATTTATTAAAAAATAACCGCTTAAAATAATGAAAAATACCGTAAAGATAAAATAAAATATATTATTAGATCCTTGAAAATTTTTTTTAATTTGGGTTTTAATTTTCAGCCAGTTTATTTTTTTAATTATTTGGTTGAATATAAGGGCGCTGAAAAAAATAGCCACCGGGATAAAATATTCTACATTTCTTCTGGATTTCAAAGTATATAAAAAGAAAAAAACAGAAAGTAAAAAGAAAAACCAAACCGTCCTCCTTTGTTTTTTTATAAAAGTGAGAAACCAGGCGATGGAAATTACCAAAGGAATAAAAATTGGTAAATTGAAAAAAACCAAGCTGTCCATGGGGTAGGGATACCATTCAGCTCCGACACCGATTTTACTTTGATAATTTAAAATTGCTATTTTGACGGTTTGGAACCAATAAAAAGGAAGAGTTTTAGGGAAATAAGGATTTAAAATCAGTCCGGCAGTCGATCCCAGAATACAAGAAAAAATCAGTTTTAAATTATTCTTTTTGAAAAATCCTCGCCATAAATGCGAAAAACAAAAAGTAAAAATATTTATTTTTTTATTTTCAGATTTCAGTTTTAAAATATAAAGATGATTAATCAAATATTTTAAAGAACCGGCAAGGCCGTAAATAACGGTTACTACAATAATTAGAGGCCAAGCGCCGTGAGTTAAAACATATAAATAAGAAAGCAAAAATAGAAGTAAATATTTTTTCTTTAAAATCAAATAATATCCCAAAATTAAAATACCGACTGAGATTGCCGGCGCTCTAACAAAAGAAAGTCTGACTAAAAAAACAGGAACCAAGAAACAGAGCAGTGTCCAAATCAAGGATTTTTTTGTTTTAAGAAAGCGAAAAAACCAATAAATTATCACAAATATCAGGGCGGCAAAGAAAGTTGTGGCTAATTTTGCCTTAATTAAAGGATCAATTTCGGCCGAAAAAGCGTCTAAGTTGCTCGGCGTTGGCAAAGATAAAAATGGAACCAATAGCCAGTGATAACCAAGATGGTGGTCAACAAAAAGGTCTTTATAAGTTGTAAATTGCGTCCAAGGAAAATCTTGGATTATTTTACCTTCCTTCAACATTAAAGCTATTTTGACGTGATAAAATCCATCTCCATCTAAAATGCAAGGAGGAGCCATATTGATGTAAAGGAATACAATAAAGCCAAGACTAAAAATGACCCAGTAACTGAGCCAGGACCAATTTTTTATTATATAAGAATATACAATTCTCAGCGCTCGCATTATAATTGTTTTTTTAACCAATTAATGTTTTCAACCGGGGTGGGGTCAGATTGATTCAAAATAGCCAAATAAAAGCTTAACCAATCGCTTATTAAAATAAAAGATAAAAATTGAGTGAAATAATTTTCGCCAAAAGGAGAAATTGTTTCTTTGTAATTTCTTTTTTTATCCAATAAATCTTGAAAAGATATTAAAGATTTTTTAATTTCTTTATCTTGATTTAAATCGTCCAAAAATAAATAAATAAGATCGTCTTCCATTCGTAAGGGTAGACGACTTTCAATGAAATTATGAAAAATTTCCGGCCAGGTTTCGGAAAAAGCGAAATTTTTACCGTTTTCCGCCAATTGATTTTTCAGACGATTAGCCAAAGAAGAAAAATGAGATGGAGCGATAATAATCGGCAGGCGATCAAAAACAGAATAAGCCAAGAATTTGGCTTTATTTTTTTCCGTCAATGTTTCAGGTTTAAAATTTTTATTGATTTTTTGAAGTTCTTTTAAAGATTCGGTAATTTGCCATGATTTTAAATTTACCAGACCCATTTTTTCAAAAATAACCAAGA
This sequence comes from Patescibacteria group bacterium, assembly GCA_028716665.1. Classification (NCBI taxonomy): domain Bacteria; species Patescibacteria group bacterium. Next base: position 91,794 of record JAQUPP010000001.1, on the reverse strand, counting down.
TTGGTATAAACAAATAGGCCAGAGAAGCCCGAGGAGGCGCCGAATATTTAAATTTAAAAATAGGGCAATTTTCTTTTTTTGCCATTTTTTCCAATTCACCGCCGCCGGTAATGACAAATTTTTTTGCTTTTGTTTTTAAGGATTGTTTAAAGCAGTTTATGGTTTCTTGAGTATTGCCGGAATAACTGACTAGAATCACCAAGCTTTTTTCATCAACCAAAATCGGTAAATTAAAATCACGATTGATGATAATCGGAACAGTAATTTTATTTTGGACCAAATCTTTAGCCAATTCACCGCCAATAGCCGATCCACCCATGCCGCAGATAATGATATTTTTCACTTCATGACAATCTTTGGGCAGAGATATTTTTAGAGCTTGCTCATAAGCCGCCAAACATTGTTCCGGCAGTTCAGAAATGAAGTCAGCCATTTTTAATTTGTCTATTTTTCTAATTTGTTTCAAATCGTCTAAAATAGTCATAATGATATTATTTTAGCATGTTAACATGGTATCATTTTAACACGGGTAATGAATATTGTCTATAATTTAAATTATGCTATAATATTGTAATATTAAATATTAAAATAAATTAATATGAGTGGACATAGCAAATGGGCAAAATTAAAACATTTTAAAGGGGCTTTAGATATTAAAAAAAGCAATATTTTCACTAAAATGGCGCATGCGGTTACTATTGCCGCCCGGGAAGGCGGCGGCGATCCTGTCTCTAATTTTAAGCTTCGCCTGGCTATGGAAAAAGCCAGACAGGCTAATGTGCCAAAAGACAACATTGAGAGGGCCGTTAAAAAAGGAACAGGCGAATTGGGAGGAGAACAAATTGAAGAAGTTATTTATGAAGCTTTTGGCCCTGAAGGAATAATGATTGTAATTAAGGCTTTAACTGATAATAAAAATCGAACTACCGGCAGCTTAAGGCGCATTTTTAATAAATATAACGGTTCTTTGGGCGGTCAAAATTCTGTTTTATGGATGTTTGAAAGAAAGGGAGTGATTCGAGCTTCTGTTTCACCGGAAAGCAGCATAAAATTAGATGATTTGGAATTAAAAATTATTGATTTAGGGGTTGATGATGTTAAACCCGAAGATGACGGATTAATGATTTATTGCAAGTCAGAAAATTTGCAAAAAATTAAAGAAGGTCTGGAAAAAGAAAATATAAAAATAGATTATGCCGATATAGAATGGGTTGCCAAAGACCCGATTAAAGTGGATGAATCAATTCAAAAAAAATTGGAAACTATTATTGAAGAAATTGAAGACGATCAGGATGTTGAAGAGTGTTATTCTAATGTTGAGTAATTAAATGCGAATCGTTACAAATAATAATTCCATACAAATTTTTACAAACTCATAATTTATAGTGATTAGCATTTAGCTTATGATTATTTTAGGTATAGATCCTGGCGTGGCCACTACCGGCTACGGCGTGATTAAAACAGAAGGCAATAATAAATGGTCAGCCATAGATTACGGGTGTATTCTTACTTCGTCTAAAACCGTTTTTGCAAAAAGATTGTCTAAAATTTTCAATGAACTGAAAATTTTGATTAAAAAATACAAACCTGAAAAAATTGTTGTAGAAAAAATTTATTTTGCCAAAAACGTTAAAACAGCCTTTCAAGTCGGGGAAGCGAGAGGGGTGATAGTTTTGAGTGCGGATTTAAATGACGTCCCGGTTTGCGAACTGACACCATTGCAAGTTAAACAAGCCCTAACAGGTTATGGACAGGCCTCAAAACAGCAAATTCAGAAAATGGTCAAATTGGTGCTTAGGCTCAAGGAAATTCCCAGGCCCGACGATGCGGCTGACGCTTTAGCAATCGCTATTGCCGGAGCGCAAATGAAGAATTTCTTGGATTAATTTTAGCAGGTGAATATGAAAAAAAACCTTAAAATTGTTCATATCAGCGCTGAGGTATCGCCTTATTCAAAAACCGGCGGGTTGGGCGAAGTAATCAGATATTTACCGCGCTCTCTCTATCGCTTGGGGTACAAAGTAATTGTTATCACCCCTTATTACGGCATAATTAAAAAAAATAATTGGCCGATTGAAAATTTGCCGTATAAAATATCCATTAAATTGGCTGGCCGAAATTATCAAGTTGGTTTTAAAAAAATCATTTCTCCGGATAAATATCCGGTTTTTTTTGTCTGCCAGGAAAAATTATTCGGTTCCAGATATAAAGAAAAAATTTACGACTATCCGGATAACGGCTTGAGATTTTATCTGTTTAATTTAGCGGCCATAGAATTGGTTAAAATTTTAAAATTTGATCCGCAGATTTTTCATGTTCACGACTGGCATACCGGATTGGTTCCTTATTTATTGAAAACAAAATATAAAAAAGATCCTGATTTGAAAAATGTCGGTACACTGCTGACGATTCATAATTTAAATTGGCAATCGCCAACTGATTGGTGGAAAATTCCCAAAGAACAAAGAGATAATGGGAAAAATCCACTACCCAACACCGTAGAGGAATTGCAAAATATAAATTTCATGAAGAGGGGGATTATTTATGCTGATGTTATCAATACAGTCAGTGAGCGTTATGCTCAAGAAATTTTAACCCCGCAATTCGGTTGTGAATTGGATTTCTTTTTAAAGCAAAGATTAAAAGATATTTATGGCATTATTAATGGCATAGACTATACGGTTTTCAATCCTCGTTTTGATCCGGCTCTTTATGTAAATTATCGCGCCAATTCTTTGGAAAAAAAAGTGGAAAATAAAATTATTCTCCAAAAAAAGTTTGGTCTGAAAATTGATCCGAGAATTCCTTTAATCGGGTTGGCAAATCGTTTATCCGAACAGAAAGGATTTGAATTGATTATCCAAATTTTGGATTTTCTTTTGAAATTAAATCTTCAGATAGCCATTGTCGGCAGTGGAGATGAAAATTATACGGAGTTTTTCAGAAAAAAAGCCAAGAAACACCCGAAGAAATTATTATTCTTTTATCCGTTTAAAGAAGACATGGAAAGGAAAATTTATGCCGCTTCGGATTTTTATTTAATGCCGTCGCGATTTGAACCTTGCGGAATCTCGCAATTGATCAGTTTGCGCTACGGTTCAATCCCGATTGTTCACGAAGTGGGCGGGCTCTCCGACACGATTGTTGACTACAATCCGCAAACATTACGCGGCAATGGTTTTGTCCTCTCCACTTATCATCCTCAGGATTTATTGTTTACCATCGCCAGGGCCTTGGAAAATTATAAAAGAAAAAATATTTGGCAAAAAATAGTCCGCCAAGCGATGAGAGAGTCATATTCTTGGAAATTACCGGCTAAAAAATACGTGATTTTATATCGTAAAATAGTTAAAAAATTGAGAAAATAAATTTTTATATAAAAGTCAAGAGTTGATATTTAATCAGTTCTTGGCTTTTATATTTTTTAAAATAGTGATATAATATTGATATGAAATGGGCTATTTTTCTACATTTTTATCAACCATCAAGCCAGCAATTGGATATTTTAGAGCGAATAGTCAATGAAAGTTATCGTAAAATAATCAGCGGTTTGGCTCTTAATCCCCGGGCGAAAATTACCATTAATATCAGCGCCGGATTAACAGAATTATTGGCGAAAAACGGCTATCAAGACGTGATTGAGCAAATAAAAGATTTTGCCAAGCGCGGACAAATTGAATTCACCGGAGGGGTTAAATATCACCCCTTTTTGCCTTTATTGCCGAAAGAAGAAATTAAAAGGCAAATTCTTTTGAATAATGAAACCAATAAAAAATATTTCGGAAAATATTGGCAGCCAAAAGGATTTTTTTCACCCGAATTGGCTTACAGCGAAAAAGTGGCAAAAGTTGTGGAAGAATGCGGTTTTAAATGGATTGTCGCTGAAGAATTGGCTTCGCCGCAAAAACCGGATTTTAAAAAAATTTATCCGATTCAAAAATTGAATCATTTGAAAATTATTTTTCGCGATAAAAGAATCAGCAATTTGATTCTCTCGGCCATTTGCCGAAATTTTAAATCTTTGACCAGCGAAATCGGAGATGAAATTAAAAAAGACCGTTATCTTTTGACGGTAATGGACGGCGAAACATTTGGTCATCATCGTCCGGGTTTGGAGAATTTACTTTTCGAAATTTATCAGGATCAAAAAATTGAAAAAGTTTTTATTTCGGAATTGATTAAAAATTTTTCAACAAATAATGAAAAAATTATTCCTCGGGATTGCACTTGGAGCTCTGAGGAGCAGGATTTTTGGCTGGAAAAAGAAAAACAACACCCATTCACTCTTTGGCAAAATCCGGGGAATCCGATTCATTGCCATCAGTGGGAACTTACTTATTTTGTAATTGATTTAGTCTCAAAATTGGATAAAAATGTCGCTAATTATAAAGAAATCAGAGATAAATTGGATAAGGCATTGTCTAGTGATCAATATTGGTGGGCTTCGGCCAAGCCTTGGTGGAGTTTGGAAATGATAGAGCAAAGCGCTTTTAATTTAAAAAAGATTGTTTTTTTGATTCCTAAAATAAGCCATAAAATAAAAGAAAAATCGGAAAATTATTATCGCGCAATTATTGATTTGGCTTTTGAATATCAAAGATCCGGATTAATCAGGCAAGCGCATCGCCAGGCTTTTAAAACAGTAAAATTAAGACCCTACAAAGAGAGAGTTATGGCTGCTGATTTCAGCTCGATGGTTTTGGAGTTTGAAGACGAGATGAATAAGGCGATTAAATTGAGAGAATTGGAAAAAGCGATAAAATGGCGCGACGCTATTTTTAAATTGAAAAACGGAATGGATATTTATGATGTTATGCACGTGGTTGACGATTTGGGAACCACCCGATTATTGCCTTCTTTAAAAGGTTACTGGGAATATGCGCCGGGAGAGTTTTCAAAATTCGCCAAAGAATATTTTGAAAATCACAAAGATAAAGAATTTTTAAAAAAACAGCCGCAAGAACTTTTCAAATTGATTAAAATCGCTTTTAAAAAAAGAAATAAAAATACTCATCCCCTGGGTTTTTCTTTTGATGAATATAATAATTTTTATCTTTGCGAATTGCCTTCCATATATATAGAATATTGGCTGGGAGAATTCGGTTGGGACGCCATGAGCTTACTGCGTTTCTCCAAATTCGGCGATTATCAACAAAAAGGACAATGCGACTATCAACATAAAAAAGGAAAACTGAAAATAATCGTTAAGTCGGGAAGTTTGATTAATGATTTTTTGCAGCTTTTAAAACAATCGGATTCTGCAAATGGCAAATATTTAAAATTAGCGCTTTTGGCGGAAGCCAATCGATGGTCGCCGATTTTTTTCAAGAAGAATAAAGCAGGGCAATTATTTGTTGAGATTCCATATAAACCAACCGCGGAAGGATTTGGTTTTAAATTTAAAATTTCCGGTTATACATCAAAATAAGCTTCTTAGGCATTAGAAAATAATTTCCTAATAAGCTAAAAAGCTAATTCCTAATAAGCTAATCTATGATTTTTATCAAATTACCTCGCACTTTCAGCACCAAAAAATCTTTGAATAAAAAACACATGCTTCTTCTTTTTCAGAAAAGAAGAAAAAATTTTTTAACTAAGGGCGAGAAACTATTGGATCTTCAAATAGAATTAGTCAGAAATTTTTGCGGAAAATACCGCAATATGAGCTTAAAATATACGCTGGCAACAAGCCGCGGGGCAAAAAATATCAGAGCTAAAATTCATCGTCGGCAGGACATACCGTATCGGGAGTGGAGAACTTTAAACTGGTTGAAAAGCAAAGGTTTTAAACAGAATATTCCTCATTTTTTAGATTATGACCCGTCTCTAAATATATATTTTTATTTGGAAACGCCCGGCTTCTCATTGGAGAATTCAATGGCTCAAGGAAAAATTAATAATCAAATAAATTTAATCAAGCCGATTATTCGTTGTCTGAGAAAAATGCATAATATCTCGTCCAAAAAGCCGGATTTTTTGCCGATTAAAACTTTAAAACGCGAAAAGTGGGAATATCGGCACTGGTATTTTTTGGTTAAGAAATGCGCCAAAGATTTTTATCCAAAATTCAGTTCTTTACTTAAGCAACTTTGGCAATTCAGGCGAAAACATAAAGAAATTTTTAAAAATAATTTCGGTTTAGTCCATGGGGACCTGCATTGGGGAAATATCATTTCTCAAGATAAGAAATTTAAAATCATAGATTTCAGTTATGCTTTTTGGGGGGACCCCTTGGAAGATGTAGGCGGATTTTTAGCCCAGAATGATTCAATGTTCCGTTATTATGCGCCAAAATTTAAAAAACAATCGCGAGAAATAAGAAATTTATTTTTTAAAAATTATTTTACAAAACAGGAGCTGGAAGATAAAAAAATTAAAACTCGTTTGCTCTATTTTGAAATAAGAAAAATTTTGGAAATGGCGGCGATTTTAGCCTTAGTTGAATCAAACAAAGAGAATAAGGCCAAGGGGATTGAAATTTTATTAAAACAAGCAGGAGAAAAACTAATAACAAAAAACGAATAACTAATAAACTAATTTATATGATTGATTTACATTTGCATTCTTATTATTCGGATGGCGTTTATTCGCCTCAAGATTTAATGAAAAAAGCCAAGCAGGCAGGTTTTAATTTTTTATCTTTAACTGATCATAATGGAATTGACGGAATAAAAGAGTTTCAAGAAGAAGGCAAAAAGTTAAAAATTAAAGTCATAACCGGCGTGGAAATTTACACTCATTTTAAAGACAAGCATCTTCATCTTTTGGGTTACGGATTTGATTTGAAAAATAAAAAATTCAATTCGGTTTTAAAAGAATTGCAAGCATCTCATCTTTTAAAAATTAAAAAAATAATCAGAATTCTTCAAAAAGACGGATGGCAAATGGACGAGAGAGAAGTTTTTAAAATAAAAGCTCCATATATCGGCGTGGCAAACTTGGCCGGAGTTTTTCAAAAATATCCCCAAAATCAAAATAGAATCAGAAAAAATTTTAATTGGACTCCTAAAAAAATTATTTCTCTGACTGATATTATTGAAAAATATTTTTTTAAAAATGGCGTTTCTCTTTGCCCGGAAACCGAATTGGATATTAAACAAGCCATTAAATTAATCAAGCAGGCCCATGGTAAGGCGGTTTTAGCTCATCCTGGGCAGCAGCTCGCTTGGCATGATCAAGATATAATTAAAGATCTTAAAAAAATGGGATTAGACGGCCTGGAGGCGATTTCCAGTCATCATTCATGGGGGAGTAACGAACATTGGCAGAAAGTAGCCAAGGAATTAAATTTAACCATTACCGTCGGTTCGGATTTCCATGGTATTTTACCCAAAGAATGGGGATTTGATATAAATTCAGTTTGGGATTATTTTAAAATCAACAATGAAAATTTTATTTGCCGCTTCTGAAACAATCCCCATTATTAGGGCGACAGGAGGCTTGCGCGATACTGTAAAAAATGTAAAATTAAACAATGATTTGTCAGGTCTTAACAAAAGGATAAAATCTCTAAATTTTATCAAAATAAAAAAATTTGGCGAAAAATCCAAATTAACGCCATAAGCCAAATTTCTTGGCATCAATCGGCGAAAAAATATTTAAAATTATATAATAAATTATTTACAATAAAATGATTATCAGTTGGTACGGACAATTTTGTTTTAAAATTCAAACAGGAGAGAAGGTTGTTTTAATTGATCCTTATAGCCCGAGAAACGCGGGATTAAGAGGACCTAATTATAAGGCCACAATTTTGGTATTAACAAATCCGGAAGAAGAAAAAATCGCCCAGAAAGATTCAAAAGATGAATGTTTTTTAATTTCCGGCCCGGGAGAGTATGAATCAAAAAATATATTTGTTTACGGCACGGATGCCAGTGATGATAAAAAATCATTAACCATTTATCAGATTATTGTTGATAATATCAGAATTGGAGTTCTGGGAGAAATTAATAAAACATTAACAGACGGTCAGTTGGAAAAATTAGACGGCATTGATATTCTATTGATACCGATTGGCGGAAAAGGCATGCTTGATGCGGAAAAAGCGGTAAAAGTCGTTCATCAGATTGAACCCAGAATTACCATTCCTTGCTGTTATAAAATTAAAGGACTTAAGGTATCTTTAGATCCTCTTGATAACTTTTTAAAAGAAGCGGGCGCTAAAAATCCAGAAACCATGGAAAAGTTATCTTTACATAAAAAAGATTTGGAACTGATAGAAAATAAAGTTATTATTTTGGAGCCGAAATAATAACAAGCGATTATGAAAAAAGCTCCTCAAAATAAGACAGTGGAATTATGGACTATGGTAATTTCACTTACAGTTCTTATTTTCATAGGCTGGATTTTCAGTTTAAAATACAGTTTTCAAATTATTGACAAAAAAGATTCCTTTATTTCTATTATTAAAAAGACATATTCTGAAGTTAATAAATCATTTAAAGAAGCGCGTCTTGGAATAAAACAGTCTCCGCTTCTTCAAAAAGATTTAATGACCAATGAAGAAGTTGATCGTTTAAAGAAAAAAGTTTTAGAAGAATATGAAGAACAAACACAAAAAAATTTATCGATTACCCCATAAAGAGTCAAAAGTCAAGCCAGAACCTTCAGATGAGATAATAACGGGGAGAATAGATACACAATCTTTGGAAGACGAAGTGAAAACTTCTTATCTTGACTATGCTATGAGTGTAATCGTCGCTCGTGCCTTGCCTGATGTCAGAGATGGTTTAAAACCGGTTCATCGCCGCATTCTTTACGCCATGCATTCTATGGGTTTGAAACATTCGGTTAAATACAGAAAATCAGCTACGGTTGTCGGTGAAGTGCTTGGTCATTATCATCCGCACGGCGATATGGCGGTTTATGATTCAATGGTCAGAATGGCTCAAGATTTTTCTTTGCGTTATCCTTTGATTGACGGTCAAGGAAACTTCGGTTCAATTGACGGCGACGGAGCAGCGGCTCATCGTTACACTGAAGCCAGACTTTCCGCTATTGCTGATGAAATGCTTTTGGATATTGATAAAGAAACAGTTAATTTTACGCCAAACTACGACGGTACTTTAACTGAGCCGCAAGTTTTACCGGCCAGATTACCCAACTTACTTTTAAATGGTTCAATGGGCATTGCCGTTGGTATGGCCACAAATATTCCACCGCATAATTTAGGGGAATTGTGCGATGCAATCGGTTTATTAATAGATCATCCCCATGCTGAAATTGATGAAATTTTTAAACTTGTGAAAGGACCTGATTTCCCGACCGGCGGTCTTATTTTTGACGTCAATCAAATAAAGCAAGCTTACGCGATCGGCAAAGGACCGATTGTGGTCAGAGCAAAAACAGAAATTGTTGAAACAAAACAGGGATATTTTCAAATTCTCGTCCATGAAATTCCTTACGGAGTCAATAAATCCGACTTGCTTCAAAAAATGGCAGAGTTGGTTAAAGATAAGAAAATAGATGATATCAGGGATATTCGCGATGAATCAGGTAAAGAAGGAATAAGAGTGATGATTGAGCTTAAAAAAGGAACTTTCCCGCAAAAAGTATTGAATAAATTATTTCAAATGACTTCTTTGCAAACGGTTTTTTATGTTAACATGGTGGCGCTTTCCGAGGGTATTCAACCGAAAGTTTTCGGTCTTAAAGAAATCTTGGAAGAATATATTGATCATCGCCAAATTATCATTCGCAAGCGCACGGAATATATTTTAAGACAGACTCAAGACAGAATTCATATTTTAAAAGGATTGGAAATCGCCATTGATCATATTGATGAAATTATTAAATTGATTAAAAAATCTCAAGACAAGAATGAAGCCAAAATTAATTTGATGAAAAAATATCGCCTAAGTGATCTTCAGGCGGATGCCATTTTGGAAATGAAACTTCATCAATTGGCGAATTTGGAAAGAAGTAAGGTTAAGGATGAGTTGAAAGAAAAATTAGCCTTTGCTAAAGAATTGGAAAAATTATTGGCTTCTCCAAAAATGATTTTGGAAATTGTCAAAAAAGATTTAAAAGAATTAAAAGAAAAATACGGTGATGATCGCCGAACACAAGTAGTGGCCACGGAAGTAGGGAAATTCAGCGATGAAGATTTAATTCCTGATGAACCGACCTTGGTGGTTATTACCCGAGACGGTTATATTAAAAGATTGGCTTCAGAAAGCTTTAAATCACAGAGCCGCGGAGGCAAGGGCGTGGTTGGACTGGAAGTGAAAGATGAAGATCAAGTGAAGCAATTAATTTCCACTACCACTCACACCAATTTATTATTCTTTACGACCAAGGGCAGAGCTTTTCAATTAAAAGCTCACGAGATTCCGCAAACCGGCCGAGCGGCCAAGGGCCAGGCTTTGGTTAATTTTTTGGAAGTGAGCGATCAGGAAAAAGTTTCCGTGGTTTTGCCTTCTTCCAATTTGAAAAATTCCCGCTGGATAGTAATGGTGACAAAACAGGGAACAATTAAAAAATTGGAAATAAGCGCTTTTGATAATGTTCGCAGATCAGGATTAATTGCCATTAAATTAAAAAATGATGATTCTTTGGATTGGACTGAGTTGGTCGCTCCTAATGATGAAATTGTTTTGGTTTCCGCTCACGGGCAAGCGGTTAGATTCAAAGAAAAAGATTTAAAACCGTTGGGACGGGTGGCGAGCGGCGTCAGAGGAATGAAACTTAAGAAAGATGATTATATCGTTGGAATGGGGGTAATTGACACCAAAGAAATAGCCAATAAAAAATTATTAATCGTGGCGGAAAACGGTTTTGGCAAAATGACGCCCCTTAAAGAATATCGTTTGCAGCGCCGGGGCGGCAGCGGAATCAAAACCGCCAAGGTTACTGATAAAATCGGGAAAATTATCGGAGCGATTGTGGTGGATGATAAAATTTCAGACAAAGACTTGCTTTTGATTTCTCATCTGGGCCAAGTTATACGTTTGCCGCTTAAAAGCGTTTCTACCACCGGCCGGGCGACTCAAGGAGTGAGATTAATGAGATTTAACACCAAAGATATTGTTGTTTCTTGCACTCTAATTTAAATAATAAAAAGTTTCTATGGATTTAATCCAACAATTGATTAATACAAAATATCTTAAAGATCCCAATATTATCAAGGCCTTCCAGGCAATTAAGCGCAAAGATTTTATTCTTGATGAAAATGAAGAAGTGGCGGAATGCAACGCGCCTCTGGCTATCGGTTTCGGACAAACCATTTCTCAGCCATTGACCGTCGCTTTTATGATGGAATTATTGGATCTTAAACCAGGTCAAAAAGTTTTAGATATCGGTTTTGGCTCGGGGTGGGCTTCAGCTCTTTTGGCGGAAATTGTTGGTAAAACCGGTAAGGTTTTCAGTATTGAAAGAATTCCTGAATTGGCGGAATTCGGCATTAACAATATTAAAAAATATAGTTTTATTAAATCCGGCCGAATGACTGTTAAAATTGGGGATGGGTCAAAAGGATTACCCGAACAAGCTCCATTCGATCGCATACATGTTGGCGCGGCCGCTTTCAGAATTCCCGATGAATTGCTCGAGCAATTGGCGATTGGCGGCAAATTGGTTATTCCTGAGGGTCAAGACACGCAAGACATAGTTTTAGTGGAAAGAATCAGTAAAGATGAATATAGTAAAAAAAGATTTCCGGGTTTTAGTTTTGTTCCCTTGATCGAAGAAAATAAAGGGTATTAGATTTCAGAGCAAGTTCTGACTTCTTATTTTACATTCGCCAGTCGGGTATTAAACTCTTTTTTATCTGCTCCCGCTAACAGCGGGATCGGAAAAGAAAATAAAACTTTCTTTTCTCTTGCTCGCTTGGCAATAAATCATTATCTTAGATTAGTTTTAAAAAATTTTGATGAAATTGATTAATCAAAAAAATATATTTGTTATTTTTTTAGTTGTTATTTTGAGTATGACAACTTTTTTCAATTTCCCTAAAATAGCTCATTCTTCCACTATTCCGGAAACAGGAGAACTTTTAATTAAATTGAAAGATTCTTCAAAAATTTATAATGTCGAATCAAATGATTTGCCAATTGAAGAATTTCAAAAAATTATTCTTGAACGATCGGAAATAGAATGGGCTGAACCGAATTATTCATTTAAAATCGCTTATATTCCCAATGATCCGCTTTATTTTGAACAATGGTATTTGGATAAAATTCAAATACCGCAGGCATGGGATTTAACCCATGGAGGGAACACTGATATCACGGTGGCGGTTTTAGACACAGGCGTGGACATTGATCATCCTGATTTAAAAAATAATATTTGGTCCAATAAAGATGAAATCAAAGGAGATGGTATTGATAATGATCATAACGGTTACATTGATGATATAAATGGATGGGATTTCATAAATAATGTGCCAAACCCAAAGCCTAAATTTGATGAAGTTTTTGACGCCAATGGCATTCATCACGGCACCTTAATCGCGGGCATTATTGCCGCAACAGGAGATAATTCCGCGGGTACGGCCGGTATAGCTTTTAAAAGTAAAATTATGTCTTTAAGAGTTTTAAACAGTGAAGGGTCGGGAACAGTAGAGCATGTTATTCAAGCGGTTAAATACGCGGTTGACAATGGAGTAAAAGTTATCAATTTAAGTTTTGTCGGCACCAATAAAAGTTATTTTTTAGCTGAAGCTCTAAAAAATGCTTGGCAAAGAGGAGTGATTGTCGTGGCAGCCGGTGGCAACGAAACAACAGGCGAGCCGGTGAATCTCAATAACACGCCTAATTATCCGGTCTGTTTGGACGAAGATGATGAAAATTTTATTATTGGCGTAGCAGCTACGGACAGCGCTGATAAAAAAGCGTCTTTTTCCAATTATGGTTCAAAATGTATTGATATCTCGGCGCCGGGAACGCGCATTTATGGCCCGCTGGTTTATAATTCAAATTACGAAAATTTTAAAGAATATTACGGAGGTTATTGGTCCGGCACTTCCATTGCCGCGCCGGTCATTTCCGGGTTGGCGGCATTAGTTTGGTCTGTTAACCCGCTACTGACTCAAAAACAAGTTCAAAGTTTTATTATCAGTCAGGCTGACAATATTGATTCTTTAAATTCCAATTTAGTCGGTCAGTTGGGCAGCGGTCGGGTTAATGCTTATAAAACCATAGAACGTACTTTTAATCAGGCCGGAGAATTGCCCCAATCTTATTATATTATCACCGGCGCAGGTCCGGGCGGCGGACCTCATGTCAGAATATTTGATCTTTACGGCCAGCCGAAAAGTGGATTTTTCGCTTATGCAAAAACTTTTACCGGCGGCGTGAATGTCGCTTCGGGTGATGTTGACGGTGATGGGAAAGACGAAATTATCACCGGCGCAGGTCCGGGCGGCGGACCTCATGTCAGAATATTTGATCTTTACGGCCAGCCGAAAAGTGGATTTTTCGCTTATGCAAAAACTTTTACCGGCGGCGTGAATGTCGCTTCGGGTGATGTTGACGGTGATGGGAAAGACGAAATTATCACCAGTGGAATGACCAGTAATACTCAAATTAAAATTTTTGATTTTTCCGGTAATTTAAAAAATGAATTTTTTGCTTATCAATCCAGTTTTAAAGGCGGGGTGAATATTGCTTCAGGAGATATTGATGCTGACGGTCAAGACGAAATTATCACCGGCGCAGGTCTTGGAGGCGGTCCTCATGTCAGGGTTTTAGACGGTCAGGGAGTTATGGAATTAAATTTCTTCGCTTTTAATAAAACTTTTTTGGGCGGCGTGAATGTCGCTTCAGGCGATGTTGACGGTGATGGGAAAGATGAAATTTTAGCCAGTGTGGCCTCGGGCGCTTCTCCTTATGTGAGAGTTTTTTCCAGTGAATTTCTCCAACTCAGACTTCAATTTTTGGCTTACTCTCGCGAATTTTATGGAGGAATTAATCTTGTCACGGCTGATTTTGACGGTGATCAAAAGGCGGAAATTATTACCGGTCCCAAAAAAGGCATGGAACCCCAGGTTAATGTTTTCAGTTTTTCCAGCAAGCAGCTTAGTCAGTTTTATGCTTATACTAAACAATTTAAGGGCGGAACAAGTATTGCCGTGTTAAAAACAAGAGGATATTAATTTTACTCTTTAGGGAAAAGCCGCTGCTTATTCGAGAAAATAATTTTTTAAAAAGAAAAAGACCGTTGATTTTTTCAACGGTCTTTTTTATTTTCAATTTTTTAGAAGCCACTTATGGATATTAACCACTACTTTAACCAACAAGACAAATAAGATAATAAATGCGAAACAGATTCCAAATATTACTCCAACTCCCAGCCCGGCAACGAATCCAGCTCCTAATCCTTCAAAGAGCCCGCAAGAGAATCCAACCAAAAGTCCTATAACGACTCCATAAGCGAATGCGTCAAGAATTGAGATTGTGATTGTTTTTGCTCCTGAAAACACTTTTTTTTCTGCTGTATCCAGCATCCACATTAAAAACAGAATCCAGGAATAAGCAGGTAGAAAAAGAACATCCCACCAGCGGGAGAGAGTTAATTTAATCCATGGAATTTCTTGGGTTGAGACTGGTCCGAAATGACTGACTATACATAAAGTTATAGCCATTATGACTGTGCTCCAGAAAGAGACAATAGCCATAATTCCAAATTTTCTTCTTTCACTCATCTTGCCCCCTTTTTTATAAAGAACTGATTTATATATAAATATAATAACATTTTTTTATTTTTTGTCAAGGGGTTGTTTTTTTATTCTTTTCTGTTACAATAAAAGAATAGTTTAATCTAAATATTCGTTTATGACAAAAATTATTTGGTCAAAAATAACCGGTCTGCCCAAGGATGTTTTGGAAAAAGAAACCGAGGAAGTGAATACGACTTCCGAGGCGCCGATAAAGAAAAAAGTAAAAGAAAAAAAGCCGTTTATGGCCAAAAAGAAACCTGAAGAAAGCGAAATAAAAAAATGGCTGCCTGATTCAGGACAAGGTCAATTGGTGGTTGATATTTTTGAAAGAGACAATAACATTATCGTTGAATCCACGATTGCCGGCATTAACAAAGAAGACATTGATATTACGGTTGAATCTGACTTGATTGTTATCAGGGGTGAAAGAAGGCAGGAAACAGAAGATGAAACAAAAAATTATTATTTGCAAGAATGTTTTTGGGGGAAATTTTCCCGGACCTTGGTTTTGCCATATCCGGTAAAATCCGACAAAGTAAAAGCGAATTTAAAAAATGGAATTTTAACCGTTATTTTGCCAAAAACCGAAGACAAAGATCAAAATATTGAAGTTGAATAATTATGGCTCCTCGTTTAAATTTAACCAAACAAAATCATAATCTTGTGCGCAGGCCGAATCATAAAAAAATAATATTTTTCTTTTTATTTATTATTGTTATTTTACTTGCTCTGAGTGGTTATTGTCTCATGTTTCAAAAAAAATACGCCTTGGCCATTTATCCGAAATTTTATTGCAATGGCCTGGATTTGGGCGGTTTGAAATTGCAAGAAGCCAAGGATTTATTAAGTGAAACAGTTGATCAAATGGAATCTCAAGGTTTTTCTTTTTATGCCAAAACTGATTTGGGGGAGAAAAGAATAAATACGGAAACTAATTCAATCGGCTTGGCCGATCCGGATTTAAGCCGTTCAATTATCAATTTTAACACTGATTTAACCGCGGAAAAAGCTTTTGCCATCGGACGTCAAGGTAATATTTTTCAAAGATTTTTGGAAATTATTCAAGGCAAAACAATTTATCCGGAAGTTCAAATAGATAAATCAGGGCTTCAGCAAATTTTGGAAGAAAATTTTAAATCATTGGAAAAACCGGTTCAAAACGCCAGAATTGAATTAAATAAGCAAGAATTGGTTTTATTGGAAGAAAAACCGGGGTTTATTTTGGACTATGAAAATGGAATCAAACAAATGGAAACCAATTTGCGATTTTTCCAAAATATTGAAGTGCAGATTCCGGTTAAGGAGTTAGAACCTCAAATAAAAATTAGTGAATGTTCAAAAATTTTCAATCAAGCTCAAGATTTATTTAATTCGGCATCTTATATTTTGCAATACGGCAAAAAAGAGAAAAAATTGCCTTCAACCAAATGGGCTGAATGGCTGGAATTTACCAAAGATGGCAGCAATCAAATAAGTTTGACTCTTAATCAGGAAAAAATTAAAGAATTTTTAAAACCACTGGCCGCGGAAATTGATGTTGAATCGATTGATGCTCAATTTAAAATAGAAAATGATAAAGTGGTTGAGTTCTCTGCCGGTCAATCAGGCATGAAGATGAATTTTGATGCTTCTGCTCAGGCAATTATTCAATCATTCTCAGATGATTTGTCGCAAAATAAAACTGGCGAAGAAATTCAGAAAAATAAAGAAATCAAATTAATTGTCGAAGAAACTAAGCCGACCCAAATTGTTGAAAACATTAATGACTTGGGTATTAAAGAATTGGTCGGTCGAGGAGTTTCCGATTTTAGCGGCAGCCCGCAAAATCGTCGCGTTAACATTAAAGTCGGAGCTCAAAAATTAAATGGCATTCTGATTAAACCCGAAGAAGAATTTTCTACTATTAATGCGATCGGCCCGGTTGATAAAGAAGCCGGTTTTCTTCCGGAATTGGTCATTAAAGGAGATCGGACAGTGCCGGAATATGGAGGCGGTCTTTGTCAATTAGGGACAACTATGTTTAGGGTGGCTCTTAATGCAGGTGTGTCTATCACTCAGCGCTCCCCTCATTCTTATCGGGTTGTTTACTATGAACCGGCCGGTATGGATGCTACTATATATTCACCTCAACCGGATTTAAGATTTATCAATGACACAGAACACTATCTTTTAATTCAGACAAAAATAGAAGGAAATAATTTGATTTTTGAATTATATGGCACACCGGACGGCCGAAAAATTGAAACCACCAAGCCTAAAATTTTTAACATCACCAAGCCGGGTCCGATTAGATATATTGAGACAGATACCCTGGCGCCGGGCGTAAAAAAGAAAGTTGAATCAGCTCATCAAGGGGCTGACGCGGAATTTAAAAATATTATTACTTTTTCAAATGGCACCATCAGAGAAGATGTTTGGAAAAGTCATTATAAACCTTGGCCTGAAGTTTGGCTGATCGGCAAGGAAACAACAATAGTGCCGGAACCTCAAATTAATCAACCAACAAATTAAAAAATTGAAAAAAAATGAATATAACTGAATTAGCCAGACAATTAAAAGTTACGCCGCAAGAGCTTAAGGAAAAATTACCCGAGCTCGGTTTTCATATTGGTTTAAGGGCGATTCAAATTCCGGACGATCAGGCTAATAAAGTAATAGAAGCTTGGCATGAAGCGGAAAAAAAATCAGCCTTGCTTCAAAAAATTAAAGATAAAATGTCGCGTGTGGCAGACGAAGAAGAAACAGTTAAAACCAATTCCATCTCCATTCCGCCGACAATTCAGGTTTATCGTCTAGCCGAAAAATTAAAAATGCCTATTACCAAATTAATGGGAGAGTTGATTAAAAATGGAGTTCTGGCCAGTATTAATGAAAATTTGGATTATGAAGTTGCGGCAATTGTTTCTGAAAATTTTGGATTTAAAGCCACAAGAGGGGAAGGAGGAGAAGAAATAATAAAGAAAAAAATGATTAAAGAAAGATTGGAAGAAGTTCTGGCACAGGAAGATAAAAATGATTTGATAATTCGTCCGCCGGTAGTGGTGGTGATGGGTCATGTTGATCATGGTAAAACCACTATTTTGGATGCTATTCGCCAAACTCATGTTGCTGACAAAGAAGTGGGAGGTATTACTCAAAAAATCGGCGCCTATCAAGTGATGATTCCTTCAAAGGAAAAAGAATCATCACCCCGAGCGAAGAAAGGGGCAGCTGCGTCACGCACAATTACTTTTATAGACACGCCCGGCCATGAAACTTTTCAAGCCATGCGATCAAGAGGCGGAGAAGCAGCTGATATCGCTGTTTTGGTAGTGGCCGCTGATGATAAAATTCAACCCCAAACCATTGAATCAATAAAAATTATTCAACAAGAAAATTTGCCGTTCATAGTGGCAATTAATAAAATAGACAAACCCGAAGCAGACGTTGAAAGAGTCAAGAAAGGTTTGTCGGAAATTAATTTAATACCCGAAGATTGGGGAGGCTCGGTTATTTGTGTACCGGTTTCCGGTAAAACAAAACAAGGAATTGATGAATTATTGGAAATGATACTTCTTTTGGCAGATATGAAAAAAGATAAATTGATGGCCAATCCGAAAGGAATACTGGTGGGAACGATTATTGAAACTCATCGCGATCCGGGCGCGGGCGAAGTGGCAAGTCTGATTATTTTTAACGGACTTTTGGAAAAAGGAACTAATTTAATCGCCGGTCATGGTTATGGAAGAGTTAAATTAATCAAGAATCGGGCGAATAAAGAAGTGGAAAAAGCGCCAAGCGGCATGCCGGTTCAAATTTTCGGTCTTAAGGGAGTGGTGAAAGTCGGGGACATTGTTGAAGAAATAAAAGACAACAAGGAATTTAAAAAGAAAATTAAAGAAATTGATTTGTCTTATCAAAAAAGAGGAGACAGTAATCAAACGCAAGGAGTAAAAGACAAAAAGACAACACGAAAATCTCTTAATCTTATTTTGAGAGCTGATGTTTCCGGATCACTTGAGGCCGTTATTCATGCTTTGGAAAAAATAAATCATCCGGAAGTAAAAATTAATATTTTAAAAAAGGATTTAGGCAATTTGACCGAGATTGATGTGGAGCTGGCCAAAAATGCCAATGCTTGGCTGATCGGTTTTAACGTTGATATGACCAATCAGGCAAAGCAAGCGGCTTCGGATATGGGAATTAAAATAAATATTTATCAGATTATTTACGACTTGCTGCAGAATGTCAAAGATGAAATGAATAAATCTTTCTCCATAGAAATTATAGAAGAAAAAACCGGTAAATTGGAGGTTTTGGCGATTTTCAGAACCGCGGGCAAGGAAACTATCTTGGGCGGCCGGGTTGTAACCGGTAAAATATTCAAAGATAATATCGCTCGAGTTTGGGGGGTAAATCAAGAATTGAAAGGCGAAGGTAGAATTGTTGAGCTTCAAGTCCATCATCAAGATGCGGCCGAAGCAAAACTCGGCACAGAATGCGGATTAAAACTCGTCGGTTCAGCCGAAGTTGTAGTCGGAGATTTTTTGGAAACTTATCGCGAAATTAAAAAAGAAAAGAAATTTATAGTTTAGTTTTACAAAATTCGTCTTCACTCAGCGCTCCAAACCCTTGAAAATTATACTCGTTTTATTCTGAAAAATTCATAACTCCTCTCCCGACTATAGTGGGATCGTCAAATAGATGAATTTTTCAATAAAACTCCTTAATTTTCTAAGGCTTTTCCGCGATATCGTTCAGGCAAATTTCGTTCATAGTGTGTTAATTATTTTTTTATAAATAATATGAAAGGAATTATTTTAGCCGGCGGCAACGGCAGCAGATTATTGCCGTGTACCAAAGTCATCAATAAGCATCTCTTGAATGTTTATGATAAGCCGATGATTTATTATCCTTTAGAAACCTTGGTTAAAGCTGATATAAAAGAAATTCTTTTGGTTACCGGTGGTAATAATCCCGGTGATTTTTTAAAATTATTGGGTAGCGGCAAAGAATGGGGAATTAAAGAAATGCATTATGCTTATCAGGAAGGCGCGGGTGGAATTGCCGAAGCATTGGGTTTGGCTGAAGATTTCGCCGACAACGAACCGATTGCCGTTATTTTGGGAGATAATATTTTTGAAGATGATTTTTCTCAAGCAGTGAAAGATTTTAAATCTCAGGTAAAAGGCGCCAAGCTTTTTTTGAAAGAAGTTCAAGATCCTCAACGTTTTGGCGTGGCGGAACTCAAAAATAATAAAGTCATTAATATTGAAGAAAAACCAACTAATCCTAAAAGCAAATATGCCGTAACCGGACTTTATATGTATGATTCGCAAGTTTTTGATATTATAAAAAATATCAAGCCCTCCCAAAGGGGAGAGCTTGAAATTACTGACGTTAATAATTTTTACATCAAACAGGGTACGGCCAGTTCGGAAATTGTTAAAGGATTTTGGTCTGACGCCGGAACATTTTCTTCGCTTTTGAAATCGGCGAATTTGGTGGCGCAATCAAGATAATTACTGAATTCTTAATTTGAAAAATCCTTCTTTGTCTCCAACTTTGCCAAGACAAAATAGATATGAGTTAGAATCCACTAAACAAGTGGAAATTTGTTCGCTTGAAAAAATAAGATGATTATTAAATCCGCCACGGTTATCTATTTCAAGAAGAAAAATTTGATTTTGTTGGGAAGACGCATCAGTCATGATATATAAAAGATAATTTTGAGTCGGATACAGAGAGGCATCTGAAATTATCGGACTGAGACGATTTATAATTTCTCTTTTAAACGGATTTTGTTCCGGATTGTCGCCGGAAATGTCCAATATTTGAAGCTCGTGATCGTTATAATAGAAATAATTATTTTTAGATGTAAAGGGCAGAAGTTCTGAGGCTTGAACATTTGTGGAAGCGCTTAATTGTCCAAGCGAATCAGGAGAGAGAATCATAAATTCTTTTTTACCGTTGTTGGTTAAAAATCTTGAATCACTTGAGGGCTGAATTTCAGAAAAAACAAACGGAAGATTCGGCAATTCCTGCTGGGCAATTAATATATTTTGTCCATTATTTTTTTTATTTAACCAATATTTTTCCAAAAATAATTTTTTTTGTCGTATTGTTAAAATTTCAATAGTTTCAGAAGATTCCAGCCAATCCGTAAAAGGATTATTAATTTGGAAGAAAACAGACATTTTATTATCAGATAAATTTATAGAGTAAACAGTGTTGTCTAATCTGATCAGAATAGTATTTTGTAAATTTTTCGCCCATTTGATATTAACAGCACCTTTTTGTTTGTCAAAAGCGGCAAAGTTAAACTTCGTAAATTCTTGATTCAGATTAATAAGTTTTTTTTCAGTCCAATCAAAAATAAAATAAGTATTTTTTTTATCGCGTTCAGCTGAAAATAAAATATTTTTTGCATTTGGAGCAAAGGAGATGAAATTAATTTTTCCGATATCGGTTAATTTTTCCAAAGAAATCAAACTTTCTTTTTCCGTTGTAAATAATTTAAATTGTTGACTAGATTTAGGGGACTCAGAACTGATCTGATAGATAATTTTATCTTTATTGGGGTTGGTCCATTTATTGACAATTTTTCCTTCATCCAACCAAATCGGTTGAGGAGAATTTAAAAATAATTGAATAAATTGAAAAGAGGTGGTTTGATTGGGCAGGATTTCAACTTTTTTATTCCAAGAATGATAACCGTTTTTTTGAACTTCCACTGAATATTGGCCGGGCAAAATATTGGAAATCAGAGAAGCAGTCGTTCCTTGTCGTTTAACCATACCAAAAATATCTTTATAAAACAAAAGAGAATCATACCAATGGTGTTCAATGGAGGTCTTACCATCAACTACCACTAAAGCATCTCGCGGATACGAATCAACGAATAAATTGCCGGTTTTGGTCAGCCGATGCGTTCTAAAATCAAATTGATACCCTTTGGCGTAAAATATCAAGGGCGGGGCGGTAATAATAAAAGCAAGAGTAAAAAATATAATTAAAAAAATTCTAAATTTTTTCGGCATAAATTAAATAATATGTCTAAATTCATTATTGAGGGCGGGAAACATTTGAAAGGAGAAGTAGAAATAAAAGGAATGAAAAACGCGGCGACTCCCATTATTGCGGCGACTCTTTTAACCGAGGAAACTAGCGTTATTGATAATGTCCCAAAAATTTCCGATGTTGATAAAATGATTGATATTTTAAAGAGTTTGGGCAGTGAAATATCTTGGACTGGCGATCATCAACTGACAATTTGCAATAAAAATATTTCTTTAAAAACATTGGATCAGAAAGCGGTCAAAAGTTTGCGTTCTTCAATTTTATTTCTTGGTCCTTTATTGGCCAGATGCGGCAAAGTTGATTTGCCTGAACCGGGCGGCTGCATTATCGGCAAGCGTCCGATTGATGTTCATCTGTCTGCCTTGAAAAGTTTGGGCGCTCAGATTATTGAAGATAACGGGTTCTATCATCTTAAGGCCGATAAGTTGATTGGCAGCAAGATTATTCTACCAGAATTTTCCGTTACCGCAACAGAGAATATCTTAATGGCCGCAGTCAAAGCTCAGGGCCAAACAACTATCAAATTAGCCGCTGAAGAACCCCATGTTCAGGATTTATGCAATTTTTTAAATAAAATGGGCGCGAAAATTTCCGGCATTGGCACTCATAATTTAATCATTGACGGGGTAGAAAAATTAAAGGGTGTTCAATATAAAATTATTCCTGATCAAATAGAAATCGGAACTTTTATTGTTTTGGCCGCAGTCACTCATTCGGAGCTGCATATTAAAAATATTATTCCCGAACACCTGGATTTAATTCTTTTAAAATTAGCGGAAATCGGTGTTAAATTTGAATTAAAAGAAAATCAGTTGGACATTTATCCTTCGTATAATTTAAAAGCTTTTAAATTGCAGGCCTTGCCTTATCCGGGTTTCCCCACTGATTTGCAGGCTCCTTTCGCGCTTTTAGCGACTCAATGCGACGGAGTCAGTTTGATTCAAGATCCGCTTTTTGAAAGTCGAATGAGTTATGTTGGAGAATTGATTAAAATGGGAGCCAACGCGGTTGTTGCCGATCCGCATCGCGTAATTATCACCGGTCCGACGCCTTTGTACGGACAAGAAATAAAAAGTTTTGATTTGCGCGCCGGCGCCACTTTGATTATTGCCGGTCTTTTGGCCAAAGGACAAACTATTATTAATCAAGTTGAAATTGTTGACCGGGGATATGAAAAAATGGAAGAAAGATTGTCTCTTTTGGGCGCAGACATTAAACGTACAGAAAATTAATCATTGTTAATAAACAGGATTGACTAATTTTTAAGGAGTGTTATATTAATCTCTATGTTAGCAATCAAACTATCAAGAATAGGAAAAAAACATCAGCCGTCTTTCAGACTGCTGGTTTTAGAAAAGTCCAAAGATCCGTGGGGAAATTTTTTGGAAGACCTGGGATATTATAATCCTCTGACCAAAAAATCGTCTCTTAACAATGAACGGATAAATTATTGGATTTCCAAAGGCGCTCAACCGACCAAGACGGTTCATAATTTGTTGGTTAATCTGCAAGTTATTACCGGCAAAAAGGTTAAGGTAACAAAAGTAACCATGAAAAATCAGGAAGCCAAAAAGCAAGCCGATATAAAAGAAGGAGAAAAGGCTGAGAAATAGGCTTGACAGATTTTTTATTTTTTGTTATAGTATATAAAGTAAAAGTGCCAGTCTCAAATGTTTGTAAATTTTAAAAAACATTTGGAAAAAGGTCGGAAGGCTGGATGATTTAAAAGGTAGCAAGTATTGATGTCCTGACTTAGAAGGTGCAGGAATCAAGCAAACTATAAAATACCAATATGGCAGTAAAAGCAAAAGATCAAGAATTTATAGAGTACGTTGTCAAGGCGCTTGTAGTCCACCCAGACGATGTTAAAGTCGTTCGCACAGTAGACGAAATGGGTGTTCTTCTTTCTTTAAGGCTTAATCCGGAAGATATGGGACAAATAATTGGTCGAGAAGGTTCAACCGCTCGAGCAATTAGAACTCTTATCCGCATTATCGGCTTAAGAAATAATGCGCGCATTAATCTTAAAATCGAAGAACCAGAAGGATCTACACGCGGAGTGAGAAGCACTTCCAGCGCGGTAGACGATTTAAAATTATAATTTTTACTCAATAGGGAAATAAAATCACTACCCTTTTGGGTGGTGATTTTATTTTATTTTATTATGAAATTTGACATTCTGACAATCTTCCCTGATATTTTTGAAAATTATTTCAACGCTTCGATTATCAAACGAGCTCGAGAAAAAAAATTAATTAAAATTAAGGTTCATAATTTTCGTTCTTTCACCGCCGACAAGCATAAAAAAGTGGATGACAAACCCTACGGTGGCGGTCCGGGGATGATTTTAAAAATAGAACCATTATATAACGCTCTTACAAAATTAAAATTTTTTTCAAAAACGAAAAATCAGAAAATTATTTTATTTACTCCGGAAGGAAAAAAATTTGATCAAAAAATGGCAAGACGTTTATCAAAATTGGAAAGAATAATTTTGATCTGCGGACGATACGAAGGCGTGGATGCCAGAATTGATAAATTTATTGATGAGAAAATTTCTATTGGCGATTATGTCTTAACCGGAGGAGAATTGCCGGCTATGATTTTGGTGGATGCCATTACCAGATTGATTCCAGGGGTTATCAGACAGGAATCCCTAAAAGAAGAGTCATTTGGCGATTCAGAGTTAACCACAGAATATCCACAATACACCCGTCCGGAAGTCTTTACATTTAAAGATAAATTTAGTAAAATTAAAAAACTTATTGTGCCGAAAGAATTGCTTTCAGGCAATCATCAAAAAATAGAGAAATGGAGACAAAAACATTTCGGCAATTAATAAGAGTACGTTGACAATTTAGATATTAGAAGCCTATTAATCTAAAAACATTAGTCTATTCAAACGCAAATCAAAGCGGGTAGCTAATCTGTTTCTTAATTATAAATTTTGGATCAAATAATCTCTTTTAAGAGAGTTTGATCCTGGCTCAGGATGAACGCTGGCGATGTGTCTAAGGCATGCAAGTCGAACGCATTGTGTCAATTTGACACAGTGAGTGGCAAACGGGAGAGTAACATATTAGTAATCTACCGGAAAGAGGAGCATAACCTGTCGAAAGACAGACTAATACTCCATGTTCTCCAATTTCGCAAGAAGTTGGAGCAAAGGTCGTAAGGCCGCTTTCTGAGGAGCTTATATCCTATCAGGTAGTTGGTAAGGTAATGGCTTACCAAGCCTATGACGGGTAGCAGGTGTGAGAGCACGACCTGCCTCATTGATACTGAGACACTGATCAATCTCCTACGGGAGGCTGCAGTCAAGGATCTTTCTCAATGGCCGAAAGGCTGAAGGAGCGACATCGCGTGCAGGAAGAAGCTCTTCGGAGTGTAAACTGCTTTTTTAGGGGAAAAATTTTTGTGATTGTACCTTAAGAATAAGCCGCTGCAAATCTCGTGCCAGCAGCCGCGGTAATACGAGAGCGGCAAGCGTTATCCGGATTTACTGGGCGTAAAGAGTGTGTAGGCGGTTTAATAAGTTTTCGGTTAAAGACCTTTGCTCAACATTGGGAATGCCGGAAAAACTATTAAACTAGAGGCTGGGAGAGGCAAGTGGAATTGCCGGTGTAGGGGTAAAATCCGTTGATATCGGTAGGAACACCAAATGCGAAGGCAACTTGCTAGAACAGCCCTGACGCTGAGACACGAAAGCGTGGGGATCAAAAAGGATTAGATACCCTTGTAGTCCACGCCCTAAACTATGGATGCTGAATATTGGAAGTGTCGACCCTTCCAATGTTGTTGTAAAAAAGCTAACGCGTTAAGCATCCCGCCTGGGGAGTACGGTCGCAAGACTAAAACTCAAAGGAATAGACGGGGACCCGCACAAGCGGTGGATTATGTGGTTTAATTCGACAACAAACGAGGAACCTTACCAGGGTTTGACATACTAGAAGTATTCTGACGGAAACGTCGGGAGACCGTAAAATCGGAGTCTAGAACAGGTGCTGCATGGTCGTCGTCAGCTCGTGTCGTGAGATGTACCGTTAAGTCGGGAAACGAGCGCAACCCTTGCTGTTAGTTACTAAACTCTTTATTGAGCAGAACCCTAACAGGACTGCCGGTGATGAACCGGAGGAAGGCGAGGATGACGTCAGATCAGCATGGCCCTTATGCCCTGGGCTACACACATAATACAATGGCCGGTACAAAGGGAAGCAAAGCCGCAAGGCGAAGCAAATCCCATTAAAACCGGTCTCAGTTCGGATTGAGGTCTGCAACTCGACCTCATGAAGCTGGAATCGCTAGTAACCGTATATCAGCTATGGTACGGTGAATACGTTCTCGGGT
Organism: Patescibacteria group bacterium; assembly: GCA_028716665.1. Lineage (NCBI taxonomy): Bacteria > Patescibacteria group bacterium. The sequence continues at coordinate 65,729 of JAQUPP010000001.1, read as the reverse complement.
CTTGTACTCACCGCCCGTCAAGCCAAGAGAGCCGATAGTACCCGAAAGCCCATGTTCATGGGAATAAGGTAAGATTGGTAATAAGGGCTAAGTCGTAACAAGGCATCCGTAGGGGAACCTGCGGATGGAACACCTCATTTAGAGGACTTATATTTTTTCTATTACTTTCGAGTAATAGAAAAATTAAGGTCGAAGGTTAGTTTACCCGCTTTGATTTGCGTTTTTAGAGCAAGAAAACCAGTTGACTTAACTGGTTTTTTTGTTACAATTATTTATTATGGAAATAAAAAAAGCTCAGCAATGGGTTGACGAAGATTGGAAAACAAAATCTCAAACAGTTGACGAACATCTGGAAATTTTATTTTTAATGGAAGAACTTGGTGAAATGGCGGAAATGATCAGAAAACAAGCCGGCAAGAAAGAAAGAAAAAATATTAAAGTTGATTTAGGCAAAGAAATGGGAGATATTTTAATCAGCTTATTGACCTTGGCTAATCGTTATGGCGTTGATTTGGAACAATCTTTTTTAAAATCAAAAAGAAAAATTATCAAACGCCACAAACAAGGATATTAAATGGGGTTGACTAATTCTTAAAATATTATATTATTTTATTTGTGAGCGAGCGAGAGAAAAGCAAATTAATTTGCTTTTCCGAGTGAGTGAAACAAACACAGGGTAAAAACCCTTTATTATTCAATGCGCGAGTAGTTCAATGGTAGAACGCGTCTCTGATAAAGACGAGGTTGAAGGTTCGATTCCTTCCTCGCGCACCATATATTAAATGGGCACTTGGTCCCTCACATGAAAATTATATGTTTAAGAATTAGTAGAATTTATAAAACATTAATTTCCATTTGATTTAGTCTGTGTATAAAACAGGTGCTCCTAAAAAAGGCACCAAAATATAAAAAACATACTTAAAAGATATTCTGGGTCGTATATACATTTAAAAAAGAATCAAAATATTTCTAATAATTTTCATGTGAGGGGCACTTGGCGCAGTTGGTAGCGCGTCACATTGACATTGTGAAGGTCAGAGGTTCGAGTCCTCTAGTGCCCACCATAAAGTGAGGGAAAAATCAGAGATTTATTCCTCACTTTATTTATTATAACAATCATGCACTTATTTTTAAAATTGCTGAATGAAGATAATCTCACGCGCATGAAAACTAGGAAATTTTAGTGACGATTTATAGGTTTCGTTTAATTTTGACGAAAATTATTTTATGCTATATAATAAAAGTATCTATGATAATCCCAAGTATTGATATTATAAGAGGTAAAGCAGTACAATTGCAGCAAGGAAAAACTAAGGTTTTAGAAAGATCTGACATTTTTAGTTTAGTTGAAGATTTTAAAAAATATGGAGAAATTGCGGTTGTTGACCTTGATGCTGCGATGGATAAGGGTAATAATTTGAAATTAATAAAAAAAATCTGTAAGTTAGCAGAATGTAGGGTTGGTGGCGGGATAAGAAATTTAGAAAAGGCCAATGAATTATTAGCTGCAGGAGCAAAAAAGATAATAATTGGGACAAAAGCAACTAAAGAATTTTTAAAAGAATTGCCGAAGGATAGAATTATTGTCGCCATTGATACAAAAGGAGGTAAAATAGTTGATCATGGGTGGACCAATCTAACAACAAAAACTCCCTCACAGGTTATTGAGGAGTTGTCTGAATATTGTAGTGAATTTCTTTTTACCAATGTAGATAAAGAAGGTTTAATGAATGGTCTAGATTTTAATATTTTTAAAAAATTTTTAAATTTAACTTCAAATAAATTTACAATTGCAGGCGGAATAACTACATATAAGGATATAAAAAACCTCGAGAAACTAAATGTTAATTCCCAGATCGGTATGGCTTTATATACTGGGAAAATTAAACTATCCGAAGCTTTTATTTCTGTGCTCGATTTTAAAAAAGTAAAAGGATTAATCCCGACAATTGTTCAAGATACTAAAGGAGGGGTTTTAATGCTAGCTTATTCTTCTCATGAATCGCTTAAAAAAACTTTTGCTACTAATTTTGCTACATATTATAGTCGTTCAAGAAAGGATCTTTGGCAAAAAGGTGAAACTTCTGGTAATAAACAATTTCTTTTAAAAGCTAGATATGATTGTGACAAAGATGCTATTATTTTTGTAGTAAAACAAAAAGGATGCGCATGTCACACGGGATCTTATTCTTGTTTTGGTGATAAATATTTTTCCCTTGAAGATGTCTATAATATTATTTGTGATCGGATTAAAAATCCAAAAGCTGATTCTTTTGTTTCAAACTTAGCTAAGAATGAAATAAAAATTAAGGGTAAGATTTTAGAAGAAATAGATGAAATGATTAATTATAAAGATAGAGATAATTTAATTTGGGAAGTTGCAGATTCAGTTTTTTTTATAATGATGTTTATGGCAAAACATCATATTACAATCAGAGATATAGAAAATGAATTATGGAGAAGAAGAAAATAAATAATATAATGAGACTTGCGTTGCCTAAAGGAATATTATTGTCAAATGTTCTTAGTCTTTTGGAAAAAATTGATATCAAATTTAAATTTAAAAATAACAGAGACTATAATCCTATTTGTAATGATTTAAATATAAAAGCTAAGCTTGTCAAGGTTCGTGCCATTCCTCAATTATTAGCACTTGGTCAATTTAATGCGGGTTTTGTCGGACTTGATTTAATAAAAGAATCTGGTTATAGTGAGATTGAACCAATTTTTGATTTGAAATTAAACCAAGTGAGATTGGTCGCCGCAGTCCATAAAAGTCAAAAAGATATCATAGTTAACCCCCCAAAGAGGCCGCTGCTTATTGCGACTGAATATGAGAATATTGCTGGAAATTGGGCATTTGATAAAAATTTAGCACATATAATTATTCAAACTTGGGGATCAACCGAAGCATATGCTCCAGATGATGCTGATATTGTTTTTGATAATATTGATACTGGGGAAACGATGGCTGCAAATAATCTTATTGTAGTAGACGAAATAATGAGAAGTTCGACTTATCTGGTGATAAATAAAGAAAATTACAAAAATGGATTTATTAAAGAAAAAATTAATGAAATGATTATTAAATTAAATGATATAAAAAAAAATGAAAAATAACAAAGTAAGCTTTGGTAATAAAAAATCTGGCAAAGCAACTGTTTTAGTGGGTATCCAGTATGGTGATGAGGGTAAGGCCAGGGTTTTAGATTATCTCTTGAAGCATACGAAATATGATGTTGTAGCGAGGTTTAATGGCGGCGCAAATGCTGGGCATACACTGGAGGCGAATGGTATTAGAATTGCTCTGCATCAGGTACCCTCTGGAATTTTTTATAAAAAAATGATTTTGTATTACGGTTCAGGCTGCGTGCTTGAACCTATTAAATTTAATAGGGAAATAAAAGAAATAAATTCTCATGGTTTAAATATTAATAATAGACTTATAATATCACCTAACGTGCCATTAGTTAAACCTTCTGATATTATTTATGATAAAATATATGGCGCCAAAATAGGGACAACCGGCAATGGTATAGGGCCAGCATATGCAGATGTGGCACTTAGAATGGAGTCAGACATAATTAGGAATATTAGAATTGGAGATTATTTATCTAATCCATTGAAATTTAAAAATATAATCAATAAATTGTTGATTAATGCTATTAAATGGAGTCAAATTAAAGATATGAACATCCAAAAAGCTGTTGACGATTTTGATTATGGGGTAAAGAAACTTAAAAAATTTGTTTCAAAAGATCCACTTGTTCTTCAAAAAATGGCAGAGGGTGGAAAAAATATATTTTTTGAAGGGGCAAATTCGATTATGCTCGACCCGATTTATGGAACAGTGCCTTATGTAACTTCTAGTAGAACTGTAGCCGGCGCAGCTTATGTGGGCGGAGATTTGTCTAATAAATTTCATCAAAAAACCGTGGCGGTGGTTAAAGCTATTATGTCGCGAGTCGGCAATGGCCCTTTTGTTTCTGAATTTGGCGGTAGCAAGAGTGAAATATATTGTGCTGAAGACGGAGGGATGTCTCATACAAAAGAAGAGGAAAATATTCAATATTCTGATCCCAAGAGATTACTTTCTAAAAGTGAGTTTGAAATCGGGGTTGCTTTGAGAATACTTGGAGGTGAATATGGAGCTACTACAAAAAGACCACGTCGTATCGGTATTTTTGATTTAGTGATGATCAAACATAATGCCAGATTGAGTGGTGTTGATGAAATATTCATAAACAAAATAGATTGTCTAGAATATTTTAATCATACTAAACTACCAGGGATTCCTGTTGTGGTAGCATATAAACTAGGTAAAAAGATTATAGATTTTTTCCCTTCATCCGAAGAAGAACTTAGAAAAACTAAACCGGTAATAAAATATTTACCATTCATAAAACAAGATCTTTCAGAAATAAAATTAAAAAATAAATTGCCTAAGGAAGTTTTATTTTTTATTAAATTTGTTGAAAATGAGACTGGCTTAACTGTTTCAGGTATCGGTGTGGGCCCAAAAAGAGATCAATTTATTTTAATGTAATATTTATGATTGATATAAAAAAGTTGGACTTAGAAGGTTTTAAAAAATTACCTTTGGTAATCGAAGGAGAAAGCAAGGAAGTAAGATATGCAGGTGAAGGGATGGTGGTGATAAGATTTAAACCTACTATTTATTCTTTCACGGAAAATAGATGTGCCGAGGTTCCGGGGTCACATATTCCTAGACTTAGAGCGTCTAAAATTTTTGTTGATCTTTTAAAAAAGAATGGCATTGAACATTCATACAAGGAGATAACTGACGATTTTGTTCTCTCTCTCTTGGTTATGCCGAGTGAGGTTGAGTTTAAAAAATATGGTTTTAATAAATTTATTCCTCCTGATTTAACAACAGAAGAGAAAGAAAAATTGCCAAAAGCACCTCCAATAGAAATTGTCGCCAAGAGATATTTGACCGGGACAACAAAACATAGCTGCGTGGGCTTATCAGATTCATTGATTAGAAAATCTCATTCGTTTTATAGTGGAATAAAACTTGGGCCAGATGATGCTTTCCCGGAAATAGTTGTCAGATTCGATTGGCGCAATCCTCTTATTCAAAAAGGTAAGGGTTTAAATATAGCTAAACAAATTTTAGGGGAAGACTTTGATTCAGATAATAAATATGTGAATCAAATAAAATTAAAAATTGAAGAATGGGGGAATAGAGTTGCAGATGTGGCGTTACCTCTACAAATTGCGGATTGGTTTATAGACACAAAAGAAGCACAGCGGACAGCCTTTCTTACCGCTAAATGCATTGAGGAGTTCTTAGCATTAAAAAACATTGTTTTTTATGATTTATGTATGTTTATATCAGAAGATGGGAATCTTGTGTATGGAGAAATATCTCCGGATTGTGGTAGATACAGGCATCTAGATTTAGGATCTTTGGATAAAGATGTGTGGAGAACAGGCGGTAGTAGCAATGATATAATTAAAAAATGGGAATTATTGGTTGATTTAATAAGTAAATAATGTTATTAAATTTATGAAATTTTACATAGGCACAAGCAATCCATATAAGGTAAGAGAACTGGCTAGTATTTTGCGTCCTTTAGAAATAGATCTTGATGTAACAGATTCTATTGAACCAGAAGAAATGGCCAACACCTTTGATGGCAATGCAGAAATCAAAGCTAGAGAATATGCAAGGCATGTATGTAAAACTTTGGTTGAAAATCTAAAGAAAAAGAAGAAAATAAGCGACAGAAGAGCAAAAGATTTTTTATTATTAAGTGATGTGTTGACTATTAGTGAAGATTCAGGATTGATTATCCCAATTTTAGGAGGCCTCCCTGGTCCTTGGTCGGCCCGGTTCTCTGATTTTTCTGATGTAAATATTTCTGAGGGCATATTATCAGGCTATAAGGCAAGTGGTATATTGAGAAATGAAATTGATTTATTAAATAATAAAAAGGTTCTGGAATTAATGAAAAATATCAAACAGCCCTATCGATCAGCAAAATTTGTTGTGTCCTTAAAGGTTGCAGATTTAAATGGTGATATAATATTTAGTTCATATGGTGAAGCACATGGATGGATTACCGATCAATCAATCGGCAAAAATGGTTTTGGATATGATCCTATTTTTATTAGTGACACTTCGTTCGGTAAAACATGGGCAGAAATAGATTCAATGAGAAAAAATCTTATAAGTCACCGTCGAAAAGCTCTTCAAGATTTCACAATGTGGCTTGCCACCCAAATTAAAAAAATAACAAATTCTAATATTATAATTGTGGTAGACGGTAATGACGGGACAGGAAAAACCACTCTAGTAAATCAACTAAAAAATAGAGGATATATTGTTAAAGATAGAGGGATACCAACAAAATTAACTGATGATGAAAACATCCTCCCGGCAGAGAATGAATTTTATATTATTCTTGATGCTTCTGTCGAAGTTTGTAGAAAAAGATTAGAAAAAGCCGGTCGAGTTTTAGATGAAAAATATCATACTGTTGGAGATTTAAAGTATTATAGAGAAAAATTTATTAAAGTTGCTAAAAAATTAAAAGGCAGAGCTGTTATTGTTGATTCATCTGGATCAGAAGATGATCTTTGTAACTCTGTAATAAAGAGAATCAATGAATATATTTATAATAAAAGTTTGTGATTAAGTGATCTTTTTTAAATTATAATTTTTATCAAAGCTAGACAAGATTTAAAGATTGCCACTGATAATTCAATTATTTTTTCCTTTAAAAAACTTTCCAAATTTACACACTTGCGAAATTATTTTTATTTAGTGACTTTGAAAATAGGCGTAAGGTTGGTATAATGAGGATACTATATAAAGTGAGGGAAAAATCAGAGATTTATCTCTCATTTTATTTTAACTGATAAATTTTTTATGTTGCGGAATTTGTTAAAATGAGTTAATGTTAATTTATATTATTATGGAAAATAGAAGAGGAAGGCGTAATGTTTTTAGCTTTTCAAAATCCGGAAGGATTTACCAAGGTTTTATTGCAATTAGAAAATGATTTAAAACTTTTTTTAAGTAAAGATTGCGTTCAAAATCAAGGAGGCAGATTTCTAGAATCAGTTAAGGGATTGGTCAGTGGGTTATATCATAAATTGCCAGATGAGCCGGAAAAAATATTAGATAGAATTTTGGATATAATTTTAGATTTATATCCTCCAAAAAAATCAGATTCAAAATAATAATCAAAGATAAAATGGCAAAAAAATTTTCTAAAATTGAAGTTGCTTTGAGTCAGTCATATTTTAAAATGATAGAAAATGGCGTGGGATCCAATCTTTTTCGTAATTTTTATATCCGGCAAGGAGATAAAAAGCAAGACGCGGTTCAGGGCGGCAAACTTTCCTGCGCTTTTTTTGTTTCCACGATTTTAAATAATTTCAATTTGATCAAACAGCCTCATTTAACGGTTAAAAGCACCTTGGAAGATATGCAAAAAATGGGCTGGAGTAAAATAAAAAAATTAAAAAAAGGAGCGATTATTTTGTGGGAAACAAAAGATGATCATTCCCATCTGGGTTTTTATATTGGGAATAATAAAGCAATCAGCAATAATCCAATTAAAAAACAACCGATAATCCATCATTATACTTTTGGTCCAAGAGGAGATAAGTCTTATCGTCAAATTACCGCCGTGTTTTGGCATAAAAAATTGGACAAATAATTTTTATGTTATCTAAAAAAAAGAACAGTTTTAAACTTAATTTAGACTTCCTGAATAAGGATAAAAATTTTGATTTTTTAAAAAAATTACAAAAGAAATTTCCCAAAGCTGAAATTTATTTGGTTGGCGGCGCGGTCAGAGATTTGTTTTTAAAAAAAACAACCAAGGACTATGATTTTGTTGTTTGTAAGGTTAAAGTGTCTGATTTGGAAAAGTTTTTGGCGAATTTAGGACAAGTGGAATTTGTCGGCAAAAGTTTTGGTGTTTTTAAATTCACCCCAAAAGGCGGCGACAAGCATAATCCTTTTGATATTGCTTTGCCTCGCCGCGATTTTTCTTTTAATACCGGCGGTTATCGCGATGTAAAAGTTTTAACTAATCCCGATTTGCCAATTGAAGAGGATCTGTCTCGCCGCGATTTCACGATTAACGCACTTGCCCTGAGCATAGTCGAAGGGATGGCGTCAAATATTATTGATCCATTTAACGGCCTAAAAGACCTTAAAAATAAAATTATTAAAACCGTTGGCAAGCCGGAAGACAGATTTAAAGAAGATTATTCCAGAATGTTGCGAGCGATAAGATTTAATTGTCAGTTGGATAATGATTGGCAAATTGAAAAAATGACATGGCAAGTCATTAAATCTAAAATCAAATTGATCGCCAAGACAGTGCCTTACGAAATTATTGCCCGGGAATTTTTGAAATCTTTTTATTTTAATCCGGTTAAAGCTCTTGATTTATTTGATCAGAGTGGATTTTTTGAAGCAATAATGCCGGAAATTTTAAAAATGAAAAAATGTCCGCAGCCGAAAAATTTTCATTCCGAAGGAGATGTTTGGGTACATACGCGTTTGGCTTTGGAAAAATTATTTTCTCCGCAATTTAAAAAGCAATTCAATAGTGAGCGCCCGAACACAGAATTGATTATCGCCACTCTTTTCCATGATTTGGGCAAGCCGCCGACCATTCAAACTCCGGAGAAAAATCACACTGACCGCATTCGTTTTAATGAGCATGACGTGGTGGGCGCGGAAAAAACCAAAAAAATTTGCGAGCGATTAAAATTTTCAAGTCCGGGCTTCGCCCCAGAGGGAGATTCTCAGCCCCGAAGGGAAAATTTCGGCGTTGATCCGGAAAAAATCGCCTGGTTGATTAAAAATCACATGCTTTTGGTTCACGGCAATGCTCTTAAAATGCGGCCGCAAACCATTGAAAAATATTTTTTTAATCAAAATTTGCCGGGCGAAAATTTGTTAAAACTTTCATTCGCGGATATTTCAGCCACGATTTTGGAAAAAGGCCATTCTGATTTTGGCGATTTCAAAAATATGCTGAAAAGAATCAAAGAATTAAAAAAATTAAGCGCTAATAAAAAAGAATTGCCCCAACCGATTTTAAACGGCAATGAAATTATGAAAGAGTTTAAAATAAAACCGGGACCCAGAATAGGCGAATTATTGGAGATTTTAAGAGAAAAACAGCTCGAAGGAAAAATTAAAGATAAAAAATCAGCAATAAAATTTTTAAGAGGGTTGACAAAAATGAAAAATGTGTTTTAATGAACATTAAATAGTAAATTTAAAAAGGAGGTTAAAATGTTATTGGCGATAGCCGTTGCAGTTGTAATAGCAATTTTATGGAAAGTTGCTATTGAAGAAAAAATTTCCAGCACTATTATTGCAGGAATAGTTACCTTTGTCATTATGTTGTTCATTGATAGCATTGTGTATGACAGCGTGGATTTATTTTGGGCTTTTAAAAAAGAATCCGGTCGGTTAACAACACAAAGTTTAGTAGCTCTGAGAGATAAAAGTGGTTCTGAAACAAGAGGAGATTTTTTTATTGGGACAGGAAACATAGAGACTGACAATAAAATGTTTTATTACTATTATTATCGGACTTCTGATGGCGGCATAAAATTCGGGAAAGTAAGTGTTGATTCGGGGGTTACAATCTATGAAGAAGATCGTAATGACGGGGTGATTGAGATGCAAGAAATTGTCAATAAGAAAATTTTTATTCCCAATACTTTTTGGAAAAAAATGATATGCTTTGGTTCTGTTAAAACAACTAAAATTCGCACATGGAAAAAGCCAAACAAAATAACAATCAGGATTCCAAAGGGAAGCATTAAATCAGGTCTCAACTTGAATTTAGGGGGATAATAAAAAATAATCAGGTGCTTGCATATTAGCAAGCACCTTTTATTTTTTTAAAATTTATGTATAATTAAATAAATATTTAGTATATTAAAAAGGAGGTGAGGAATGAAAATATATTTTGGACATCCGCAAAATGTCTATAATACGGATTTAGAAAAACGATTGCTCGAAAAAATCGATTTTTATTTTCCGAAATGGGAAATTATAAATCCGGCGGAAAAATGCCATCAGGAAGAAGCGAAACGTTTAAAGCAAAAAAGAGGCAGTGCGGCGGCAATGGATTATTTTATAAAATTGATTTCTGATTGCGAGGTGGGGATATTTCTTCCCTTTAAAGATAATAAATGGGGGGCGGGAATATTCAAGGAAGCGAAAAATATCGCCAAACGCGGTGGAATAATTTATAAAATTGATGAAAAGGGGACAATTGACAACATAAAATTTAATCTGGTTAAGCATTTAAGCATTAAAGAAACCAGAGCGCGTATTCGTGATAAAAATGGCAATTTTCTTCCTTATTGCTGAGAATTAATCAGGGCGGTCTAAATGACCGCCTTTTTTATAAAGTATATTTATCGGACTATTGACACTTTTTCGAATTTACATATAATTATAAATAGATTCAGTTCATTAAAAAAAGGAGGAAAAAATGAAGTCGAAAAAAGCTTTGAAAGTATTTACCCCGGAAGAATTAGAACAACAACTTCTGAAAAGGGTGAAGAAAGGACCAAATTTACTTTCTGATTTGGCGAAGATTTTTAAGAAATCGCAGGACAAAATTGTCCAAATGGTGGATTCTCTCAGAGAACAGGGTTATGACATTAAAGTAACCCAAAGAACGGAAAAGGGAGAATTTATCTATGAGGTTAAGTTTTTTGACGAACCTCAAGTTGGACCGTCAATTCGTTTAGAATCTACCGGTCGAACAGAAATAAAGATTGGATTTATTTCTGATACTTGTTTCGGTCTTAAAACTCACCAGCCGGAACTTTTAGCCTTGGCTTTGAAAGAATTCAAGAGACGCAAAATGGGTTTTGTTATCCATTGCGGAAATATTGTCGGCGGTAAGCCAACTAAAAGCAACGGTCAGGATTTTTTAGGCGGAGGATTTGACGAACAAATTGATTTCACTTCGGAGATACCCAAAATGCCATTTAAAATTTATTTTTTAAATGGACCTCGTGATTTGACTCATGCTCAGGATGTAGCGCATGTTCTCTGTCAGGATAGAAAAAATTGGCGGAAAGAAGGAGATTTGGAAGCTAATTTTTATATCACCGGATCAAAAGGGGAATGGAAAATTAAAGTCATGCATCTTAAAAAGGGTTCTCCTTACACGGTTTCTTATCCTACGCAAAAGGTGAAAGAGAATTTTACGGCAGCGATTCGGTATATGCTGAGAAAATCTCATCGGCCAAATCTCTTAATTTTAGGAGGTCTTTCTACACCTTTGGTAATTCCGGCAAAAAAACCTGGTGATATGATTAATATCGCTTTACCGGGTCTTTGCGCCACGCCTCCTTCTCAAGAAGCAGAAATTAAGAAAGGTAATGTACCGGAATTGGGTTACACCATTGTTACAATTAAACTTGATAAAGGTGGCAATCCGATTGATGTGGAATGGGAATTCAATATCCTGACCGCTTATGAACAGGTGGAACAATGCTATTATACTCCTCAATCTTCGGGTGATCATACTAACATTCCTTTAAACGAGGCGGAGAGAGACATTCTCAGAGAATTACAGGAAAGACCAAAACGACTTGGAGAATTATCTCGAAAACTTAATCTTGATAAGGGCAATGTGGTGGAAGTGATTCAGAGTTTGCAGAAAAAGAAGTATAGAATAGCGCATGATGAAGCTGCCAAAAAATACGTTTTAAAGTATGATTGGACTTCAAGGAGATTTGAACCAATTTCTTTAACAGGCGTTCATGCCAAGAAATTGATTATTGCTTCCATCTCCGATACCCATATTGGTGATAAAACGGCAAGAGAGGATTTAATTGAGAGAGCCTACCAAGAAGCTAAACTGGCCAAGGCTGATGTGATGACTCATTCCGGCGATGTTTTTACCGGAACCAATGCTTATAAAGGACAGCAATTTGATTTAAAATATCATGGTGCGGATGAACAACTTGAAAGAGCACAGAAAATTTGGCCTGACTCTAAAATTCCTCTCAAAGTAATTGGAGGATCTTCCCATGAAAAAGCCTATTCGGTTCTTGCCGGTTACAATATCGTCAAAATGTTTGCTCGGTTACAGAAGAATGTTGAATATATTGGTGGAGAATTCATCGTGGAAGGGACGACAACCATTAATGGGGTAACCATACGTTTAGTCCATCCTAAAGGAGGAATTCCTTACGGAAAATCGTATCGTTCGCAACGATTTATAGAAACTCTTGTGGAAGAACAAAGTAATTCTGAGGATGGAGTAAGGGTATTATTACTGGGACATCTTCATGTGTCGATATTCATGCATTATAAGGGAATCTCTTCATTCCTGGTTCCTTGTCTCGAAGGAAGTACCTCTTATTTAAAAGAAAGAGGTATGGTTCCATGGCTTGGAATGTGGATTACTGAAATAACCTTAGACAGAAAGAACAATGTGACGCGTGTCCGGCCCAAATACATCTCTTTTGAGGAAGAGATAAAAAGTGAATAAAAACAGCCCCCGCTTATAAAAGAGCGGGGGATTTTTTTGACAAAAATTAGTTTTTTAGCTAGAATGATTTTTATGGGGATTGACCCCCGCACCTGAACGGTGATAAAATGCTCAGTAATATATTTTTAAACTTTTTTTAAAATAGAATAAATTTTAAAATTTAGAACAGATTAATCAAATATAATGAATAATTCATCGCATTTTAAAAATATATCGCCGTTTGGTATGGGGGTTGACTTTTTTTTAAAACCGAATATAATCTTTAAAGATAAGGATTATTTGATTATTGAAAAACCGAGCGGATTATTGGTGCATCCTACCAAACATCAAAAAGAAAATACTTTAGCGAATTGGTTAATTGAAAATTATCCTGAAATAAAAGATATTAATGAGAGTGAAAGACCGGGGATTGTTCATCGCTTGGACCAAAACGTTTCCGGATTGATGATAATTGCCAGAAATCAAAAATCATTTGAATATTTTATTGATCAGTTTAAAAATAGCCGGGTAAAAAAAGAATATTTGGCTTTGGTTTGCGGCCGGCCTTCGCAAAAAAAAGGAACAATTGAATTACCAATTGGCCGAACAAAAAAAGGAAAATTAGTCGTTGTTCAATCTAAAAAAAATATTAAAATTTCCAAGCCGGCGATAACCGAATACGAGGTTGTTCAAGAATTTCCAAAATTTACTTTATTAAAACTCAGGCCGTTTACCGGTCGAACGCATCAAATTCGTCTTCATCTGCAATCAATCGGCTGTCCGATTGTCGGAGACAAGCAGCACAGCAAAGCAAAAACCGATTTAGATAGAATTTTTCTTCACGCCGGTTATCTGGGTTTTTACGATCTAAATAATCAATGGCAAGAATTTAAAAGCGATTTGCCAAAAGAATTAAAGGATTTTTTAAATAAAAAAGTCTGCCTATCAGGCAGACAGGGAGGTAAAAATGAGTAAATTATTCGTAATTTCCGGACTTTCCGGAGCAGGCAAAGACAGTGTGATTGAAGGTCTTAAAAAAGAGAATCTTGATTTTAATTGGGTAGTTACTACCACCACGCGTCCGATGAGACAAGGCGAATCAGAGGGCCATCCTTATCATTTTGTTTCAGAAGAAAAATTTGAACAAATGATAAAAAATGACGAATTAATTGAACACGCTTTGGTTTACGGTAATTATTACGGTCCGCAGAAAAAGGATGTGGAGCAATTAATGCAGTTGAATAAAGCAATTCTCTTTAAAATTGATTGCCAAGGCGCAAAGACAATCAAAATTAAATTCCCGGAGGCAAAAGTGATTTTCATTATTCCTCCATCAATTGAAATTTTGGAAAAGCGATTGCGCAGCCGCGGACAAGATTCGGAAGAAGTAATTCAAGAACGTTTGGCTGAAACACAAAAAGAATTGGCCACCCTTGATAACTGGGATTATGTTATCACCAATGAAGAAGGGAAGCTGGAAGAAACTGTTGAAAAAATAAAGAAAATTATTTTAGAAGAGGCTCCTGCCTAGAGCCTCTTCTCCTAAACATGTTATTAGCCTTAATATATTAATCAAAATTAAAATTTAATATGGAAGATATAAAAAAAGAAAAAAAAGAAACCAACGTTACGGACATTAAACCGGGAATGATGATTAAAATTTTTCAAAAAATCAAAGAACCGGATGCGAAAGGAAATATGAAAGAAAGAATCCAAATTTTTGAAGGCATGGTCATTTCTCGCCATGGTGGAAATACAGCAGGCGCCACTTTTACCGTTAGCAGAAAAGCGGCTGACAATATCGGCGTGGAAAAAATTTATCCTTTGTATTCACCGACGATTTCAAAAATAGAAATAGTGAAAAAGTTTAAAGTCAGAAGAGCCAAATTGAATTTCTTAAAAGATCATTCAAAAAAATTAAAGGAAATAAAATAATTGTTATTTTAGGCGGACGTGCCTGCCTGCCGGCAGGCAGGGCGGAACTGGTATACGCGCATGTAATTGTTATATTACAATTTTAAAATTATGGAAAGTTATTATGTTTATGCTATAAAAAGTATTAAATATAATTATATTTATGTTGGGATGTCAGAAAATCCGGAGAAAAGATTAAAAGAACATAATATTGGAAAAACTAAATCAAATAAACGATATATCCCTTTTAAAATTATATTTACAGAATTTGTTGGTTCTAGATATCAAGCGAGACAAAGAGAAAAATATTTTAAATCTGGTTGTGGTAAAGAATATTTAAAAACATTGATAAAATAATTGCGGACGTGGCGGAACTGGTATACGCGCATGCTTGAGGTGCATGTGGGAGCAATCCTGCGAGGGTTCGAATCCCTCCGTCCGCACTTTAATTAATAATTTTATGGGCCCGTGGTATACCGGTAACACGCTTCCATGGCATGGAAGAGTAAGGGGTTCGATTCCCCTCGGGTCCACCAAAAATAAGATTCTTGAAATTAGCGTTGAGGATTTAGTAAATTAAACTTATGAAAAAATTCCCAAAAGATGCATTTTTTGAGAAGATGGAAGCACTGGGATTGGCGCTGACTTTTGATGATGTTCGCCTAAAATCGGGTCATTCCGAAGTTATGCCGGACAACGTAAATCTTGAATCAAAATTTTCGAAAAATATTTTTTTAAAAATTCCTCTCGTTAGCGCTGACATGGATACGGTGACAGAAAGCGGTATGGCAATAGGAATGGCTTTGTTGGGCGGACTTGGCGTAATTCATAAAAATCTTTCTCCTAAAGACCAAGCGGATGAAGTGGCTAGGGTAAAATATTATCTGAATGGCTTTATAGACGAACCAATTTGCGCGTACGAAAATGAATCCGTAAGGGAAATTCTCATGAAAAAAGAGGAAAAGAAATATGATTTCTGCACCTTTCCTGTTATTAATAGAGCTAATCGACTCATCGGTATATTAAGTAAGACCGATTTTGATTTTTGCCAAGATTTTTCTCTTCCGGTCGCAAAAGTCATGAGTAAAAAAATCATCACGGCGCCAAAAGGGACCTCTCTAAAAGAAGCGCATAAAATAATGATGGCAACAAAAAAGAAGATTTTGCCGTTGTTGGATAAAAATGGTAAAATCGCAGGGATGTATGTTTTTAAAGATGTTCAAAGAATAATAATGAAAAATCCTACCGGATGCAATGTGGATAAAAATGGACAGTTAATCGTGGCCGCGGCAGTGGGCGTGAATGATTTTGAACGGATTGATTTATTGGTAAAAAATAAAGTTAATGTGTTGGTAATCAGTACGGCGCACGCAGATACAAAATCAGTTATTGAAACACTTAAAGAAATAAAAAGAAATTATAAAATTGATGTTGTAGTCGGTAATGTCTCAGAACCGGAATCGGCCTGTCGACTCGCCAAGGCGGGTGCTGACGGAGTAAAAGTAGGTCAGGGACCGGGTTCAATTTGCACTACAAGAGTTATCGCGGGAATCGGCTCGCCTCAAGTAAGTGCTGTTTACAAATGCGCAAAGGCTATTGGCGCGTTTGATATTCCTGTTTGCGCGGACGGCGGGTTGCATAATTCAGGAGACATTCCTATCGCTATTGGTGCAGGTGCGTGTTCTGTGATGATGGGCGGCATGCTGGCAGGAACAAAAGAGGCGCCAGGTGAAATAGTTTTTAAAGATGGCAGACAATGGAAAGTCTACAGAGGAATGGGTTCTATCGGGGCAATGGAAGTTAACAAAGGCAGTCGAGAAAGGTATAGACAAGTGGATACAGGAAAAAAAGAACTTATTGCCGAAGGCGTTGAAGGATTAAAACCTTACAAAGGAGAATTGGAACAAGTAATTTTTCAATATTTGGGCGGACTGAAACGTGGAATGGGATATGTCGGCGCGGCAAATATTTCTGAACTTCACGAAAAAGCAGATTTCATTAGAATCACACAGGCGGGCAAAACCGAATCTCACCCTCACGATATTATTATTACAAAAGAACCACCGAATTATTCTCTCGAATAAAAATTTAAAGGGCATCAAGGGGCGACTAGTTTAATGGTAAAACGTTTCCTTTACACGGAAGAGTACAAGGTCCGATTCCTTGGTCGCCCACTTGTTAAAATGTTACAATGTTTTAATATTGAAATGATTTACGCCAGGGTAGCTCAGCCCCGACGTAAAAGTCTGGACTCCGGTCCCTGTAAAGGCGTCGGAGTGGTAGAGCGAAGGACTATTAATATTTAAGATGTTTAAATTTTACGCCAGGGTAGCTCAGTGGTAGAGCGAAGGACTGAAAATCCTTGCGTTGGCAGTCCGATTCTGCCCCCTGGCATATTAAAAGACCGTAGATTTCTACGGTCTTTTAATATTTTATATTTTCTAAAATTTACAAAGATTTTTTGTAGACTTCCATGATTTCTCTCAGCCGTTTTTCGTCAATTGCCGGCATTTCTATTCCCAAATCTTTCGCTTTTTGATTGGACAAAATGCAATTGCTTCGTTTGGCGCTGGTAATATTATAAAGTTCATTCAAAGAAATTAATTCATATTGATGATTTGGATTGACTATTTCTTGATAAGCTTTAAGCATTTGTTCGTGAGTCAGATAATTGTCATTCACTAAATTTAAAATTCCGGTCGGTTTGATTTCCGCCAATTTAACCAAAGCCGGAAACATATCTTCAATTAAAGTTACGGAATTAGGCAAAGAAATAACTTTTTTGTAAGAAATTATTTTATTAAGCAGATTGCGCGGATGAGAATACATGGAAATCGGCATTCTGATTCTCAATTGAAGAACGGGCAATTCTTTAAGCGCCATTTGCATTGCGACTCTCATTCTGGAATAAAAACTGCCGAAAAAATTCGGTTCATCTTCTTCGCTAAAAGGCGTTTCCGGCGTGCCGGAATAAATACAGCCCGAAGCGATTTGAATCATAAAACTTGACGCTTCCAGAGCGGCTAAAGCGACGTTAATCGCGCCCGCGACATTTACGGCAATTGTTTCTTGTTTGTGAGTTTCGCACCAGTCAATATTCGGATAAGCTCTGACGCCGGCAAAATTAATCACCACATCAGGTTTGATTTCTTTAAATTTTTTCTTTAAAGCCGGCAAATCAGTAATATCAATTCTTTCGTTGGAAACTTCAAAATTATTTTGTTTTAGATATTCCACGAATTTTCCGCCCATAAATCCGCTTGCCCCTAAAATATAAAAACTTGGTTTATTATTTTTCATACCAGGTAGTAGAACTTTGACCGGTTATTTATTCCTGTCAAAGTTATAAAAATAGTTAATTTATTATTAAAATTTTACTTTATATGCTTGGTAGAACCCCTTAAAAGACTAAGTCAAAGTTTCACTACCTGGCATATCTTTATTATACCTATTTAAAATTTGTTGGCAATCTTGGGACTTGACAAATTCTTAATTTTTGATAATCTAAGATTAGTTCAATAAAAAAAGGAGGAAAAATGAAAATACTTCAATGGTTTAAAAAAGTAAAGGAGGATTGCAGGCTTATAAAAGTACAAGTAAAGGAGGATTTCAAATATTTGTTAATTAGGGGGATCTGTGAGCATTGTGCAACTCTGCAAGGACTTATGGTTTCAGATTCAGACACTAAACTTAAATGGTGTGCTTGTTACGAAAGCGGATTGTTTCCCGGCAGTGTATGGAAACATACTAAGTGCTGTCAGAATGTTTGTCCAAAAGTAAAAGACATAAAGATAAGTTATCCTGATGAAGAGGGCTGGCCGATTGTGTCTGTGTTAGTTAAGGATAAAAGCGGGAAAGAAACTTTTTATAAAGAATGGAATAAGCATTTGAAGGCATTAAGTAAAGATGAGATAGAAAAGGGAGAGTATTTGCCATGTTAATTGAAATAAAAAAAGGGGCCGTCGGTCAGACGTGCCCCTCTTTTCTTTTTTTAAAAAAGCGTTATAATAATGTCATATGGCAAAAGAACTAACAAAAATGGATAAAATAATTTCGTTGTGCAAACGCCGAGGATTTATCTTCCCCGGTTCTGAAATATACGGCGGATTGGCCAATTCTTGGGATTTTGGCCCTCTTGGCGTTGAATTGAAAAATAACATCAAGCGAACTTGGTGGAAAGAAATAGTTCAAAAAAGAGATGACGTGGTGGGATTGGACAGCTCTATTTTAACGCCCAAAATTGTTTGGGAAGCGTCGGGACATTTGGAAAATTTTACCGATCCGTTGGTGGAATGTAAAAAGTGCCATCAGAGATTCAGGTCTGATAAAATTGAAGGCAAAAAATGCCCGGATTGCGGCGGCGAACTCACCGAAGGCAAGAAATTCAATCTCTTAATGAAAACTCATTTAGGCGCGGTTGAAGGTTCTCAAGACGAAGCTTATATGCGTGGTGAAACTTGCCAAGGAATTTATTTGAATTATTTAAATGTTAAAGAATCAATGAGAAAAAAATTGCCGTTTGGCGTTGCTCAAGTCGGCAAGGCATTTAGAAACGAAATAACCCCCGGAAATTTTATTTTCAGAACGCGCGAGTTTGAACAAATGGAAATGCAATATTTTGTTTCGCCCAAAGAAGCGAATGAATATTATCAAGAATGGAAGGATTGGACTTTTGATTGGTATAAAAATTTGGTTTATCGTCCGGAAAATTTGCGTTTGCGCCAGCATGAAAAAGACGAATTGGCGCATTACGCCAAAGAGGCCTGGGACGTGGAATACAAAACACCGTTTGACGATTGGAGCGAATTCGCCGGCATTCATAATCGCGGGGATTGGGATTTGTCGCGGCACGGAAAATACAGCGGCGTGGACATGAATTACACAAACGAAGAAACAAAAGAAAAATTCATTCCTTACGTTGACGAAGTTTCCATGGGCGCGGATCGAGCTGTTCTTTTGTTTTTAATTGATGCTTATGATGAAGTTGAAACCAGATCCGGCGGCGAAAATGCAGTTCATGAAACGGAAATAGTTTTACGCCTTCATAAAAATTTAGCCCCGATTAAGGTGGCAATTTTGCCTTTATCAAAAAAAGAAGAATTATCTCAACCGGCCAAAGAAATTTATCACGATTTGCAAAAATATTTTATGTGCCAATATGACGAAACGGCTTCTATCGGAAAACGTTATCGCCGCCAAGATGAAATCGGCACGCCTTATTGCGTGACTGTTGATTTTGAAAGTTTGGAAGATAAAAAAGTGACGGTTCGCGACCGCGACACCATGAAACAGGAAAGAATTTTAATTTCAGAATTAACCGGTTGGTTAAAAGATAAATTAGAAAATTAATATGTACTTTCAAACAAAATTATCTCAAGGCCTTCGCTTGATTACAGTACCGGTTAAAAATGCCGAGTCAGTAACGATTGAGGTGCTCTTGCCGGTTGGTTCGCGTTATGAAACCAAGGATTTAAACGGCGCCTCTCATTTTATTGAACACATGATGTTCAAAGGCACAAAGCGTCGGCCGTCTTCTTTATTGGTGGCGAAAGAATTGGACAGTTTGGGAGCAAGATATAATGCGTTTACTTCCAAAGATCATACCGGTTATTGGATAAAAGCGGTTGATAATAAAACGGAAAAAGCTTTTGATATTTTATCCGATATGGTTTTTAATTCGGTTTTTGACAAAGAAGAATTTGAAAGAGAAAAAAAAGTTATTTTGGAGGAAGTTAAAATGTATGAAGAAAATCCTTTGCTTCATATTGAAGATATGTTTGAAAAAGTATTATTCGGAAATCATCCTTTAAGTTGGTTGGTAAGCGGGGATATGCCGACTGTTCAAAAAATGAGCCAGCAAAAATTAATGGCTTATAAAGAAAAATTTTATCAGCCGAATCAGATGATCGTGGTGGTGGCGGGCAATATCAAAAATCAAGAAGCCATTAAATTGGTTAAAAAATACTTCGGTGCTTATCAGGGCAAAAAAAATAAAACTGATTTTTCGCTTTTTAAAAATGAAGAAAAAAAATCTTGGCCCAAAGCGAATATTTTATTCAAAGATACCAATCAGGTTCAAATCGCTTTAGGCGGCCTGGCCTATTCTTATCATCATCCCGATTTGGAAGCGGCTAGTGTTTTAAGCCTTATTTTGGGCGGTAATATGAGTTCGCGGCTTTTCACCGAGATAAGAGTAAAAAGAGGACTGGCTTATTTCGTGGAAATGGAATTGGGCGTTTATCAAGATACGGGCAGTTTTGAAATTCGAGCCGGTGTTGATAAAAACAGAACGGAAGAAACGTTAAAAGTTATTTTGGAAGAATTAAATAAAATTAAAAAACAAGGCGTAAGCAAAGAAGAACTGACTCGGGCTAAAGATTACATTGAAGGGACAATGAAGCTTTCTTTTGAAGAATCGGCCACTTTGGCTTCATGGTACGGCAGGCAATTATTATTGGTTGGCAAGATTATTGAACCGAAAGAAAAATTAAAAAAGATAAAAATGGTCAGCCAATCTGATATTCAAAGAATAGCCAACCAGCTTTTTAAAAACAAAAATTTAAGTTTGGCCATGATCGGGCCATTTAAAGAAAATCGCCAATTCTTGCGGATTTTGCAAGATGAGATATAATTAAAGTATAAATATAAATCAAAATTTATGCCAGGTAGTGGACTTTGACTTGTCCTCTCACAACTAAAAAGTTTTATCTGGTATATATTTTGCGCATCTAACATATCGTTGAAGATTTAATTTGTTGATTTTTGGTCGGACAAAAAATTCATAAAATAAAAAAGGTTTCCTAAAATAATTTAATTAATAATTTAAAACTTTGGTAATTTCACAAAAATTGTCAAAGTTCTACTACCTGGTATGTTTGAAAATCAAAATAATTCAAGTTCAAAAAATACAAATGTTTTTAGTATAGATTTTTTATCAGTTGTTAAAGTTGTTTTAGTTCTTTTGGGTTTTTGGTTTTTGTATTTTATCCGCGACATTATTTTTATGGTTTTAATCGCGGTTTTTTTGGCCGTGATTATTAACCCCACGGTTAATTTTTTTGAAAGAAAAAAATTACCCCGTTGGCTGGGAGCATTAATTGTCTACTTGTTTATTCTATTGATTTTAACCGGTATCAGTTTTGCCGTTTGGCCGACTATTGTAGAACAAGGGAAAATTTTTATTGATCAAATTCCGAATGTTTTTCAATCAATTGTAGTAAAAATACCAGCAGGTGTCCAAGAACAATTTTTAAAATTAGGAAATCAATGGTTAAATCAGAAAGTTCTGGGAGACACAAATATGTTTTCTTTATTGGGAAATACTATTGGTCAGATTGTTTCCTTATTCATGGTTCTAATAATATCTTTTTATTTGTCTATTCAGAAACACACTTTCTATAATTATTTGAATTTAATAATTCCGATAAAATATCGCCATTTTTTTGAGCATTTTATGAGATTATCCCAGAAAGAAGTCAGCGGATGGGCGATAGGTCAATTCTTAATTTGCTTGATTATAGGTATTCTAACTTATATCGGCTTATTCTTTTTAAAAGTTAAATTCGCTTTAATTTTAGCCATTATTACCGGCTTCGGAGAGATGATTCCATTTATAGGTTTTGCTTTAGGAGCTATTCCGGCGGTAATTATCGCTTTTGTTCAATCACCGCTTTTAGGTTTATTGGTGATAATTCTCTATATTATTATTCAAGAAATTGGGCATCTTATAATTTCTCCAAATATAATGTATAAAGTTGTCGGACTTAATCCGGCCTTGGCTTTGATCGTTTTATTAATTGGCGGAAGATTGGCCGGCCCGATCGGAATGTTAATTTCTGTTCCGATTGCCACAGTTATCAGTATTTTGATCCGTGATTATTTTAAAGAAAAAAGAGAAGTTGAACTTGAGGAAAAAAATTTAAAAGCGTAAATATTATTTATTATGTTTTCTAAAAAAATTGGTATAGATTTAGGGACGGCCAATATCTTGGTTTATGTGCAAGGGCGAGGAATTGTTACCGATGAACCTTCGGTGGTGGCAATTTCTACGGCAGATAATAGCGTCTTGGCTGTTGGCGATGAAGCCAAGGCCATGATCGGACGAACCCCTGATTCAATTGTGGCAAAAAAACCATTGAAAGATGGCGTTATTGCGGATTACAAAACAACTGAAGCCATGTTAAGATATTTTATCGGTAAAGCGATCGGACGTTTTCGTCTTTTCAGACCGGAAGTTATGGTGGCAGTGCCGGGTGGCATTACTTCAACTGAAAGAAGAGCAGTAATTGATGCGACGATGGCGGCCGGAGCTCGAGCGGCTTATATTATTAAAGAACCGATTGCTTCGGCTATTGGCGCGAATATTCCCATTGGTTCGGCTTCGGGACATATGATTGTTGATATGGGTGGAGGAACAACCGAATCAGCGGTTATATCTTTGGGCGGAATTGTTGCTTCAACTTCCATCAGGGTGGCTGGAAATAAATTAGATGCGGCGATTATGGTTTTCATCCGAAAAAAATATAATTTGGCGATTGGTGAAAGAACGGCCGAAGATATTAAAATCAGAATCGGTTCGGCCTTGCCGTTAGAAAAAAAATTGAAAATGGATATTAAGGGCAGAGACATGATTACCGGTTTACCTAAAATTATTACCATTGATTCTGATGATATAACAGAAGCCATTCAAGATGAACTTAATGCTATTGTTTCGGCGATAAAATCCGTGCTTTATGAAACTCCGCCCGAATTGGCGGCTGATATTATGGAAAAAGGCATGGTTTTATCCGGAGGTACGGCTTTAATCAGAAATTTAGATAAACTTTTCACTCAAGTTACCGGCGTGCCGGCTTATGTAGCCGAAGAACCGTTACTTTGCGTAGCTCGAGGAACAGGTATAGCTTTGGAAAATTTGGATTCTTATAAAAAGAGTCTTATGGCAATGAAATAATTTATGATTATCGGCATTGATGCTTCGAGGGCAAATCGCCCGCAAAAAACAGGCGTTGAATGGTATTCCTACCATTTGATTCAAGAATTAAAAAAAATCCCTCTGTCTCAGGGGGATAAATTTATTTTATACGCGTCGGAAGAATTAAAAGGAGATTTGGGAATTATGCCGGCCGGCTGGAAAACTAAAATTTTATCTTGGCCCTTGAAATATTTTTGGACTCAGAAGAGATTATCTTGGGAAATGTTGATTAATCCGCCGGATATTTTATTTGTTCCGGCTCATTGTTTGCCTATTTTTTGCCGAGCTAAAAAAATAATGACCATTCACGATCTTGGATTCAAGCGTTTCCCAAAAGCTTATACTTTTGGGCAGAGAATTTATTACTCACTGGTTCATTCTTTTGCCGCCAAATATGCCGATAAAATTATCACTCCGTCGGAATTTACAAAAACGGAAATAATAAATTTATATAAAACAGATCCGAATAAAATAATCGTCATCCCTTTGGGATACAGTGAAAATTATAATTTGATTGAAGATAAAAATAAAATAGAAGAAATTTTGATTAAATATCAGATTAAAAAGCCTTATCTTTTTTTTGTCGGCCGGCTGGAGAAAAAGAAAAATATCAAAGGATTGATTAACGCCTATCAGCAGCTCCAAATTCTAAATTCTAAATTCCAAATTCTAAATTTGGTTTTGGCCGGAAGCCCGGGATTCGGTTATCAAGAAGCGAAATCACAAATTAAATCTTTGGGAGAAAAAATTCGTCAAATTAATTATGTTGAACCGAAAGACTTGGTTTATTTATACGCCGGAGCAGAAGCGTTTGTTTTTCCTTCTTTTTATGAAGGATTCGGTATCCCTTTACTTGAAGCAATGGCCTCCGGTTGTCCGATTGTCGCCTCAAATCAAGGTTCTTTGCCCGAAGTCGCTCAAGACGCAGCTCTGTATTTTAACCCCGAAAATTCATTGCAAATGATTGAAGCGATTAAAAGAATAATTAATGAGCAAGATTTGAGAAAAGTGCTGATAGAAAAAGGGTTAGAAAGGGTAAAAGAATTTTCTTGGCAAAAATGCGCTGAAAAAACTTTTAAAACATTTAAAAATATAATTTAAAAAATATGCCAGGTAGTGGACTTTGACTTGTCCTTCGCAGCTAAAAAGTTTTACCTGGTAATATCTATATTGCGTACTTAATCTGTTTGAAAGCTTTAATTTTGTTGATTTTTGGTCGGACAAAAAATTCATATAACAAACAAAGGTTTTCTAAAATAATTTAATTAATTAATTAATTTAAAACTTTGATGATTGGACAAAAATTGTCAAAGTTCTACTACCTGGTATGAAAATACTTAAAAGTGCCGGAAATTTTGTTATTTTAACGCCTAAAGAAAATTTAAAATCGCAGTTGTTAACCATTGAAAAAGCGGGGAGGACTTGTTATCAATCAGTTGCTCAAGAAATAACTCAGGAAACCGCGGAAAAATTCGTTAAAATGATTTTAAAACTCGGGCACGAAAGCGTAATGGAGCACAGTTTGATGATTGTTCAATTTAATGATTGTTCCCGCGGCTTGACTCATGAATTGGTTCGCCATCGTATAATGGGTATTTCTCAAGAATCAACCCGTTATGTGGATTATGCCAAACCGGGCGCGGAAGTGGACTTGGAAAAATTTGAATTAAAATGCGTTGTTCCGGCTCATAAAGATGAAAATGAAAAAGTTAAATTGGCTGACGGCCGAGAAATGTCCATGGCCGAAATGCTTCAAGAAACGGAAGAATTTTATCGAGGATTAAGAAAGGCAGGTTGGTTGCCGCAAGATGCCAGACAAATTCTGCCCACGGCGATTAAATCTCAAATTGTTGTTTCAGCGAATTTTCGTGAATGGCGGCATATTTTTAAAATGAGAACTGCTCGACCGGCTCATTGGGAAATCAGAGAAGTAATGGGTAAATTATTGGAAGAAGTTAAAATGATTATTCCGGTTGTTTTTGAAGATTTTGTGGAAGCCGGTAAAGACGAAAATGGTTTGAAATATTTTGAAAAAATCTCTCGTTCTTAATAAGAAAATAAAAAATCGGCAATTACATTTTATAATTGCCGATTTTTTATTTAAAGTAAATTTTATTATTCTAATTTCTTGGTGCTTTCTACGTAATAATTGTCAAAACTGCCATCATCAATGCATTGTTCTTGATAACGATCGCGGCCAATATAATTCATATAGCCACCAGTGGTGTCGAGTACTTGGCGCTGAATGGTTGTTTTATTTGCGCAATCTTTGACATATCGATAAAATTTGTCGGGGATAACAGAGGGAATATCAGAATATAAATCAGGATTGGGCACAAAACAATTTCTGCCGGCTGGCGGGTGAAAATAACCTTCTTGATCCATATAATCCACCGAAAAACCTATAAGTAAGAAATGTTTATAAGGATGATTTCCCGGATAAGTATCGCGGACAGCCTTTGACTGGGCATAGAACCTTTTCCCTTCATCATTGAGAAGTAAAAGAATTTCATTTTCATTGCCATCTCGCGGTTGAGATAATTCTTCAGGGATAGAGGTTGGAGTACAAGTTGTTTCTACAAGTTTATTTTGTGTCGGTTCGTCTAAAACACCGGATATTTTTAAATCATTTTTTTCTTGAAATTTTTGAACTGCCAGAACAGTTTTATCGTCATAAACTCCCGTGACCTGACCTTCGGGATAAATCTGAGGATATTGGCTTAAAATATATTGCAAGCGACGTATAACTTCATTTTCATCACCTTTTTTAAATTCTTTAACAATGTCTGTTTTTAATTGATCCATGCTTTGTTGAACTTGATTTTTTGTTTCTATTTGGTAAATTCTTTCTTGAAGATTGTCAACTGACGTTTGCAGTGTGAATAAATAATATGTTAAACCTCCTGCTATTATTAAAACTAAAAGAATAGATAAAGCGGATGTTTTGTTCATAATTTTTATTTAATTATTTATTTTAAATAAAATACGGTCCGGACGGGGCTCGAACCCGCAACCTCATCCGTGACAGGGATGCGATCTAACCAGTTGATCTACCGGACCATTAAAATTATTATATCAAATTTTTATTTTCTGACAAGCCCCCAAAAACAAATACTGCTCTTATAAAAAGGAAGCAGTATTTGTTTTTAAGGTATTATTTTTTTATGGATTTAACCAATTCGGTGAAAACTTTCGGATAATTGCAAGCCAAATTAGCCAAAGTTTTTCTGTCCAATTCTATTTTATTCTTTTTCAAGCCGTCAATAAATTTAGAATAAACAGTTCCATTCTCTCGGCAACCGGCATTGATTTTGATCAGCCATAAAGATCGAGCTGTTCTTTTTTTGACTTTTCTGCCTTGATAAGCAAAATTACCGGCTCTCCAAAGAGCGATTTTAGCTAATTTAAATTTATTTTTTCGGCCCCATTTAAAACCCTTTGCTTCTTTAAGGACATTTTTTCTTCTTTTAAGATGGGCTAAACCGCGTTTTACTCTAGGCATATTTTTTTTAAATTATTTTTTAAATATAACTTTTTACAGTTTTGGCGTAAGTTTTATAAACAGACTTATCAGCTCTTTTACTTTTAGTCTTACTGCCTTTTTCTCGAGCATTAAAATGATCCTGCCCGCAAGTTTTATGCACGACCTTGCCCGTTTTCGTTAATCTGAATCTTTTGACAATTGCTTTATTTGTTTTCATATATTTTTTTTAACGACTAAGGCGCTAAGTCTGCCGCCCTGTCTTTTAAGTGGTTGTTCTATTATAATATTTTCTCCTAAAAGTTCAATAAATTGTTTGATTAATTTTTCAGCCAAATCAGCGTGTAATTTTTCTCGGCCGCGCAGAAATAATTCTGCTTGAACCTTATGGCCTTCAGCTATGAATTCTTTGGCTTTTTCAACTTTAAGTTCCAAGTCATGTTGGCCAATGCGAGAGCTTAATCTGATACCTTTAACGCCGCCTGATTTTTGCAATTTTCTTTCTTTCTTTTGTTTTTTAAGCAAATTGTATTTAAACTGACTGAAATCTACAATCTTGGCAATCGGGGGATCGGCCGTCGGATCAAGTTCCATTAAATCCAACCCTTTTTCACGGGCTGATTCAAGGGCTTTTGAAGTTTCTAAAGTGCCGACATTTACGCCGTTTTCATCGATTAGGCGAACTTTGAGGGCAGTTATTTGTTTATTTGTGCGATAAAATTTCACGATTTTAAATTGTTATGTTTGTTATGGTGTCCCAGTACCGAAATCCGAATAAATGTTGTGATAAAATAAGGCTGGAAGCACAGTGCTCGCCTGCGGCTTATTTCATCTTATTATAAAATTTATTTATAGATTTGATACGGGATACTCAATTTTCTGGTCCCGCTTCAGCGGGAAGAAAATTGGTGGAGATGGCGGGTACCTCCCCCGCGTCCGGGAAAATTTTAGATAAAAACGTTTACCTTCATTTTTCAGTTATTTTCTTGATTAAAAAGTGATAACTGAACGAAACCTTTTTAATCAGAGCTTGATTTTGGTTTTCGGAAAATCCAGACAAGCGACTGGATTAACTTATCCGATAATATAATACGTCATGATTCGAGCATCGGCACTGTAAATCCTAACGGCTACAGCGTTAAGCTATAGCAAAGTTTAAATTTGTGTTGGCATTTATATCTGCCGTAGAAAATTAACGTATTTCTGATTTATTTCCTATTAAAAAATAGGAATGTACGGAAGGTAATTTTTATCCAAATCAACCGTCAATTTTTGAGCATCCCCATAAAATATCCTGTCTACCGACAGGTAGAATTTGTGATGGATATCTTTTTAAAGATCAATAGTAATATTATATACCTTTTAAATTAAA
The DNA here is from genome assembly GCA_028716665.1 of Patescibacteria group bacterium. NCBI lineage: Bacteria > Patescibacteria group bacterium. Next base: position 37,485 of record JAQUPP010000001.1, on the reverse strand, counting down.
TGTCAAGGTCTTTTTGTTCTCGTCTTTTGTAATCCCGCTCTTTGATGGCTTCGCGCTTATCCCATTGTTTTTTTCCTCTCGCCAAGCCGCATTCTATTTTTACGAGGCCGCCTTTGGTATAAGCTTTGAGAGGAACAAGCGTTACCCCTTTTACTTTCATTCTGCCGATTAAAGTTCTCATCTCTTTGCTTTTAATCAGTAATTTTCGGGTATGGGTGGGATTATAATTTTGTTGGACATTAAAAGCAGGAGGGTAAGGCGAAATATGGACATTGATTAATTCCAATGCCCCTTGATTATTGATTGAAACATATCCGCCGGTTAAATTTATTTTTCCGTATTTTGCGGATTTAACTTCCGGTCCATTCAAAATAATTCCGGCTTCAAAGGTTTCCAGAATTTCATAATTGAAATAGGCCTTTTTATTGGTAGCGAGAATCATAAGGGTATTGTAGCATATTGAGTTTAATATGAGAATATGCTATATTAAATTTAAGTGATTGTGTTATAATATTATTATATTATATTTTTATGCGCATTGGTATTGATTGCAGAACAATTTTAAATCCGGAAAAAAATATTGTGGGTGGAATTAACCATTATACCTATCAACTGGTCAGGCATTTACTTAAAATAGACAAAAAAAATACTTATGTTTTATTTTTTGACCGTTCGGTTCAAAAACGCCGCTTAGCTAAGTTTAATCAAAATAATGTTTTAATCAGGTTTTTTCCTTTTGTCCAATATACCAGGTTAATGCCCAAGTCATACACCAATTATTTAATCAGCGCTTATTTAAACAAGGAAGAGCTTGATGTTTTCCATTCTCCGACCTTAGCCTTGCCGTTTTCTTATAAAAAACCATGCGTGGTAACGGCTCATGATTTGGCGATTTACAAATTTCCGGAACTTTATTCTGATAAACACAATGTTTTGTCAAAAACAGAGATCCCCGCTGCCATTAAAGAAGCTAAAAAGATCATTACCGTCAGTCATTCCACGTCAAAAGATATTCACGAAATTTTCGGAACCTCTGCTGATAAAATTAAAATGGTAATTCACGGTTTAGATGAAAGATTTTTTGAAAAACAATCGGAAGAGAGCATTAAAAAAAATAAATCCAAATACGGCATTAAAAAAGATTATTTGCTTTTTTTGGGAACTCTTGATTTAAGAAAAAATATTATCCGTATTATTTCAGCTTATGAAAGATTAAGAGAAAAAATGAAGTCCAATTCTTTACCTGATATTCAATTGGTTTTGGCCGGCGCTAAAGGATTTAAATTCCATGATATTGAAAAGAAAATTTCAGCTTCAAAATATAAAAAGGATATTATTTTACCCGGATATATCGCAGCCGATGATCTTAATCCGCTTTTCGGAGGAGCTAAAATTTTTGTCTTTCCTTCGTTTTATGAAGGATTTGGCTTACCGATTCTTGAAGCAATGGCTAACGGCGTCCCGGTTGTCACTTCAAATGTTTCTGCTATGCCTGAAACAGCCGGTGGTCATGCTGTCTTGGTTGATTCATATGATGTTTCTCAAATTGAAGAAGCCGTTTATCGTTTATTGACTAATAAAGAATTAAGAGATAAACTAAGTGAAGAAGGTAAGCAGCATGCCCAGAAATTCAATTGGGATAAAACCGCCGAGGAAACATTAAAAATTTACAAAGAGGTCAGTATTTTATAACATAAAAATTAATTAATTAAAAATTTATGACAGGATTTACACAAGAAACATTAAAAAACTCTGAAATTTTGGACAATAAAAAATCACCCAGCAGGCGAATGGGGGTTGTTGTCCTAATAGTTGGTATTATTATTTTTATCGGGGTAGTAGTTGTTTTGTCCTTAATGGTCTTCTCCGCCAAGGAAACTTCTTGGCAAGCGGTTTATGTATCCAATGATCAGATGTATTTCGGCCATATTGTCAAAGATAATGGCAAAATATTAGTTTTAAAAGATGTTCATTATCTGCAAATGCAACAAATAGCGGCAACTAAAGAAGGAGAACAGCCAAGTCAGCAATTAACGGTTGTCAAAGCGGGCAGCGAAGTTTATGGTCCAACCGGTGAAATGAAAATTAATTGGGACCATATTCTCTTCACTCAAAAACTTAAAGCAGATTCACAAGTCATTGAAGCTATTAACAAACTGGGTAAGTAAGAATTATCGCCTTAATTTTTTATTATGGCTAAAAGATATTTATCAGGCCTAGAGCAATTTAGGCCTGAAAATTCTTCTTTTAAAACAAAGAAGCTAGATCGGGCAAAATCAAAAAAGCCGAGCACCTTTGGCTTCTTTTTTATTTTTTTGATTTTAGTTATAGCGGCCAGTATCGGCGCTTTTTTTTATTTTAATTCCCACAAAACGCAAAATGACAATGAAGATGTAAAATTTTGGCTGGATTACAGCCATGAACAAATAATCGGAGAGGAAAATACTCTTTCCGTTTTTGTTAAAAATGAAGAGAAAAATGATCTGGAAAATGTGGAGGTTGTTTTAAATTTTCCCGATAAATTTATTTTTACTTCCAGCGCGCCGGAATGCAATCAAACTTTAGTCCACGGTTGTGTTTGGCTTTTCACTAAAATCGGCAAAGATGAATTAAAAAGAATTGATTTAAAAGGAAAATTATTCGGTTTGGCCAATGAAGAGGGCGTATTTGAGGGAAAATTAAATTTTCGTCTTTCCGGATTTTCCGCTGATTTTCAGAAAAAATTTTCTGACAGCGTTATTCTAAAGCCGATTATCAGCGTCCAATGGGAAACTCCCGAAACTTATAATTTCAGTGAAACTTTAACTTCTTCGTTACTGGTGGAAAATGTCAGTAATGAAAATATCCCTTCTCTTCAAGTGAATGTTGACACCGGTCCGGATTTTATTGTTAATGCGTCCCGTCCGGAATCTCAGAAAGAAGAAAATAAAATTAAATGGACAATTGACAATCTCGGTCCTAATGAAAAAAAGTTATTGGAAATTGACGGTTATACTAAAAATTCTCTTTTAGAATCATTGAATTTTAAAATGGAAGCAGGTGATTTAAATAATGGCCGATTTTCTCCTCAATTTTCCGAAGAGAAAAAAATTCTTATTCAAAAATTTGATTTAAGTGTTGCTCTGGAAGTGGCTTCAAAACAAGATTCTGAGCAGAGTGTCAGTTGGGGAGGCATATTGCCAATCAATTTAAGTTATCAAAATAATAGTTTTAAAACCATTAAAGATTTGGTTCTTCAATTGAAATTAACAGATGCTTCATATATTGATTTTGTCGGACTTAAAAAATCTTTTTGGCAATATTTCGGCGAAGACAATATTTCGCCGCTTATTCAGTCAAAAATTTGGTCTTCCAACGCCGGCTCGGATTCTTCGGATGAATATATTATTTCTTGGGATAAAAAAATAAATCCTGATTTTTCGGAAATTGCGCCCGGGGCGAGCGGAAAAATAAGTTTTAATTTGCCGATTAAACAACTTAACGCGATTATTAATGCCGGTTCTCAACCCAAAATTGAAATTCAAGCTTTGGCAAACGGACAATTAAGCGACGCTTCCCGATTATTTGAAATAGAAGGACTTAAAATAAATGTTAAGATAAATACAAATCTTAATTTAAATGCCGAAGCTCGTTATTATGATGATGAAAATGCAGTAATTGGCCAAGGACCATTGCCGCCGCAAGTCGGTCAAGAAACTCGTTATTGGATTTTTTGGCAATTAAAAAATACCATTAATCCGGTGGAAAATATTTCGGTCAGAACCAAGTTGCCGGCCGGTGTTTCTTGGATCGGGCAGACAAAGGCCAGCCACGGTTCAATTTCTTATGACGAATCCACTCGTGAAATAAGTTGGCAAATTCCGCAATTAGACGCTTATCAGGGCGGATCATACTCGTTTGTAGAATCATCTTTTGAGGTCAGTGCTACACCTGATTCTTCATCTTCCGGTCAAATATTATTTTTAACCGACCCCATAACCATGGAAGCAAAAGACCAATTTACCGGCAATATAATTCAAGATCAAAAAGCTTCACTCGATAGCAATTTACAGGACGATCCGATTGGCGAAGGGAAAGGCAGGGTAATTTAATTTTAAAAATTCAATAGAAAAATGGCTCTCGTTTTTTGAGAGCCATTTTTTGTTAAAAGAGATAATAAACTTCACTTGAAATTGAATATGACGCGTCTTGATTGAGATTAGTCACCATCGGTGCTACCAGACTGCACTCTAATCCATAATGAGTATTGCACATAATTCCTATCCCGGTGTTAATGGCTATTTGATCCGGGGAAAATACGCCCAGAACGCAGCCATAAACTTTTCGTTCAGGACCTAAAGATATCTGTATTCCAATCTTGCAAAATTGGTTAGAAGAACTGATCCCGGGTTCTATCCTAAGACTGAAATTTTCGCTGGTAGGAATTAAGTAGAGAGCATTTAGAGAAAAAGTATTCGGAGATTTCCATTCGAGCGCCGGCCCAATCATATTTTTTGCTTCCAATGCGGATATTTGAGAAAATAGCATTAGAACAACAAGTAATAAATTTTTCATCTCTTCCCCCTTTTAAAGGTGCTATATTTATAGCAAACTTGCTTGTTATTATTTTGGTATAATTTTTGCCTTTTGTCAACCCCCGCCTAAATTTTTTACAAAAAATTTAGGCGGGGGTCAATCCCTTGCTTTTTTATTTTTTTCTGTTAAAATTAAGTTATTAAAACTTTATATCCAATATGGCTCAAATAAATTTTTTACAAATTGAAGAGGAAATCCTTAAATTTTGGCGAGAAAAAGAGATTTTTGATAAATCTCTGTCAAAAAAAGCCCCTCAGGGCAATTTCGTCTTTTTTGAAGGTCCACCAACCGCCAATGGCCGTCCGCATATCGGCCATGCTTTAACGCGTTTTTACAAAGACGCGGTTTTGCGGTATAAAACAATGCAAGGATTTCACGTTGATCGCAAGGCTGGTTGGGATGCCCAGGGCTTGCCGGTTGAACTCGAAGTGGAGAAAGAAATCGGCATCAGCGGCAAACCGGATATTGAAAAATTCGGCATTGATAAATTCAATCAAAAATGTCGGGAAAATGTTTGGAAATACAAAGATGAATGGGAAAGAATGACTGAAAGAATAGGTTTTTGGTTGGACTTAAAACATCCTTATGTAACTTATGATTCGTCTTATATCGAAACTGTTTGGTGGATTTTGGCGAAAATTTGGAATAAAGGATTGCTTTATCAAGATTATAAAGTTGTGCCTTGCTGTCCGCGTTGCGGCACGGCGTTATCTTCTCACGAAGTCGCTCAAGGTTATCAAAATATTGAAGAAACTTCGGTCTATTTAAAATTCCAAATTCTAGATTCCAAATTCCAAATTCCAACATATCTTTTGGCCTGGACAACCACGCCTTGGACTTTGCCGGGCAATGTTGCTTTAGCAGTGAATAAGGGTGTTGATTATGTAAAAATTTCAAAAGATGGAGAATATTGGATTTTGGCAAAAAGCAGGTTAAATGTGATTGATGGCGATTATGAAATTGTTGAAGAATTTTTGGGAGAGAAATTATTAAATCTGGATTATCAGCCGCTTTTTGATTTTATTAAACCGGAAAAACGGGCTTGGTTTGTCATTCATGGAGATTTTGTTTCCACGGGAGACGGCACAGGTATTGTTCATATTGCTCCGGCTTTTGGCATAGAAGATATGGAAGCGGGTAAAGAAAATAATTTACCAACTTTGATGACAGTTGAGCTTGATGGAAAAATGAAAAATGAAATTAAGCCTTGGGCCGGAATTTGGGTTAAAGACGCCGACCCCTTGATTATCAAAGATTTGGAAAACAGAAAAATTTTAATTAAAACGGAAAAAATTCATCATGATTATCCTTTTTGTTGGCGCTGTAAAACTCCTTTACTTTATTACGCCAAAATGTCTTGGTTTATAAAAGTTACTGATCCTCAGGTGAAAGAAAATTTAATTAAAAACAGTCAGACTATCAATTGGGTCCCGGCTCATATCAAAGAGGGAAGATTCGGCGAATGGCTAGAAAATATCAGAGATTGGGCGATTTCCCGCGAAAGATATTGGGGCACGCCTTTGCCGATTTGGGAATGTCAAAAATGCAAACATCGCGAATGCGTCGGTTCCTTTGAAGAATTGGCGAAAAAAACAAATAAAAATTTGGGAGAAAATTTTGATCCGCATCGGCCGCAAATTGACGAATTATCTTGGTCTTGCCCTGATTGTGGCGGAGAAATGAAAAGAGTGCCGGAAGTTTTGGATTGTTGGTTTGACTCCGGTTCAATGCCCTTTGCTCAATGGCACTATCCTTTTGAAAATGTTGAAAAAATTGATCCTTCGACCATTCAACAAGTTCATGGTGGTGAGCAAGATCGAACCACAAGCTCAGGACAGGCTCAAGGTCAAAGTTATCCGGCTGATTTTATTTCCGAAGCAATGGATCAAACCAGAGGTTGGTTTTATTCACTTTTGGCGATTTCAACTTTGATTGACAAGGGCGCCAGTTATAAAAATGTGATTTGTCTTGATTTTGTTTTGGATGCTAAGGGAGAAAAAATGTCCAAATCAAAAGGCAATGTTGTTTCTTGGAATGCAGTTGAGCAATATGGCGCTGATCCCATTCGGTGGTTTTTATATACGGTTAATCAATCCGGCGAGAGTAAATCATTTGATCCGATAGAAATTAAAAAAGCCACTCAGCGGATGTTTTTGATTTTTTGGAATGTTTTTGAATTTTATAATACTTATGGTTTAAAGGTTTCTAATCCGGCAGAATTTAAAAAATCAGAAAATATTATTGATCAGTGGATTTTGACTAAATTTTCTTTATTGATTAAAGAAGTTAGTCAGAAAATGGACAAATATGATTTAACCGGAACAACCAGAATTATTGAAGCTTTCATCACTGATTTATCTCAATGGTATTTGCGGCGTTCTCGCGATCGTTTTTCCGACAAACAAGAAGAGGCGAGTCAAACTCTTTATTATATTTTATTGAATTTAACGAAATTATTGGCTCCATTTACGCCGTTCTGCGCCGAAAAATTATATCTTGATTTAACTCAAGGAAAAATTAAAGAATCGGTTCATTTGGATGATTGGCCGACCGCGGACGAAGCATTAATAAAACAAGGAGAAAAATTATTGGAAGAAATGGAAACGGTCAGAAAAATTTGTGAAATATCGCACAATCTCAGATTAAAAGCGAAGATTAAAGTTCGCCAACCGCTTAAAACACTTTCCGTAAAAATGAAACTATTTGCCAATCAAGGCTTGATTGATTTAATTAAAAATGAAGTTAATCTGAAAGAAATTAATTTTGTGGAAAATTTGCCGCAAGGAAATGGACAGCAAATAAACGAAGACTCTGAAATTAAAATAGCCCTTGAGACAAATGTCACTCCAGAACTGAAAAAGGAAGGATTGGCGCGGGAATTGACCAGAAACATCAATTCTTTGCGAAAAGAATCCGGTTTAACGCAAAAAGATCAAGTTGATATTTATTATCAAACTTCTTTTGCAGACCTTGAAGAAGTAATGAATGATTTTGCGAATCTTCTGAAAGAAAAAACCGCCAGCAAGAATATCTTCAAAAAAATACCCGATCAATCTTTGATTCAAAAAGAATTTGACATCGATGGAAATAAAATGTCTATTGCTTTGGTTTTAACGGAAAAATAAAATTTAAAAAAATGACTTCTCATCTTAATGGAATTATTTTGGAATCTCAAAATTTCAGGGAAAATGATCGCGTTTTAATTTTTTATTCTCAGGAATTGGGTAAAATTGAAATTTTGGTGAGAGGAGCGCGAAAAATAAAAAGCAAATTAAATCCTTTCGTTTCGCCATTCGCTTTATTGGAGCTGGTTGTCGCGCCGGGAAAAAGCTTTTATCATTTAATTGGCGGAGAAGTTAAAAGATATTTTAAGGGCGTCAGCGGAGATTATAAAAAAATAATTCACGCTACCAATTTATTCCGTCGGATTAGCGTTCTGATAAATCTTCACAGGCCTGATTCAAAAATTTCAGTTTTATTGATAAGATTTTTAGAAAAAATTGACCAGATTAACCCGGGGAAAGTTCAAATTATTTATTATGCTTGTCTGATTAAATTGTTATCTTTATTGGGTTATCGGCCGGAAATAAAACAATGTTTTGACTGCCGTAAAGATGCCAAGTTATTGGGGGAAAATATTTATTTTGATTTTGAAAAAGGCGGAATCTGCTGTTTTAAATGCAGGGAAAGCCGAATATCGGCGGTAAGAATTAATTCAAGAACTTTGGAAATTTTACATAATCTTTTATATAAAAATTTTGATTATTTGGAAAATTGGCATTTTGACGAAAAAAGTTTTTTAGCCGCTCAGAATGTTATTAAAAAGTTCTATCGATGGCATCTTAAGTAAATTAAAATTTAAAAATCAAAATGTAAAATTAATTTGTCATTTTGATCTTTGATATTTACATTTATAGTCGTTATGTTTAAACTGATAAAAAAATCAAATAAATCTAAAGCTCGGTTAGGGAAATTAACAACTGCACATGGTATTATTGATACTCCATTTTTCATGCCCATTGCCACTAGAGCAGCGGTTAAAGGTTTGATTCCGGAAGAATTGGAAAGTTTGGGCGCTCAAATTATTCTTTCAAATACTTATCATTTATTTTTACGGCCGGGATTGGAAATTATCAAGAAATCAGGCGGGCTGCATAAATTCATGCATTGGGAAAAACCGATTTTGACTGACAGCGGGGGATATCAAGTTTTTTCTTTGGAAAAAAACAGAAAAATTAAAGATCAGGGAGTGGAGTTTCAATCTGAATTTGACGGGACGAAAATTTTTTTAACTCCGGAAAAAGCGGTTGAAATTCAAAAAATATTAGGTTCGGATATCATGATGGTTTTGGATGAATGCGCTCCTTATCCGGCCAGTTATGATAAGGCAGACCAAGCGGTTATCAGAACGACAAATTGGGCTCAAAGTTCTAAAACAGCTTATAATAAAATTTTCAAGAAAAGCCGCGTTAAACCGTTAATTTTCGGCATTATTCAAGGATCGATTTTTAAAGATTTGCGCCTTAAAAGCGCTAAAGATTTGGTAAAATTGGATTTTGACGGTTATGCTTTGGGCGGATTTATGGTTGGCGAACCGATAAAAGATACTTTTAAAATGATAAAATTAGTGGAAGCTGAATTGCCGGAAAATAAAGCTCGTTATTTAATGGGGGCCGGCAAACCGGAGCAAATTGTTCAAGCCGTAAAGGCGGGAATAGATATGTTTGATTGCGTTATCCCAACCAGAAACGCCAGACACGGATTGCTTTATGTCATGACAAATAATAAATCATTAATGGCCGGAAAAAATTTCTATCAGGAAATTCACATTACCAATTCAAAATATAAAGACGACATTAAACCGATTGATTCTCATTGCAAATGTTATACTTGCCAAAATTTTTCGCGCGCTTATCTCAGGCATTTGTTTATGACCAACGAACCGCTCGGACAAAGATTAACTACAATTCATAACCTTTATTTTTATTTAAATTTAATGAAAAATATAAGGGAGGAACTAAAAAAAGAGTAATTTATGTTATATCAAAAAAAGAAAAAATATTTATTCAGAACTATCGGCCGATGGACTCCGATCAGAATAATAAAAAGATTTTATTATAAAATTTGGGCTTTAAAATACAAGCAAATCCATATTGTCGTTGATACTTGCGCGCTTTTAAGCAGCCGTGAAATAGAAAGATTGGCTTGCTTGAAAAATATTTGGGTTCCGCGTTCTGTTTGGCAGCAAATCGGAAGGATGGTCAATCCGGAACTTGTGTGCGTTGAAGAACCCGACAAAGAAGATTGCTTGGTTGCCAAAACGCCGTTAAAATCTGAGATTCTCATCAAGAAAACCAAAGAAGCGGCGCAGAGAGCGGAAGTGATTATGACGCAAATGTTAAACAAACATTATTGGAAAATCATTTCTTCCCGCGGAACCGGAATTGTGGGATGGATCAGCAGGAGAAAAGTTGATGATTTGGATCCGGAAATTAAAAAAGAATTAAAAGCTCTCTTGAAAAAGAGAAGCCAGAAATTTGATCCGGAAATGAGTTTGGGCGATTTGGTCGGCAGCACGGATTTGAGAATTTTAGCCGCGGCCATTTTTTTGCTCAGGCGCAAAAAAATTGAAAATAAACTGGTGGTGATTTCCGAAGACAGAATTTTATCTTTAATATCCAGGAATCAAGGAATAAAAGTTTTAAGATCAACCAAGGATTTATAAAATAAAATTATAGGGATCGCGTATATTTATGCTTAATCAAAGATCAAAATATTTACAAATAGCTTTTAATCGCTCTCTTGATGAAGTAAGAAATATGATCGCGATGCTTCCTGCTTCGGAAAAAATAATTATTGAAGCCGGAACGCCTTTGATAAAAAAATACGGACAGAAAGGCATTATTGCATTAAAAAATTGGTGGAGCGATAAAATACAGAAACCGGGATATATTGTTGCTGATTTAAAATGTATGGACAGGGGCTCAAGAGAAGTTGAAGCAGTTGCCGAGGCAGGCGCCTCCGCGGCTACCTGCTTGGGTTTGGCGCCGGCGGAAACTATAAATGAATTTATTAGAGAATGCGAAAAATTCAATATTGATTCAATGATTGACATGATGAATGTTGAATTTCCGTTTGAAATTTTACAAAAATTAAAAAAACTTCCTACCGTGGTTGTATTGCACCGCGGGGCAGATGAAAAAGAAAAAAACAGAGAGAAAAAAATTCCGCATGATCAAATTCACAGGATAAAAGGAACTTATGGCAATGTTTTGATATCAGTTGCTGGTGGAGAAACCCCGCGCGATGTTGTAAGAACTTTTTTTAATGATTCTAATATTGCTGTAATTTGGCAATCCTTTTACGAATCACCGGAAAATACCGCTAATTTAGCGCAGGAATTTTTAAAAACGATCAAAAAATAATGCCGACGAAAAATATAAAAAATAAATTTAACCCGATCATCTTGGCAATTATTATTGCAATGATTATAAATCCAAGTTTAAGTATAATTTTAATAATTATACTTATTATTTATGTCAAAAAAAATCCCAAATCTTCGTTTTTTGATTTAATTAAAAAAAATATAGTAAATAATACAGATAATCAAACAATGGAGCAATTAATTATTGAAAAAATAACTTCAATTAAGCCTCTTGTTGTTCATCCTTTGTCCAATCAAATAAGACTGGTAAAAAACAAAAAATATCTTCAAATCGCCCTTAACAGCACGCTTGAAGAGGCGAGAGAAATTATTTCGCAAATTCCGGTTTCGGATAGAATCTTAATTGAAGCCGGAACGCCTTTGATAAAAATATATGGGGCAGGCGCTATTTCGCAAATTAGAAATATGGCTTCCGCCGGAACTTACATAGTTGCTGACAATAAATGCGCGGATTTAGCGGCACGCGAAGTGGAGATGATGGCCAACGCCGGTGCTAATGCGTCAACTTGTCTTGGGGTCGCGCCGATTGAAACGATTGATAGTTTTATAGAGGAATGCGAAAAATTCAATATTGATTCAATGATTGACATGATGAATGTTGAAAATGCTCTTTTGGTTTTAAAAAAATTAAAAAAACTCCCCAATGCAGTGATACTGCACAGGGGAGTCGATGAAAGCGAATTTTCCAAAGAAAAGCAAATTCCTTATTATCAAATAAAACAGATTAAGGGAAATTATAATATTTTAGTCGCCGTAGCCGGAGGAGATACTATTAGAGAAGTGCAACGAGCAATTTTTAATGATGCTGATATTGTCGTTGTTTGGAAGAATTTTTATCAACCAAACATTGAAACCGCCAAACTGGCTGAATCTTTTTTGGGAGAAATAAAATAAGGATTTATTTCATTATTATTTTGGTTTGACTGCCTGAGAAATTGCTTTTATTCCTTCCAGTACTTCAACCGGCAAGGCAAAGATTACTGTTTTTGACGGATCGGGATTTATTTTTTCAATAGTTTGCAGAGTTCTCATTGAAAGACCGCCGGAAACTGAACTAAGCACTTGAGCTGCCTGGGCTAAACGCTCGGAGGCCTGAAATTCTCCTTCTGCCCTGATGATAATGGCGCGTCGTTCTCGTTCAGATTCGGCTTGTTTTGCCATAACGCGCTTCATATCAGCCGGCAATTCAATATCCTGTATTTTTATGTCTGTAACCAATATGCCCCATGATTGAGTGGCGGCTACGACAATTTTTTGAATTTCTTCCGCTATTTTTTCTCTTTCCGAAAGCAAAGAATCAAGTTCAATGCCGCCTATTACGTCTCTGAGAGCGGCTTGAGCATATTGAGAAACGGCAAGAGTATAATCTTTAATATTTAAAATTGCATTTTCCGCGGATTGCACCTGAAAATACACGACAGCATTTATACCGACAGGAACATTATCTTTCGTAATTACTTCTTGTTGAGGAATGTCAGTAGTCGTGATACGCATATCAATTTTTATCATTCTTTGAAAACCTGGGAAAATCCAAGTTAATCCCGGCTGTTTTGTTCCGGTATATTTTCCAAGCGTTAAGACAACAGCTCGTTCATATTGATCAATAACTCTTAGACCGGAGAGGAAAAAGAAAATAATGATTATTAAGATTGGCCAAGTTAAAAGTATTCCCATAATTTTAATAATTAAATTTTGTAAATTATTTTAATTGTTATTGTTCGACTGATATTATTATACTATATTTAACGAAGTTCAACAATAGCCATTGCGAAATTTTATAGCGAATTGACACAAGCGGATCGGCTGGAGTAAAAATATATTCAAAAAATAAATACCTGTTTTTAAAACAGGTATTTATTTTATTTTGGAGCGGGCTCCACCACCAATATGTTTTACATTAAACTTTTTTCTATTCTGATTTTAAGCTGATGATAAGCCCGACTATATTTTTTTAAACGAGACTCTCTTTGTTTAGCGTCTTCTCTGGATTTATATGATTCGTAATAAATTATTTCAAATGGACGTCTTGGTTTAGTCGCTTTGACTAATCCTCTACTATGTTCAATAAAACGTTTTTTCAAATCATCAGTAAAACCGATGTATAATTTTTTATCTTTTTTACTTTTTAATAAATATACATAAAGCATAATCAGTTGGAAATTTTGGAGCGGGCTCCACCACCTGAATGGCAATGTATTTTTTATAAATGCGGAAACATTGCTTCTAATAAATAAATCTATATTTATTTTTTTTATAATCTAATCTTTTTTTAAAAATACATAACAAGCATTTATTGCCATTCTGGTGGTGGAGCGGGTAAGGGGAGTCGGACCCCTGTCAACAGCTTGGAAAGCTGTGGTAATACCGTTATACGATACCCGCCTACGCTTTTTGCAAAAAGCTTCGGCGGGCAGGCCCGCTTTTAGCTTTCTGTTTTTAAATTTATTCAAAATTTTTATTGTGCCATTCCGTATCCTTGGCGAAGGATGGTCGGGCTGCTGGGAATCGAACCCAGTCTATCTGCTCCCAAAGCAGACGTACTACCGGTATACTACAGCCCGTTTTTTTAATATATTTTAGTCAAATCAATGCCGGTGTAATAATATTTTAAAATTTGAGAAAAATTTGCGCCTTGATTGGCGGCGACAATTGCGCTGCGTTGAGGCATCCCAACGCCATGTCCCAATAAAGTTTTTCCTGCCCCGGGTGGATCTGTTTTGGAAATCAAATAAGCTACTGGCGCTGCCGTCATTGATGCTTCAATAGAAGATCTGGTTCGTCCATCGCTTTGAGCGAAATAATAAGCTGAAATTGGATTGTTTTGATAAGTCGCCACTACGCCTTGCGTCGCGGCTAAAGCAGTTAAAGTATTTGTCATTCTTAGTTCCCGTTGATAACCGCGATAAACTTGATCTGCCTGAGTGGAACGTACAGTGAATAAAGAATCTCCGTCTGGCGTATTGGTATACTTTGGACTGATATATCTGGAAGCAGCATAAGTTCTGGCGGCAATTGCTTGAGCTTTTAAAAATTCTATTGGTGAAGAATCTCCCGCCTCGCCCAATCCTTTTAAATAATCTTCCATCGGCAATTGATTGATCAGCCAGAGGCGTTGAGTTGAAGCATTATATTGTATTTCCATATCCCCTCGAAATTCATTATCATTTTCTCCGCCATCCCAGAATGGACCATTCTGCCAACTTTGAATTTTAAAAATTATTGAATCATCTCCTTTAAATTTAACAAAAGAGTCCAACATCATTAATCTTTTTCCTTTGTCGTCGAGAATAAAATATCGTTTCAGTTTAAAGTCAAAATCTACTTCCATAATTCCGCCGTCACTGACGCGAATTAAAAGTTTATTATTTTGATCAAGAAGTTGGTAAGCTTTTTTATCAAGAGTTGAAATTTTAAAAGGCAAATAATCTTTTTTTTCTTTTTCTTCCAAATAAAGCAATCCGACTCTTATATCCGGCCCCTCAGAGGTGCATTGAAAAAGAGGTTGAGTGGCAATGGTTATTTCAGATGGAATACTTTTCCAGAAAGTCCCTGTTGTCGGAGCTGGGGTTGGAGTAGGCACGGGCGTTGGGGTGGGCGTCGGAGTAGGAGTTGGGGCAGGAATTACCGAAGAAGAACTGGAAGTTACTTTTAAGGCAATTTCAATTTCTCCGCCAGGAATTAAATTATTACCGGCAAAAAGATTTAATTTTTCCCAATATAAACCGGGTTGACCGGGAGCCAAGAGAGTAAAATTAAAAGTTATTTCTCCTTGAGGGTCAATTGTTAAAAATGAATTAATTCGATTTGGCATATTATTGTCATACCAAGTCGGATAAGCAAATTTACTTTTCATTCCGGAGACAGTTCGTAAGGTTATAGCTTGTGGGCCGGTGCCACTCCAATACATTTGACCGGTATTTTTAAATTTAACCCAATAATCAACCGTTCCTCCCGTGATTACTTCCGGTATGCCGGCAGAACTTTGTTCTAATCTTTGAGCCTGATAATCCGATTGAGCGAAAGTTTGATTTGGAAAAGTCAAAAGTAAGGCTGATGACAGTCCTAAAATCAAAATGATTTTTGAATAAAAAATCTTTCGCATATCGTATATTCTAACAAAAAACTAAAATTAGTCAACTAGTTTGTATAAGATTAGTAAGATATTAATTTTGCATATTATTTTATTTTATGCTATAATTTAAATATAAATATTTAAATTAATTATGTTTAAATTGAAATTTGAAATCAATAAAATTTATCTTTATTTACAATTGATAAAGCAGGCTGAATTTTTAGATAAGAATAAAAAACTCTTAGGATCCAGTTTATGGAAGAAGTCCGAAAGTACATACTATATTCTCTCGGGAATTTATTATAATTGGTTTATTTCTTCTCTCAGTTTAGAAAATAGAGAAATTAAAACTTTTATTCAGGCTCTTTCTAAAAAAATTAAGATTGCAGAAAAAATATTGAAAAAAGAGTTTCAATCGAGAGAGTTTAAAAAAATTTATCAAGAAACAAAAAATTATAAAAAAGAAATAGAAAATCAATGGTCAAAAAATAAAGAAGAGGCGTTAAAACATCTAAAAAATATAACCGGAATAACCTTACCTGATGCAACCTTAACTGTTTACTTGGTTCACCCCGCACTTCATAATGGAAGATATTGGGGTAAAAAATTAAATATAATTACTTATGGTCATTCTGAGGATTGGCAAAATTACACTACCGTTTACTTATGTCATGAAATAATGCATTTCTTGACTAAGAATTATTCTGGAGACAAAACCAATCTTCACGCTCTAATTGAACTCATCTGCGATAATGAGTTGCGAATAAGGTTGAATAAAAATGGTAAATATTTCCAAGAAAGAAAATTTAAGATAGGTCATAAATCTTTAAGAAAATTAGAAAAACAAATTTTACCTCAATGGCATAAATATCTTAGAGAAAATAAAAATGGAAAAAATAGTTTTTTTACTTTTTCGAAGAATATAGACAAAAAAATAGGCTCTACTGTTTTATAACAATAAAGCCTATTTACGATGAGATTAATTACCCGCTGGTGCACAGGCAGAAGGAATACATTCTGGGTTACATGGCTTCCCGTCAGTAGGGTTACAATGGTCTTCAGGAGGGCAAGAAGTTTTCGCTCCTCCTTTTTCTGTTGTAACATTCGTGATCTTTAACATTTTTTCACCTCCTTTTGTTATTTACTGCCCCCATCTGCCCGTATAGGGATTATACTGGCATTCTAAAGGCTTCGCATATAAATTTCCTGTTTGCTGCATCACTTTTGCTCGGCAATCAAAACAAGCATAGCGATATTCGCAGTCTCGACAAACCATTATTTTATCTTTAGATAAACTTTTTATTTTTTGAGCCGTTGAAGATTCCCAAATTTTTTGTATGGAATCTTTTTTTATATTACCCAATTTTAATCCGCGTTCCATAATACAAGGGAAAATATCGCCCTGCGATGAAATACATAAATGATCTGAATAACAATTATGCCCACAGAATCTTTTTAAAAAGGTTTTCTCATGGATTTTGGTAAATTTTGGTTTTTTAATGAGTAAATCCTTCTTAAGATTTTCAGTAAGTAGTCCTGATTCACAGCCCCGACCAAGAGGACGCACTATATCATATTTAATCTTTTCGGCCCCTACTTTTTTTCTAAGAAAGCGAACAGTAGATTTTATGCAATTCTGGTTGTTTCTCATAACCGTAATAGCTATTCGGAAAGGTACGCCCGCTTTCTGAAGTTTTCTCAAGTTTGAAAGTGTATTTTTATAACTACCACATTCTTGAGTAATACTCTCATGGATTTTTTCTATAACAGAATAAAAAGAAACTGCTACATGAACCTTCTGTTTTAAAAAATACTCAATATCAGAATCTGTCAGAAGTGTCCCGTTTGTAAAAATTTCGATAAAGTCGTAATGTAATTTCTTGGCATATTTTATCAATAGATAAAGAGTAGGTCGACACAAGAGCGGTTCCCCACCGGTAAATTGAATCTTCCGACATCCTATTTTTCTCGCCTGAGAAATAGTTCTCTTCCAGTCTGTTAATTCCATATTCTCTGATTCGAGTTTTCTGCAACCACTGGAATTATAACAGTGGAGACATCTTAGATTGCAACTTGAGGTTAACTCTATCCAAAGAAAATCTAATTTTTTCTTGTTACAAAATAACATTATTTTTCTCTTAATCTTTTTTCTTTGAGAAAAATTCCCCAACCCCATTTTTTGAAGTTGTAATAAATAACTCAAGGCTTCTTTCTTGGCCAACTCATTATTTAAAATATCCAGAACTTCTTTTAGAGAGAATCCTTCCTCACTACAAAAATCCAGAAGTCTTAATGAGGTTCTATCAATTGAATAAACATTTCCTGTTTTCAAATCATATAAAGCACCGCACAAAGCCCCTTTAACTAGAACACATTTTTTATTCAGAAAAAAGAAATTTTTTTTCATCTTTTGCCTCCTTTTTAAGGTACTGCACCCCCAAACTAGAGGGGTAATTGTTATTATTTTAGCACATTTTTTACGTTTTTGTCAACCCCGTGCCTTTTAGTAATAATATAAAGACGTGGAATCAATTGCCAAATTGTTATTTTTTGATATAATTTAATTAAATATGCCAGGTAGTAGAAATTTGACCGTCCCGTTAAAGCGGGACTAAAAATAAATATTAATAAATCAAATTCTTGCTATTCTGGTATCTAGTTTAGATTTCAATAACATCAAATTATTTAAGTAGTCAAATTTTCACTACCTGGTATGAGTTTAACCAGTTTGGTCAGTAAAAACACATTTGTCCATTTAGTCGGCAAAATAATCAGCCTTTTTTTGAGTTTGATTATTTTCAGTATGATCACTCACTATTTGGGCACAGAAGGATTTGGTCAATTTACGACCGTAACTTCATTTCTTCAAGTTTTTGCCATTTTCGCCAATCTTGGTTTATATTTGGTTTTTATTCAAATACTTTCCGCGCCTAAAACCGATGAAAAAAAAGTAATCAGTGATTTTTTCAGTTTTCGTTTGATTTCCAGTATTGTTCTTTTGTTCATCGCTCCCTTGATTGCCTTGTTGATTCCTCAATATTCAGGCTTGATAAGAATCGGAATATTCATTACTGTTTTTAGTTATATTTTCACTTCTTTGAGTCAGTTATTGACCGGTTTTTTTCAGACCAAAATGCAAATTAAAAAAGTGGTTTTTGCCGAAATAGCCGGCCGTTTGGTTTTATTAATTCTAACCGAATCGGCGATTTTATTGAAAACGCATTTGATTGGAGTTTTGGTGGCTCTTATTTTTTCCAGTTTGGTTGAATTTTATGTTCTTTATCGATTTTTGGGCCAGCAAA
This sequence comes from Patescibacteria group bacterium, assembly GCA_028716665.1. Lineage (NCBI taxonomy): Bacteria > Patescibacteria group bacterium. Next base: position 19,091 of record JAQUPP010000001.1, on the reverse strand, counting down.
TCAAAATATCTTTATTGCCCGATTTCCATGCTCATTTGAATATTTTTAAAAAATCTTGGCCGGTCGCTCTTTCAATGATTTTGACAACAGTTTATTTTAAGGGTGACACGATTATTCTTTCTCTGTTCCAATCGCAGAACGATGTCGGCATTTACGGCGCATCTTATCGAATTTTAGAAACTTTGATTATGTTTCCGCCGATCTTTGTCGGATTGATTATGCCTTATTTAAGCCGTTCATGGGCTGAACAAAATCTTGAATCTTTTAAAATGATTTTTCAAAAATCTTTTGATTTTTTTATGGTTATTATTTGGCCGCTCATTATCGGAACAATGTGTTTGGCCGCGCCTTTGATGATGTTTGTTGCCGGCGCAGATTTTCTTGTTTCCGCGCCGCCGCTCAGAATTTTAATTTGGGCCACCGGTTTGATTTTCTTGGGAACTTTGTCAACTTATGCCGTGGTTGCCATAGAAAAACAAAAATTAATGCTTCCTTTTTATTTTATTTCCGCTCTAGTGGGTTTAATCGGTTACCTTATTTTTATTCCTACATATTCTTATTACGGTGCGGCTTATATGACAATTATCGCCGAATTATTGACCACGGTTTTATCCTTCTGGATTATTTATAAAACAACCAAATTTTTGCCCAATTTTAAAATCGGTTCAAAGTCGCTTCTGGCCAGCTTGATTATGGGATTTTTTCTGTTGATTTTAAGCGGCCAAAATTTATTTTTCCTGATTTTTGTGGCAATAATAATATATTTTGCCGCGCTTTATTTTTTGAAAACAATTTCTTCTCAAACCATTAAAGAAATTGCGAATTTGAAATAATTTTTATGCCAGGTAGTAGAAATTTGACCAAAATTTTTCCAAAGGGAAAATTTAAAACACTACTATGGTATAGAGTATGAATAATATTTTTATTAAATAATATAATTTTTTAAAATTTTGACAAAATAATAACTGTCAAATTTTCACTACCTGGTATGTATATTTTTTATTTTTTAGTTTTAGTTTGCGCCGCTTTACCGGCTTATCAAATCAGATTTCAGATTTTAGGTTTGCCGATGACTTTATTGGAAATAATGATTTTGATTTTGTTTTTAGTTTGGCTGATACAAAAAATCAAAAATCAAAAATCAAAAATCAAAATTACAATTCAAAATTTAAAATTAAATAACTGGTTTTGGATAATTCTGATTTGGTTAGCAGTGGCCACCATTTCCATGTTTATTGCTCCAAATTTGCGAGAGGCGGCCGGAATCTGGAAAGCGTATTTTATTGAACCGATTCTTTTATTAATAGTTTTTCTTGATTTGATAAAAACAAAAAAAGATTTTAATTTAATTTTAAACGCGCTGATTTTTTCCGCTTTTTATTGTTCTGTTTGGGCGATTTGCCAAAAGATTTTTCATTTCGGCGGCATGATGAGCACTGAAGTTTGGGGCGCGCCGAAAACTTGGCGGGCGACCGGTCTGTTTCCCCAGTCAAATTTTTTAGGATTGTATCTGGGTCCGATTATAATACTGGCCATTGGCCAGTTAAAGTGCAAAGTGCAAAGTGCAAAAGTCAAAATGACAATGCAAAATTTAAAATTAAATAAAGAATTATTTGAAATTTTATTTTATTCTTTTACTATTTTATTTTCAGTTTTAGCTATTATTTTAGCGAGAAGTAATGGGGCGATTTTGGGAGTTTTAGCCGGGTTGATTTTTATGGGACTTGTTCATAAATCAAGCAGGAAGTGGACGACAATTGCTTTAATTATTTTATTATTAATTATTGAATTGCTGCCAGTGGCGCGAAATTATGTTTGGCAAGAAGTGACTTTTTATAATCTTTCCGGACAATTGCGGGTTAATATTTGGCAAGGGGCGATTTCTTTGATTAAAACCAACCCGATTTTAGGTGTGGGTTTAAGCGGTTATCAGAATTTAATTTCCCAATATCAAGCCAGATTTTATGATCCAATAACGCATCAATTGATTTCCGTGGAAACTCATCCTTATCCGCATAATTTATTTTTGGCTCTTTGGTGCGAATTAGGGTTGGCAGGATTGATTGTTTTTTTGTGGATTTTAATTAAATTTTTTCGTGACGGATTTAGAAAAATAAAACTTATTAACTTACCAACTTACCAACCTACCAGCTTAACGATTATGGCCGCCATGGTAACAATATTAATTCATGGTTTGGTGGACACTCCTTATTTTAAAAATGATTTGTCAGTTTTATTTTGGTTAATTATCGGCTTAAATATAATTATTGACAAAAGCGATAAAATGAGACATAATGTAAATATGGAAGATCAAAATAATAATATAGATGAGTTATTTAAAGACCTTATTCAACAAAGAAGATTAACAAAAATAATTTCTCTTTCTTCTTTAAGCAAGGAAGATAAAGATTTTTGGCTTAGGTTGATCGGCCATTTAAATTTGGAGCAAATTGACGTTTTGCTTAATTTAATTGAGAATAACCCCGACAACTTTAATCTTTTGAATAAAAATTTAAAAGATAAAATGGAAATTATTTCTTCCAAAAATTTTAATTTATGGGAAAATATTTTAAAAGAAGAAGAGGAAATGATTAAAAAATTAATTTAATCAAATATGGAAAGATCTTACGAACAATTTACAGGACAAGAGTCGGAAATCGAGAAAAAAGATCCGATAACCGAGATTAAAGATAAAGAAAATAAATTATTTTCAAAATTCAGATTTGGCGGCGTACCAAGGCCGGTCAGAGATTTAATTTTCGGGTTAGGTCTTTTAACTAATTTTGCTACCGCCGAAGCATTTACTTTTTTTAGACACCAAGAATCACAGCAACAGACAACCCAAGAACAAGTAGATCCGGCAGAAGAACAAGAAAACATGTCAGAAGAAGAAATCCAAATGCATCAAGAATATGCCCAAGAAGTAGGAGATCAATTTGATGCGGCTATTGATTCTATTAATGCAGGTAATATATCTTTTTTTCGTCAATCATATACTGTTATTTTTATGGAAGATAAGGGTGCGGGAAAATTTATATGGGAGCACCAACAACGACCACTTTGGGAAGATGGATTAAAACCGACCAAATTAAAATCCCTGTCTGATGGTAAAAAAATCCAATTTTGGGTTGATTGGGAAGGGATTATTCAGAATGATTTACAGTTGAAAGGCTCTTTCACAACCATAGAAGGAAGTGGTATTATTGATTTAGATAAATTCGTTGAAATTATGAATAAGCGACATCCTGATAATACAAAAAATTCAAAACCGGGCGAATCCGCCGAGACAGAAGATAGAATTAATTTAGAAAAAACAATAGATAATATTATTACTCATATACAGGAGTATAAAGAAATGAGTAACAAAATAGAAAAGGAATATGCGCGCACAAGAATAATTGCGGACGTAGAGGAGGTGAAAGTAGAATACGGCTCACAAATTTTTAATGAAAAATTTTTGCAAGAATATCAAGAAATTGTTAATGTTAAATAAAATCTATTGACGATTTGTCTAAAATTTGACATTATTAAAGATAATTAGAAAAAGGGGGAAAAATGAAAAAGTTCTTTTCAAATATATTTTTATATTTTTTCGCCATCGGAGTCGCGGTTGGTTATTTTTTTATCTTTTGGTTGACAGTTCACGGTAGCATGCAATCCGGAATATTGGGTTGGTTATTTTTCGTGATAATAATAGGCACGGGTATTCTGATAAACATATTAGAATATAACCAGCTTATGCCTTGTCATAAACCAATTCAATTATATTTGCTTGTTTTTGGAATCGGAGCAATGTTTACCGGATGGAATTATTTTAATTTACGAGGCTCGGGTTATGGCAATATAGCCACAGATATGATTTGGGCGGTTCAGGTATTTGTTGGATTTATGGCTTTATTTAAAGGTATAGAAATTATTAAAATTAAGAAAAAGGGGCTAAAATAGCCCCTTTTTTATATTGACAAATTTTTACAATCTGTTACACTAAACAACAATTAAATAAAGTCTGCCTATCAGCGGACAAAAGGGGGAAGAGGTGAAAAAGTTCTTTATAAAATTATCTTTAAATTTTTTAGGTATAGTCACCATTGTTTATTGGTATTTTTTTTGGATGGGTTTCTGCGGTGAAATATCTGAATTATTATCAATATTATCATTTGTGGCAGAAATAATAATTCTGTATATTTTAGCACAAATAGTGTACGACAACTATTCTCTTATCAAGCATAGTCAGAAAAAAGAAGAAGAAACCTTGCGTTGCAAGATATCTCGCGTATATCTATTTATTTTCAGTTATGCGGCAATGCTTACTTTTTTGGTTTATCCTTTTCTGCGGTTTAAAACTATTTGTTTAAAGGGCATAGCATCTGATTTTTTTTGGATAAGTTTTTTGATTGTCGGGTTAGGAACATTTAATCCGGGTTTAGAGATGATTAAAATTAAGAAAAAGGGGCTAAAATAGCCCCTTTTGGTTTTTCTTGACAAATTTTAAAAATTTGTTATACTTTATTTAATTATAAAATAAGGGGGGAGAAATGAAAAAAATTTATCTTGCAGGAGATTTTGGGATTTGGCGAAAAATGACGATTGAAACATTAAAGGACGGATATGAAATTTGTAATCCGCTTGAGGCGTCAGATTATCCGCTATATTATGTGCGCGACAATTTGAAAGCAGTGGAACAATGTGATATTCTGTTTGTATTTCGTCCCAAGAAAATTATTGATTGTTTTGAAATGGGACTTTGGGCCGGAATAGCTTATCGAAAGAGTATAACAATCATTTTTGCCGATGAAACTGATTTTCCTGATCCTTCAATTTTCTCCATTGCAAAAAGAACATTTACCAAATTGGAGACGGCGGCGTGCTATCTAAGATTCTGGGCAGAGGGAGGAGATGAAATTAAGGCTTTGCATAAAGCAATAGAGCCGGAAAAACAGAAATAAATAAGGCGGGAGAAAAATATTCTCCCGCCGTTTTATTTTTTAAAATTTGACTTATTGTTAAAAAATATCATACTTAAGATATATCAATATGTTTTTTGTTTATATTTTAAAAAGCTCTAAAAATAAGTGGTTTTACATCGGATCAACTTCAGATTTAAACAAAAGATTAGAAGAACATAATTTAGGAAAAGTTGTTTCTACTAATTTTTATCGACCATTAAAATTAATTTATTATGAAGCTTATTTTTCTGAAAAAGACGCAAGACATCGAGAACATAATTTAAAGTTAAAATCTAGAGCTTTTGCTCAATTAAAAAAGAGACTCAAGAGTACATTAGAAAATGCATAAAATTTAATTATCTTTAAGAGGCGTGCCTCCACACCAAACGGGCGTGGAAAAAATAAATAATATTTTAATGGCACCATTAATAAAGATAAATATACGGGAGATAAATATAATATCCCCATTTGGTGTGGAGGCGTGGCTGAGTGGTCGAAAGCGGCAGTTTCGAAAACTGCTATATCCGTAAGGGTATCAGAGGTTCGAATCCTCTCGCCTCCGTATTTATATACACAGATAGATAAGATTCGAACCGCGGGCCGCAGTCCCCGGCGAGGGGGCGAAGGTTTCGAGCCATAGCAATGGCGAGAAGCGAATCCTCTCGCCTCCGTACTTCGACAAGCTTAGTACTTTATTTCGGAAAGGAGAAAAGTATTGAGTTTAGGGTCGGGAGGATCTGCACTTTTATTTTTTGAAATATGAAAAATTGGTTTGAGAATGGTGAGCCTGTCGAACCATCTCGCCTCCGTATTTATATGTTTTATTTAAGAAGAGTCATTCAATTTGTTGATTTATAGAATTTTAAAATGGAAAAAGTTAATTTAAAATTTCCAGCTCAAAGCCGGTCTCAGCCCAAGGCTGATGAGACTTGGGTCCACGTCTCAAGCGGAAAAAATAAAAATTGGCGAATTTATTTGCGCGATGAAGTTGATAAAAGCGTTTTTAACGAAATATTCAAATTTGAAGAATATCGCAAGGCTAAAGAAAAAATAAAACAAGCCGCGATGCCGATTATTGACGTCGGCGCTCACATCGGCTTATTTATTTTTTATTGTCGCAGTTTTAATCCGAGAGTAAAAATTTACGCTTTTGAACCGGAAAAAAATAATCTTGAAATTTTAAAACAAAACATCTCGGAAAATCAGCTGTCAAATATTGAAATTGTTGAAGCGGCCATGGCGGAAAAATCCGGTCAAGGAAAATTGATTTTAATGCCCGATAATCACAATCATTTTTTAGCCAATGGAAATGAGTTGACTGGCGAACAAAAAAATCAAGAAATAAAAACTTTCAGTTTGGCTGATTTTTGTGAGCAGAAAAAAATTAAAAAAATTTCCCTATTGAAAATGGATATTGAAGGCGCGGAATATCGGTTGATTAATTCTTTCAGCTCCGCAGATTTTGCCAGAGTTGAATCAATTATTTTGGAATATCATGAAAATAAAGGAAATCATCACCAAATTTTAGAAAATCATTTACGCGAGAAAGGTTTCGGTGTCCAGACTTTTCCTTCAAAATTTGATAAAAAAATGGGATTTATTTGGGCCGTAAATAAAAAATTCAATCAAACACTTTAATTTTAAATAAAATGAAATTAATTACACTCAATATTTGGGGAGGGAGAGTATTTAATCCCTTGATGGATTTTTTTAAAAAACACGCCCAAGATACGGACATTTTTTGCTTGCAAGAAGTTTTTAATAATCCATTACATACAAAAAGTAAAGTTCAGCAAAGCGCAAAAGAAGACATCTATCAAGACATTGCCAGTATATTGAAAGAATTTAATGGATATTTTGCTCCAAGACAGGATAATGAAGAAAGTTTGGCCATGTTTATCAGAAAAGATTTGGATATTAAAGAAATCGGCGACCATTTTGTTTATCGCTGGAAAAATGCGATGGAAAACGAAGACCTTACCACGTGGGGAGTAAATCTCCAATATCTGAAATTTATAAAAGACGGAAAAGAACACATGATTTGTAATTTGCACGGCCAATGGTGCCCTGACTTTAAAAAAGATAATCCGATAAGATTGGAACAGTCGGAAAATACAAAGAAATTTTTAGATAATTTTGACGGTTTAAAAATTTTGTGCGGTGATTTCAATCTGACTCCGGATACAAAAAGCATGGCAATATTGGAAAGTTCAATGAAAAATTTAATTAAGGAATATAATGTTACTTCAACCAGGAGCCATCTTTACAAAAAGGATATAAAATTCGCCGATTATGTTTTAGTTTCGCCGGAAATAAAAGTGAAAAATTTTGAAGTCATTCAAGACGTAATATCAGATCATTTGGCTTTGAGTCTGGATTTTTAAGTAAATTTTAAAAAAGTTATAATAAATTATGTTGCAATATTTAGTTTTTGTCGGAGCCGCGGTTAATTTATTTGGAGCATTTTCTTATATAAAAGAAACTTTAAAAGGGAACACCAAGCCGAATAAAGTTACTTGGTTAATGTGGTCTGTCGCTCCATTAATAGCGACCTTTGCGGCACTTTCAAGCGGAGTGAGATGGTCTGTTTTGTCTGTTTTTATGGCAGGGCTTTGCCCTTTATTAATTTTTGTCGCTTCTTTTGTAAATAAAAATTCTTATTGGAAATTGGAAAAATTTGATTATCTTTGCGGTCTTTGTTCAATATTGGCGCTTATTCTTTGGGGTTTGACCAAAGAGCCGATTATCGCAATTATATTCGCGATCGCGAGTGATGGATTTGCGGGAATTCCAACTTTAGTAAAATCGTGGAAATATCCGGAAACAGAAACTGTTACTGCTTACATCACCGGGTTATTTAATGCGCTTACAAGTTTTGCGGCGATAAAAATATGGAATTTTTCATCGTGCGCTTTTCCCGTATATTTGGTAGTTTTGTGTATTTCTCTTATTTTTTCTGTTTATCATCGCAAAATTTTTAAAAAATTATTCGCTGTTAAAAAATAAATTCATTTCAACCTTATTAATTAAATGTATTAAAATTATATTTTATGACTCAAAATTCACCACAAACTGCAGTTCAAAATTTTGCCGAACTCGGCATTGCTCCGGCGCTTTACAACAGTCTCTTAAAATTAAATCTTACTGTTCCGACACCGATTCAACAAAAAACAATTCCAATAGCTCTTGAAGGAAAAGATGTGGTTGGTATTGCTCAAACTGGAACCGGGAAAACACTTGCTTTCGGATTGCCGATGATTCAACGCCTTAATCAAATAAAAGGTTGCGGGCTTGTTGTTCTTCCTACTCGCGAACTTGCTTTGCAAGTTGATGAAGCATTATACAAAGTGGGCGCGGCAGTGGGATTAAGAACCGCCGTGGTTATTGGCGGAGCGCCGATGGGAGCGCAAATTCGCGCTTTAAACAGAAGCCCTCATATTATTATCGCTACGCCCGGCCGTTTAAATGATCATCTTCAGCAAAGAACAGTTCGGCTTAATAATGTGGTTATTGCAGTCCTGGATGAAGCTGACCGAATGTTGGATATGGGATTTGCGCCGCAAATCAAAACCATATTTCAGGCAATTTCTCCGGAAAGACAAACCATGCTTTTTTCCGCCACCATGCCGGCTGAAATTTTGACCATGGCAAAAACTTACATGAAACTTCCGATACAAATTGAAGTCGCGCCGACCGGAACAACCGTGGATAAAGTTACGCAAGAAATTTTTATTATTCCGCAACAAGATAAATTTCCATTATTGGAAAAATTATTAACGCAATATAAAGGATCGGTCCTTATTTTTACGCGGACAAAACACGGCGCGAAAAAATTAAACGAATCAATTCAGTCTTTGGGATATACGGCAAATGAAATTCATTCAAACCGATCTCTTGGCCAGCGCAGAGAAGCGCTTACCGGATTTAAAACCGGAAAATACAGAGTATTGGTTGCGACCGATGTCGCGTCTCGCGGAGTGGATGTTGTCGGCATTGAATTGGTTATCAATTATGATTTGCCGGAAAACAGCGAAGATTATGTGCATCGCATCGGCCGAACAGCGCGAGCCGGAGCGGTCGGACACGCCATATCGTTTGCCACTCCATATCAAAGAGGGGAATTGCGGGACATTGAACGTTTGGTCAGAAAAAATATTCCAATTTCAAAAACTCCGGAACTTCCTCCAATGAGAAAAGGATTAACGCAACAAAAAACAGAAGCGCCAAGAAGACGGGAAAATACGGCGCCAAAAAACAGAGATGATTATCGATCATATAGATTTCATAAACCCAGAAGATATTAATTTTAATTTTTTATGCAAGAAACCATAGAAATATTTGACGTGGCGGTTATCGGCGGCGGACCGGCGGGAATGATGGCAGCCGGAAGAGCGGCGGAATTGGGCGCCAGCGTGGTGCTTTTGGAAAAAAATAACAATCTCGGGAAAAAATTGCTTATGACCGGAAAAGGCAGATGTAATCTGACGCAGAATCAACCGGATAACAGAGAATTCATTAAAAAAATCGGCGCGAACGGAAAGTTTTTATTTTCATCATTGGCTTGTTTTGGTCCGGAAGAAACAATGCAATTTTTCAAATCTCATAATTTGCCGCTTAAAACGGAAAGAGGAAAAAGAGTTTTTCCGACATCTGACCAGGCGGAAGATGTGTTGAAAGTTTTACAAAGATATCTCAAAGAAAACAAAGTTAAATTTATTTACGGGTCGGAAATTTTTGATTTTAAATTGGAAAATAACCGAATTGAAAAAATAAAATTAAAAGACGGGTTTGTTCAGGCGCGCAATTATATTATCGCCACGGGCGGAAAATCTTATCCGACCACCGGATCAACGGGCGACGGTTATCAATGGGCAAAAAGAATGGGACATACTATTACTGAAACAGATCCGACGCTTGTTCCTATCAGAACCAATGAATCTTGGATTCAATATTTGCAAGGATTGAGTTTAAAAAATGTCGCGATTAATATTTTTCAAAATAATAAAAAACAAGCCACTCGTTTCGGCGAAATGATTTTTACTCATTTTGGATTAAGCGGTCCGATTATTCTTGATGCGAGCAGGGAAATTGGAGAACTTCTTAAAAAGGGAGAAGTGGAGATTGAAATTGATTTCAAGCCGGCGCTTGATTTCAAGCATCTTGACGAGCGGTTAAAAAGAGATTTTCAGGAAAACGCGAATAAAAATTTTGAAAATTATCTGCCTCAGCTTGTTCCCAAAAAAATGATCGGCGTGATAATCAAATTATCCGGAATTATTGCCAATACGAAAATTAACGCCATTACCAAAGAAGAGAGGAAAATTTTAGTTCATCTTTTAAAAGAAATGAAAGTGTCAGTGGTGGGATTAATGGGATATGATCAGGCGATCGCGACCAGCGGCGGCGTCAGTTTGAAAGAAGTGGATTCAAAAACAATGAAATCTAAAATTATTGATAATTTGTTTTTTGCCGGCGAAATTTTGGATCTTGACGGTCCGACCGGCGGATATAATCTTCAAATTTGCTGGAGTACCGGTTACGCAGCCGGAACCCACGCAGCTGAAAAAATTAACGATTAAATTTTTAAATATGTCAGATTTAACATTTAAAGAGGTTGTGCAAAAAACCAATGAAGTCATTGATGCTTTTAAAAAAGTTGAACAACGGGAGTGGGGAATAGAAGGTAATATCATTGAACTTACGAAGCAGATTGGCGAGCTTAGTAAGAATGTTATGGTTCTGGAGAAATATTATCTTGCCGAAAGAATGGATAATCCTAACTATAATAAGGCTTCAAAAGATGAGATTGGTAATGAGTTGTCCGATATATTTTTTATGATTATTAGGATTGCTAATCACTATGGAATTGACCTCGAAAAAGCACATATGAGAGAATTGGAGATTGCTCTAATTTCACTAAAAGAAAAATAAAAATATGTTTGATTTTTTTAAAGCGATTATTTTGGGAGTGGTTGAAGGCATAACGGAATTTTTGCCTATTTCTTCAACCGGCCATCTGATTATTGTTAATCGCTGGATTTATTTCAGCCAAGATTTTACAAAAATGTTTGATGTGGTTATTCAGCTCGGCGCGATTTTCGCCGTTATTTTTTATTTTAGAAAGCAATTATGGCCATTCAGTCATAACAAAGAAAAGCAAGCGGAAGTTATTGATTTATGGAAAAAAACAATTGTCGGAGTTGTGCCGGCTATAATTTTAGGCGCGCTTTTGGGCGATTTTATTGAAAAAAAATTATTCGGGTTACTGACTGTTTCTCTGGCTTTGATAATCGGCGGCGTTTTGCTGATTATCATTGAAAAAAGAAAAAAAGAAAGTAAAATATTTTCAGTGGCAAAAATGAGTTATAAAATCGCGCTCTTGATTGGCTTGATTCAATGTTTAGCCATGATCCCCGGCATATCGCGTTCGGCTGCGACTATTATCGGCGCCATGCTTCTGGGCGCTTCGCGCTTATTGGCCGTGCAATTTTCTTTCTTTCTGGCCATCCCGACCATGGTTGCCGCCTCAGGTTATAGTTTGTTAAAATACGGAATGGCAATGAGCAAAATGGATATTCTTATTCTTTCAACCGGATTTGTTGTTTCTTTTTTGGTGGCTTGGGCAGTAATAGCTTTTTTGATAAAATATATTCAGCGAAAAAATTTTACGCCATTCGGCTATTATAGAATAGTTTTGGGCTTATTGGTTTTGTCTCTTCTTTTATTAAAGTGAAAAAATGAATTTTCCTCAATATACAATTAAAAATATTCAAGAAACTTTTGAAGCGCTGAAAACCGGCCAAAACGGAATCTCTGATCAAGAAGCGGAAAGCCGCTTGAAAACTTACGGTTTTAACGAATTAAAAGCCAAAGAAAACGGTTTGCTTGATATTTTTTTAAGGCAATTCAAATCGCCATTTTTTTATTTGCTTTTTATTGCCGGATTAATTGCTCTCGCGGTTGGCGAAAAAGTTGACGCTTTGGTTCTTTTCGCTTTTATTTTTATCAATGTTTCTTTCGGATTTTTTCAAGAAGCGAAAGCCCAAAAAGCCATTTCGCTTTTGCAAAAGTTTATTCCGTCCAAGGTGAGAGTTCGTCGAGACGGAATGGAAAAAGTCATTGATAAAAAATATTTGGTTCCGGGCGATATAGTTCTTCTTGAAACAGGCAGTATTGTTCCAGCTGATTTAAGAGTTTTGGAAACAGATGATTTTTTGGTTGATGAATCGGTTTTAAGCGGCGAATCAATTCATCTCGGTAAAATTTTAAATCCTCTTTCCGCGGAAACCAAAGAAGTTTTTGAAGCGAAAAATATTATTTTTGCCGGAACTTCAGTCTCTTCCGGCGAAGCCGAAGGGATAGTGGTGGGCACGGGCAAACAAACAGCTTTCGGTGAAATTACGAAATTGGTTTCAGGCATAACTAGGGAAAGCGTTTTTGAAAAAGATATTTTAAAATTTTATAAAATCATATTGAGAACGGTTATAACGGCTGTTCTTTTGATTTTTTTGGCGAATTTGATGATCAAGGGAACGAAGAATATTTTTGATTTCTTGATTTTTTCCATTGCTTTGATAGTGAGTATTATTCCGGAGGCATTGCCGTTAATTATTACTTTTTCTTTTTCCAGTGGAGCATTAAGATTGGCCAGGGAAAAAGTGGTTGTCAAAAGACTTTCCGCGGTTGAAGATTTGGGAAATATTGAAATTTTATGCACTGATAAAACCGGCACTTTGACTAAAAACAAACTTGAACTTGAAGAAATTTTTGCCCAAGATAAAGAAAAACTTTTTCTTTACGGTCTTCTCGCTTCTCATTACATTGAAGACGGCGCTCAAAACAGCTTGAACGCATTTGATTTTTCTCTTTACGAAAAATCTTCTCCAAGTGTTCGTTTAAATTTAAAAAATTTCAAGAAAGTTTCATTTATTCCTTTTGAATCAGAGCGTTTAAGAAACACCATGGTAGTAAAAGATAAAGAAGGAAAATGTTTTCTTATTGTCAGAGGCGCGCCGGAAATTATTTTGGATTTATCTTCGGAATTTGAATACGGAAAAGAAAAAAGCGAAGTGCAAAAAGAAATTGAAAATCATGGACGCGAAGGAAAAAGAATTTTGGCCATTGCTTATAAAGAATTAAAAGGAGAATATTCGGAAAAAAGCGAAGAAAATATGACTTTTTTGGGATATTTTTGTTTTGTTGACCCATTGAAAGAAACGGCGAAAGAAGCGATTCAGACGGCGAAAAAACTAGGCATTCAAATAAAAATGATCACAGGGGACAGCAAAGAAGTGGCCGGGCATATTGCTCACAAAGTTGGGTTGGTTAGAGACGTAAGTGAAGTTATTTCAGGAAAAGTTTTGGATTCTTTGCCGGAAAAAGAATTTGACGAAGCTTGTTTGAAATTTTTCATTTTTGCCAGAATTTCTCCTGAGACAAAATTAAAAATCATCAAATCTCTCCAGAAAAAATTTGAAGTCGGATTTTTGGGCGAGGGGTTGAATGATACGCCGGCTTTAAAAATCGCTGATGTCGGAATCGTTGTTCAAGAAGCAGCTGATGTTCCGAGGGGAGCGGCTGACGTAATTTTGCTCGAAAAAGATTTAAGAGTGCTTATTGACGGCATTAAAAACGGGCGAAAGATTTTTTCAAATATCAATAAATACATAAAATGCGCCATGGCGAGCAATTTCGGCAATTTTTATTCAATCGCCGTAATTTCTTTGTTTATCACTTTTTTGCCAATGCTGCCGATTCAAATATTGCTTGGCAATCTTTTATCGGATTTTCCTTTGATTGCCATTGCTTCCGACACGGTTGATACCGAAGAACTTAAAAAACCAAAAACTTCCCGGCTTAGCAATTTTATCGGTTTGATAATAATTCTAGCTTTAGTCAGCACGGCTTTTGATTTTATATTTTTTGGAATTTTTCATGGCATCAAGCCGGCATTTATGCAAACTCTTTGGTTTATTGAAAGTATTCTTACTGAATTGGCCCTCCTTTTTATTGTCAGAACCAGGCATTTTTTCTTAAAAACAAAAAGACCAAGTTTAACTTTAACGCTTCTTGTTGTCTTGGATGCTATTTTTATCGTCATTTTGCCTTTTACCGGTTTGGGCCAGAAATTTTTCCATTTTGCCGCGCCGCCGATTAATTATGTCTTAATTGTTTTCGGCCTGGTGATTGCTTATTTTATATCAAGTGAAATAGTAAAATTATTTTACTATCGCCGCCAAAAATTGAATTTAGCGAAGATATAAATTTTTTTATGATCATAGATCCGCATGTGCATTGCCGCGATGGCAAACAAGCATATAAAGAAACCATAGAGCATGTTTTTAAAATTGCCGATGAACAGGGCGTGAATAAAATTTTTGACATGCCTAATACCACTCCGCCGATTTTATTTGAAAAAGATGTTAAGGCGAGACTAAAACTCGTTCCTAAAAACAGAAAAAACGACTACTATTTATATATCGGTTTGACCGCGAATAGAAAACAATTGAAAGAGGCGATAAAGTGTTATGATAAATATCGCGAAGTTATCGGTTTTAAATTATATGCCGGAAAATCAGCAGGAAATCTGGCGATTATCAGCGTTAAAGATCAAATAAAAATATATAAAACTCTTTCTGAATTTGAATACAAAGGCGTGTTGGCTGTTCATTGCGAAAAAGAAAGTTTTTTAAAACCAAAACTTTGGAATCCTTTAAAACCGATCACGCATTGTTTTGCCAGGCCAAAGAAGGCTGAAATAGAATCTGTTAAAGATCAAATAAAATTCGCCAAACAAACAAATTTTAAAGGAACTTTGTATATTTGCCATGTTTCATGTCCGGAATCCGTGGAATTAATTGATCGAGCGAGAAAAGAAATAAAAATTACTTGCGGTGTGACGCCGCATCATATTTTGTGGAGCAATGAGATGTTAAAACAACCCGATGGTTTGCTTTATACCACAAATCCGCCGCTCAGAGACAAAAAAGACGTTAAAAAATTAAGAAAATATTTGAAAGACGGTAAAATAGACTGGATAGAAACCGATCACGCGCCGCATATCATTGGTGAAAAATTATTTTCGCCATATTGTCCGGGTTATCCTTCTTTGTATCTTTATAAAAATTTCACGGAAAAATTTTTACCAAGCATCGGACTGAGTAAAAAACAAATCAAAAAAATTACATTTGAAAATATTCGTAAAACATTTAAAATTATTTAAATATATGAAAATAGTCAGCGCTTGTTTAGTGGGAATAAAATGCAGATGGGACGGCAGTGCGAAACCTTGTCGCAGGGTTATTGATTTAGTGAAACGCGGCAAGGCAATCCCGGTTTGCCCTGGACAGTTTGGCGGGTTAACAACGCCCAGATTGCCTGCTGAACAAAAGGGTGATAAAGTTTTTACAAAAAATAAAAAAGACGTAACCATAGAATTTGAGAGAGGAGCTGAGATTGGATTAAGAATCGCTCAAATGGTAAATTGCAAACAAGCGATATTAAAATCAAAATCTCCGTCTTGCGGTTCGGGAATGGTTTATGACGGCACTTTTTCCGGAAAATTAATCAAAGGCGACGGCGTTTTTGCCGCTCTTCTGAAAAAACATAAAATTAAAATATTAACTGAAAAAGAAATAAAATAAATATATGAAAACAAAATACATTTTCGTGATGGGCGGGGTAATGTCAGGGGTCGGTAAGGGGATTGCCGTTGCTTCAATCGCCAAAATTTTGCAAAGCAAGGGTTATCGCGTTTCGGCGATTAAAATTGATCCTTACATTAATGTTGATGCCGGTACGATGAATCCGATGGAACACGGCGAGGCATTTGTGACCGAAGATGGGCTTGAGACAGACCAAGATCTCGGCAATTACGAAAGATTTTTAAATCAAAATATTTACAAAACGAATTACATGACCACGGGCAGTGTTTATCAATCCGTGATCAACAGAGAAAGAAATTTGGAATATGGCGGCCGGTGCGTTGAAGTGGTGCCGGACATTCCGAATGAAGTGATTGACCGGATTAAGAAAGCGGTCAGAGCGACCAAATCGGAAATCATGATTATTGAAATCGGCGGCACGGTCGGCGAATATCAGAATATGCTTTTTTTGGAAGCAGCCAGAATGATGCATTTGAAATCACCTCAAGATGTCATTTTTATAATGCTTTCTTTCTTGCCGGTTCCGTCAAAAATCGGTGAGATGAAAACAAAACCGACTCAGCAGGCGGTAAAAACTCTCAATTCGGCCGGTATTCAGCCGGATTTTATTTTAGCTCGAGCATCAATGCCATTGGATAAAGTAAGAAAAAGAAAAATTTCAATTTTTTGCAATCTTAATGAAAACGACGTTATTTCCGCGCCGGATGTCACTTCTATTTATGATATTCCGATGAATTTTGAAAAAGACAAACTGGGCACGAAAATTTTGGAAAAATTTAATTTAAAAACGCGCAAGGGCGATTTGAAATTATGGACCAAGGCGGCCAGAATAATGAAAAACGCCAAAAAAACGGTTAATATTGGATTGGTGGGAAAATATTTTAGAACCGGACAATTTATTTTAAGCGATTCTTATATCTCAGTGATTGAAGCGGTTAAACACGGATGCTGGATCAATAATTGTAGACCGAATTTTGTTTGGATCAGCACGGACGAAATCGCCAGCCAAGGAATAAAAATTTTGGAAAAATTGGACGGCGTGATTGTGCCTCAAGGTTGGGGTTCGCGCGGTTCGGAAGAAATGATTAAGGCGATTCAATATTGCCGGGAAAAGAAAAAACCGTATTTCGGTTTGTGTTATGGAATGCAAATGGCCGTGATTGAATTTGCCCGTCATATTTGCAAATTAAAAAAAGCGAATTCCGAAGAAGCGGACCCAAAAACTCCGTATCCGGTGATTCATATTATGCCGAATCAAAAAGAATATTTGGCCAAAAAACAATACGGCGGAACAATCAGATTGGGAGCTTGGCCGTGCGCTTTAAAAAAAGGAACAAAAATTTATAACATTTATCAACAAGAAAAAATCTTTGAAAGACATCGCCACCGCTATGAATTTAACAATAAATATCGGGAGATGATGGTTAAAAACGGTTTAATAATCGGCGGCACTTCGCCGGACGATAAATTGGTGGAGGCGATTGAATTAAACAATCATCCGTTTTTTGTCGGCACGCAATTTCATCCGGAATATAAATCAAGATTTTTGGAGCCACATCCTTTGTTTAAGGCCTTTATTAAAGCGTGTTTAGGGAAGAAATCCCTCACCCTTCGGTGATGTCATTTTCCAGATGCGAGCCAGTATTTTACTAATTTATTTAATTTACCATTGATTTAAGAGAGTTTACTTATATTTTAAAAAAATTAATTAGGAAAATGCGGGACGAGCATTATCACCGAAGGGTGAGGGATTGACAAAAACTAAAAAATGTGCTTAAATAATAGTAGATATATAATAAATTAAAGATTGTTTAAAAACAATCTTAATGAGGTAAATATATGAATAGAGAAGGTGGACCGTCATCAAAAGATATAGGGATTAATAATCCTGAAGATTTAGCGACAAAATTAAAGACAAGACTTGAAACAAAAAAAGGAGAGCAAGAAAAAAATATTGAATTAAAAATTATTGATCGAGAATCTCTGATTACAGAAGCTCAAAAAAATGATGGATTACTCAAAACTGCTCAGGAAAGTTTGGGTTATTTTGATTCTTTACAGAAACAGGGAGATTTAAAAGATCCTAATGATATCAAGGAATTGAATGAGCTTAAAATTTTAGTTGATAATTTAGAAAAGCGTCAAACTGAAATTGATCAAGAAATAAAAATAATTTCAAATCATCCTGAAGTTGAGAAAAAAATATATAATGAGGCTGAAAAGATAAATTTTGATAAAAATACGGAAGAAGAAATAAAAGAATCTGAGAACACCCAAAAAAAGTTAGATCTTTTTAGGGAAGAATTTATTGAAAAAGCTTTGCAAGAATTAAGATATGAAATACAATTTCCTATCTTCAAAGCAATGAAAGATGATAAGGAATTCATACAGCTACCAGACTTGGAAGTAATAGGGCCTGATGGTCTTAAATATGTAAGAATGGTGGGCAATACAGGATATTGTGTTGAAAGAAAAAGATTATTGTTTAAACAAAAATTTATTATTAAAGAGAAATGGGATGATGATAAAGTTATAGAAGAATTTAAAACCGAAAAAGAAGTAGAAAATTTTTTGAGAACAGAAACTTATAAAAGAGCTAAAGAAAATCTAGAAAAAGAAAGTGATAATCATTTGAAATTACTAATGGCAATTGGCATAAGGAAGCTCCAATTTAATAAATGTTAATAAATGGGCTGATTTTTTAGAAAGCTGAGAAAATTACAGAATTTTTTAAAGATGAGCCATGGGTAAAAGTAGAATTACATGCCAAGAAAGAAATGGTAAAATGTTGTTTAGAGGGATATTTTAAGGAAGAAAAACAGAAAAATTGATTAAAAATATTTTATAACAACTTATCCACAGTATTGTGTAATATCCACATTGACTTATTTTGCCATTTTTTGTATAGTACCTATTACAACAATTTTTAAAATGTTAAAAATTATAAAACAAAACATTATTGTTTTTTCAAACAATCTACAATTAAGCGGCTGATTTTGCTGTCCTTTTTGGGCAGTTTAAAAACCGCTTGAAGCGGTTTTTTGTTTTATCTTGTGAAAATTTTAAAGATTGAAAATCGTAGAAAATTTAAAAATAAAATAAAGAACCCTATTAAATCCCGCAGAGCGGGAATTTCGCCAGAGGCGAAATTATTTAACAGGGTGAGCGAAACTCTAGTAAAATTTTATTCGTCTTTCAGACTCTAAAATTTAAAGAGTTTCCTCAGTACTTTGACAATTTAATAATCGAAAATAGAAATAGAGTAATGTATCAATATCGTCCAATTTAAATTAAAGTAAGTTTTTTCACAAAATATTTTTTGTGAGTTAAGTGGTGAATTAGAAAATTAGAGCATGTGGTGGATGCCTAGACATCAAAAGCCGATAAAGGACGTAGCAGCCTGCGATAAGCTTCGGGGAGGTGGCAAGCAACCTTTGATCCGGAGATTTCCGAATGGGGTAACCTATTTGCGCTAAAACGC